>CAYRIA010000009.1:0-27130 GCA_964424175.1 uncultured Oscillospiraceae bacterium | reverse complement strand
TCGTACCGGTTCGATCCCGGTCACCGGCACCAAAACGTCACGTCTGAAACCGTTCAGTCCAGACAGTTGAGAAAGCCTTGAAAAATCAGGGCTTTTTCTTTTTGCCCTAAACGTGACCCATTGAAGAACTTTGCCGAAAAACAGGCCTTCTGCAATTGATCAAGTACGCAGATCCAAATGGATGCCATTGACATCCACGGGTCAGAATAAATAAAACACTTTATCCTATACTACTAGAATAAGCATCCTTATGGAAACATCGGCACTTCAACCAGGGTTTTCATTAAGGCGGAGAGGAGGCCTGTATGTTTCGATTTCTCAAAAAGACGCGTGAGCAGAGGGCTCAGGCCATTGACGATACGGTTGCGGAATGGAACGTTCCGCTGGAAGAACGCAAAATTCAGCCAAGTCTGGCGGAGAACATCGCCGTCAGCAAACAGCTTTTTTTTGATATGGATATTATCCGCTACAGGACGATTACGCAGAACAACGGGGAAAACCTGCTCTACTTTCTGATTTTTTGCGATGGAATGGTCAATCCGGAGATCATCAATAATAGTATTGTCAGGCCCCTGATCGCGCATGAATCCGATGAAAAAGGCCTGCCAAGCAACACCTTGCTGGCGGAGGTAATTCAGGTGGGCGAGGTGATAACCATAGATAGCTTCCGATGTGTGGTGGAAAGCGTCACCTCCGGCGATACAGTTGTTTTTGCCGAGGGCAGCAAAGAAGCGGTCATTCTGGATACCAAGCAGTGGGCATTACGTTCGATTGAAGAGCCGGACAGCGAGAAATCGCTGATTGGACCTCGAGAAGGTTTTACGGAATCGCTGATGCAAAACCTATCACAGGTGGTCCGCCGAATCCGCAGTAATGAACTTAAGACAAAGACGCTGAAGCTTGGCAGACGCACAAAAACGTCGGTATGCGTATGCTATATTGACGGTTTAGTGGACAAGACCATTTTGCAAGAACTCATGGAACGTTTAAATAGGATTGATATTGACGGCATTTTAGATTCCAATTATATCACCGAGCTGATCCGAGACCGACGCTTCAGCCCTTTCCGCACCACCGGTTATACAGAACGCCCCGATTCCGTTGTGGGAAAAATGCTGGAGGGCCGCATTGCCATATTTGTTGATGGCTCCCCTATGGTTTTGACAGTTCCTTATCTTTTTGTGGAAAATTTCCAGAGCAGCGAGGATTATTATCTCAGCTTCTACTACACGTCTTTTTCCCGCTTTCTCCGTATCGCCGCTTTTTTACTATCCATTTCAATTCCCGGACTGTATATCGCGGTTGTGGCGTTTCATCAGGAAATGCTTCCCTTGCAGTTTCTGATTCAGATTGCCTTAGAGCGGCAAAGTGTGCCGCTGCCAGCCTACGCGGAGGCGGTGGTTATGCTTCTGGTATTCGATGTGCTGCGTGAAACCGGTATACGCATGCCTTCAAATATCGGCCAGGCGCTGAGCATTGTGGGCGCTTTGGTCATCGGCCAAGCCGCGGTAGAGGCTAGCCTGGTTGCAGCGCCCATGATTATTGTCGTGGCTTCTACAGGTATCACCAGCCTACTAGTGCCCAGGCTGAACGTGCCCGTGATCCTCTGGCGCTTTATTCTGCTTTTTTTTCCGCTTCCTTTGGCTTCTTCGGTTTCACAATCGGCCTTTCAATCATGGTGATCCATATTTACAATCTGACGTCCCTCGGCGTAGAACAGGTAACCCTAAAGGGCAACTTCCGGTTTCAGCAAAATAAAGACATCACTTTCCGCGCGCCTTGGCCACTGATGAAAAAACGGCCGGACAACCTGACTTCCGATATCACCCGTCTTTCAGGAGGCAAAAACGATGGTTAAGCGCCTGTTAATCGGCCTATTGGATCTCCTTCTCGTCCTTTGCCTATGCGGCTGTTGGAGTTACCGAAGCCTTGACCAAATGAATATTGTTGTTGGCATCGCCATTGATTATGACAAGAACACGGACAACTTTGATATCAGCTATGAAACGGCCAATTTGACCGCGTCGGGAAAAATGGGTGCCGTTAAGGGAAAACTCATCCATTCTTCGGGAAAAAACCTGTTTTCAGCAGCCAGGAATGCAAAACGTAAGGAAGCAGATAAACTCTTTTTTGGCGACTCCCAAGTCATGATCATCAGCCAGGAACTGGCTCGTAATCAAGGCATTCTGTCAATTCTTGATTGGGCTCTGCGCGACTCGGAATGCAGAGAAACGTGGAGCGTCGTTATTTCACAAGAGGATACGGCCGCGTGTATTTTAGAAGTCCAGGAGGATATGAGTAGCATCATTTCCACCACCTTGCACGACATTATCAAGGAAGACAAGAATATTACCGGAACATCCATGGACACCCAGTTGTATCGGATTTACAACGGCTTGTATTCGGTGCGAAAGTCGGCGCTCCTTC
Organism: uncultured Oscillospiraceae bacterium; assembly: GCA_964424175.1. Classification (GTDB taxonomy): domain Bacteria; phylum Bacillota; class Clostridia; order Oscillospirales; family Oscillospiraceae; genus UBA2658. Next base: position 24,703 of record CAYRIA010000009.1, on the reverse strand, counting down.
CGGCGGTGCATAAGGTGCAAAGCGGCGTCCAGGAGTCCCTCGAAGTCAATGGCCTAGCGATCATAAAAGAGGATTGGCTGGCAGGTTTTTTGTCTCCGGAGCAGTCTAGATATGCGCTGATGATTGAAAACCAATTGGGCGGCGGCATCATCACGCTCTCCATGAGGGAGATGCCCGGGGATGATGTTTCTTTGGAAATCCTCAAGAACAACACAAATAAAAGTTTCACCTATGAGCAGGGAAAAGTGACCGTTTATATCAAAACCAAAACAAATGTAGCCATCGGTGAAAACCGCAGCGCTTTGGATTTGACGGACAAGCAGGTGGTCGAACAGATTGAAACCAGTGCAGCCCAAATGATTCAGGATAACATCAAAAGCGTTGTCACGCTCCTTCAGCGCCAATTTCAAACCGATGCTTTTGGCTTCGGGGAAATGATCTATAAACAGGATCTGAAGCTGTGGAGGCGGCTTTCTCCTGAGTGGAACGCGGTTTACCCGACTGTAGAGGTCATTGTTTCTTCCAAGGTAACTGTGCTGAACGCCGCCTCCTCTAAATAGGGGGTGAAGTGTTTTGATTATTTGGGTTTTGCTCCTATTTTTAGCGGTCATCCTGTATGACCGAATAACTCTGCTGCGGACGGCTGAAAAACGGGAAAAAGTGCTCTATTTCATTCTCATGGGGATCAGTTTTGTGCCGCTGATACTCCACAGTGTCGGAATCCCCGTATCCTTTCCTGCGAATGGGATAATGAAGGTTTTAGATACCGTATTTCACATTAAGGGCTAGGTCAGTCGGCAAAATACAGCTCGGAAAAGGATGCCTATGCAGAATCATGAACTTTCATTTAACCAGGCCGTTTTTAGCATCGTACTGTTCAACTTCGGCAGCAGCGTCGTTATTGGGGTCAGCACAAGCGTAAAGCAGGATACCTTATTGGCGATTGCGTTGGCAACTTTGGCGGCCGTCCCCCTGTTTTGGGTATATGGGCGGACTATGAAGCTCTTTCCTCAAAACACCCTTTTTGAGATCGCAGAGCTTGTATTTGGGAAGGTTTTCGGCAAGGCCGTCACCGTCCTAATGGTCTGGTATGCGGTTCACCTCGCCTCCCTGGTCTTGCGAAACTTCTCGGAATTCACTCAGGTTTCAACCATGCCGGAAACACCGCAATTCCCAGTTATCATTCTGCTGGGACTGACAGCGATTTATCTTGCAAGAAGCAACATACATGCCATAGGAAAATGGTCCGTGGTCAGCTTTTTCCTTGTGTTGTTCGCGGTTCTTTTAACCTTTTCTGCCGCCCTTCCCCAGATCAGACTGAACGATATCCTCCCCCTGATGGAATACCCCGCCGCGCAGATTGCCAAAGAAAGCGCTCGGATTTTTTCCTTCCCCTATGCGGAGACGGTACTTTTCCTGTATATAGGCAGCGTTTTTCCCAAAGAAAAGCCCTTTCGGATCTTTTTTCACGGACTACTAGTGACACTAATTGTCTTTTTGCTCGTCTTTATACGCAATCTGGTTTTGCTCGGCCCGAAAATGATTGAACTCAGCTTTTTTCCCTCTTTTGTAACGGTGCGCATCATAGCAATCGGCGACTTTATTGCAAGATTTGAGGGGCTGATTTCCTCAAACTTTTTGCTTGCCGGAATATTAAAAATATCTATTTGCCTGCTGGCCGCAGCAAAGGGGCTGAGCAGCCTGTTTCAATTAAACAACCACCGGACGATGGTTTTACCCTGCGGTATGCTGGCAATGGGGCTTTGCACAATCCTTTATAAAAACATCATGGAAATGTTCGCCTTCATGGATTACTATGCCTATTATGCGTTTCCCTTTCAAGTGCTGATCCCTCTTGCAATTTTTATTGCAGGAGAAATTCGTATCAGAAAGGAGAAAATCAAGGCGCCTCCTTTGCCAGCAGCCGACAAGCCTTAACGCTCCCGCCTCGTCTAATCCCGCATAGATAAAGCCCGCAACCGCAATAACTGGGGCTCTGGTTGTCTGTGCGCTCCGACAGCACAAATCCATGTGAAAAACCACGCGGGGATCAGGCCGGACGGCTTGTTCCCCGCTAACTTTTTCTTGTTTTTCAGGCTCGACATCGCCGAAGTGCGCCGGGGTCTTCTTGCGCAGATAGCGGGTGCAAATTTGCTGTTATGGTTTTTTTCATAGCCTCTTCTCTATTCCGGAAGCTTTCGACGTTTAATAGCCCGGAATTTTCCTCCGGTATAAAAATAAGCATTTCCTTTCTCCGCAGATTTATGTTAGAATAGCGGCATCCCCTGAGCGCTGGATGCCACACCCGCCAAACAGATAAGCACCACCGAATTGCCCAAATACAACGAAAAACTTGAAAATAGTCTCCATTATTCCTCTATGAAATCACACCCACGAACTTTCACGCCCTTTTACCGTCTAAAGCAACAAACTGCATCTCCCTCCACAGATGTAACATAGCGCCGCCCAAAAGGAGGTTCCGCCATGAAAAAAGCGTTAATTCTTATATTGTCCGCCCTCATGCTTGTTTCCGCCGCAGGCTGCGGTCCGGACGGCATCAAGACGCCGGCTGTATCCGAGCCTCCGGCCGTTGAACCGTCCTCCGCGCCGGGAGAGACGGGCACAGTCCGCGACTACTTTCCGATTCAGGAAAACGTTCACTATCGCTACGATGGCGAGGGCAATGAATTCGCCGCGTATGAGACCTATGTCGATTATACCAGCGAAAACAGTCTACAGCTCCGTGTCCTCAACGGCGGCACGGTGGTCACCCGCGTCGTGCGCATCGATGAGGATAAGATCACACAGCTTTACTCCCGCGAGGAGAGCTATTACCGCGAAAACGACCTTGACGACGGAGCGGAGGCATCCGGAGAAATTCTGTTGATGGCGCCAATCCAGCAGGGCACAAGCTGGGCGCAGCCGGAAGGCAGCGTGAGCACGATCACGGACATTGCGGCCGTGGTCGAGACGCCCTCCGGCAGTTACACAGCCGTTTGTGTGGAGCGGGTGCTTGGCGAGGATAAAGCTCTAAACTATTACGCTAAAGGTGTCGGCCTGGTCAAAAGCGTCTTTCAAAGCGGTGGGCAAGAAGTCTCCTCCACCCTCGCAGAGGTGCAGACGGAGGTTAACTTCACCCAGCCCGTCCGCTTCTATTATCCCGACACGCAAAGCGGCCGGATCTATTACCGAGACAGCGAGCTGAGCTTCCAAACTAACGACGACACGGCCAAGAAGTTCACCTCTGCCTATAAGGAGGACTTCTCCGGCCGTCCGGGCACAGTGCTGACAAAAAGCGCCATAATAAACAGCTTGTACCGCGATGCGGAGGGTATCCTTCACATTGACCTGAACACAGCTTTCGTCACGGAGATGGCCGGTGGTTCTGCCTGTGAGGCACTTGTTCTACAAAGCCTTGCCAACACTTTCGGCATGTATTATGAGGTTCATAAGGTTATTCCGACCATCGACGGGGCACTTTATGAATCGAGCCATATGGTCTTTGAGCAGGGTGCTTATCTCACTGTGAACTTGGTCGACACCCTTCCTGTCGGTGCGCAGCCTCCCTCGGCGGCACCCACGGAGATCCCCCCGGAGACGACGGAAAGCCCCCTGCCGCCGACAGAAAATCCAGTCGAGCCGACAGAAAGCCCCACCCCCCCAACAGAAAGTCCTATTGATCCGACGGAGAGCTCCGCTCCGCCCACAGTGGAGCCAACGGAGCCGGTGGACAGCCAAACGACATAGTCCTAAAACATATCGCTCCGGCAGAAAACTGCCGGAGCGTTTTTGCGTTTATATCAGTTTGATGCAAAGCCGACGGCTTTTGGTCAATACTAAGTCCGCGCCGCCTCGCTTCCGAAGCGTGAGGCCGGCGACTAAGCACCGAAGGATGTTGGTCAGGCTATGCACTTCAAAGCGCTCTTCAGCTCCTTAAGGCAAAGGAGCTTCCGAATATACTTCCTAGGTATGTGCGTTTCTACTCTCGGCACATGGATGCAGAACACTGCGCAACCGTGGCTGGCTTATGAGCTGACCGACTCAGCTGCGCTGCTGGGCCTCGTATCCGCGCTGCAGTTCACACCGCAGTTGCTGTTTTCCCTGTTTGCAGGGGAGCTGATCGACAGGTTCCCAAAGAAAAAAGTTCTGATTCTAACACAAAGCTCCCTGCTAACCATAACGCTGGCGCTGGCGCTGCTGGTCGCATCCGACGCAATACGCTATTGGCAGCTGCTTGTCTGCGCTGCGGCACTGGGGCTTGTCAACACCCTCGATATGCCGGCAAGGCAGGCCTATCTCAACGCCCTCGTCAAAAAGTCTGCGCTAATGAATGCCATTGCACTGAATTCCGCCGCATTTAATCTGGCACGGGCACTCGGCCCCGCGCTCGCGGGACTCACCCTCCGCTTCTGGGGGCTTTCTGTCAGCTTTTTTCTCAACGCGGCGAGCTTCGGTGCGGTGCTCTTGAGCTTATTGCTGAACAAGTCGCAAAATGCAGAAGCTCCACCGGAGCAAATAGCATGCTCCCTGAAAAGCATCTCCGACGGGCTAAAGTATATTTACAACGCAAAGCCCGTTTATAGCGCTCTTTTGATGACTGCGGCGGTCAGCAGCCTTTCCATGTGCTTCGGCGTTCTGACACCGGTGTTCTCCCGCACAGTACTCAGGCAGGCAGAAACGGGCTACGGACTTTTAATTGGCTGCGTGGGGGTGGGCGCCTTTTGCGGCGCGATGTATACCGCGGCACGCAGTTCCGCAGGGCCCCAAAAAAACCTGATGCTTGCCTGTGCGATCTTTGCAGCCCTCTCCCTGGGACTCACCGGGCTGACACGAACCTATGCGCTTACTGCACTCGGCCTCGGACTAAGCGGCTTTTTTCTTCTGGTCTTTGCTGCGAACGCGAACGCCGCCATCCAAATGGCTGCGGACGGCAACCGCATTGGGCGGGTCATGAGCGTCTATACCTTGGCCTCCGCGGGCACGATCCCCCTCGGAAACCTGCTGGCCGGCGCACTTGCCCAACGCTTCGGGGCGCGGCGCGGCTTCATCGGCTGCGGCACCGTTTTACTTTTACTGGTTGGGGCGGTCTGGCTCTATACCCGCAGCATGGGGGACTTCGCGGGCGCGCCTTAAAACTGACGCGTGAAAATTTCGGTGTTGTCCAGAAGTTCCTCCACACTGTTGACGCCGAGCCTGCGCAGCAACTCGATGACATAGGGGTTTTCAATGGGGATCTGGTATGCCGAGCTGTCGGCATAAGCGTCGACCAGCGGCGTTCCCTTTCCCGCGCCTGTAACCGAACGCGGTCCGCCAACACAGCCGCCGACACAGCCCATACCCTCGTAGAAGTTTGCCTCTTGCCTTCCCTCCAGAAGCGCGTTCATCATCTGGCGGCAGGCCGGCACGCCGTCTGCCCGCTTGGTGCGAATGGAAATATCTCTGCTGGGAGAAATGCGCGCGAGGGTTTTCTCCACCGCCTCACTAACGCCGCCGGCACGAGCATAAATACGCCCTGCGCGGGAAGCGTGGTCCTTCTCGCTCTCCTCCATCTGCGTGGGGTCGATGTCCAGTGCCTCAAAAATATTCTGCATTTCCTTGAAAGTCAAAACATAATCGACCGCTCCTGCCAGATCCTTTTCCCGTGCCTCGGCCTTTTTCGCAAGGCAGGGGCCGATAAAGACTGTCGTTGCGTCAGGGTGCAGAAACTTGACTGTCCTGCCGCAGGCAACCATGGGTGAGACGGAGCCGGGTACGTGTGGCATAAGCTGGTTATAGACCTTTCGAATCATGCCGATCCACATCGGGCAGCAGCAACTCGTCAGTTGGTAGTCTGATTCGGTGTGGATGTTTTTGTCAAATTCAAGCGCCTCTTTGAGCGTCAAAATATCGGCAAAAAGCGCAACCTCCAGCATCCCATCGAAGCCGACAGCCTTTAGAGCCGTGCGGAGCTTTCCGGGCGTGACACCACCGGGGAACTGCCCCAGAAAGGCCGGGGCGATCAGGGCGTAAGCAGGCCCCTTCGCCCCGCGCACAGCCTTAAGCGCGGGGATGATATCCGTTGTCTCGGTCAGCTTCTGGCTCACACAGTCGTCGATGCAGCGTGCGCAGCCAACGCAAAGTGCGTCATCAATCCTGATGCCGCCCTTCTCTTCGGGAATAATCGCGTTGACCGGACAGCTGCCCGCGCAGCGCGCAGCCTGTTCGGCGTCGCAGTCGCAGTCGTCCATTTTGAGCACCAGCGGGTGCTTGCCGGGGTTAAGCAAGCAGTCAAGCTGATGCGGGTCATAACCCACCGTCGCTTTCCCCTCGTAATCTCCTTTTAGTGCGGAGGCAACCAGCTCATTGTAAAGTTCTTTAAAGGTTTTCATTTCTGTCCCCTTTCTTCTGTATGCGTATCTGATAGTTTCTCTGATTTTACGAACAATATTTATCGAGGCCGCCCCGATGGGGCGGCCTGAGATAACTGCTATTTGCGCCCCTTGCTATGCGCTCCGTCGCAAAAGGGAGAATTCTGTGTGCAGCCGCAGGAGCACAGGGCGATCCGTGCTCCGGAATAGATCGGCGTACCGTCGGAGCAGAGCACATCCGCTCCACCCTCGATCAGATAAGGGCCGTTTTTGATGACCTTAACCCGCACGGCGCTCTCTCTGAATTTCATACAGTCCAGCGCACCGGGGCCTCTTGCCAGCGCGGGGTCGACGCATGAGCCCTCCGGAAGCGAATATCGCAGCGCGCCGGATGGGCATTGATCAATGCAGCGGATGATTTCCTCTGCCGGCGCTGCATCCACATTGACCCATGGACGCGCGTCTAGACAAAACACCTGCGGCAAAAGGCGCAGGCAGACTCCCGGATGTGAGCACTGCTCCGGATACCAATGGACAACAATGTCCTTGTTTTTATATTCTTTCATTCGCTTTCAGTCCCGTCCGCTTTCAGCAGTTTCTGACGGATATGGTAGCACAAATGGCTATGATTTACAACCAAATTGTGCGTGGCATCAGAAGTAACACCGGAGAGCTCTCTGCCATGCGCGACTAATGCCCGCGCTAAATTGAGCTATGTCCCTTATAGCAAGGCTATTGCCGCGTTGACGAGCCGTCCAGCGCCGCAAAGTGCAAAAAACAAGCGCTTGTTTTTTGGCAAATCCATGCTATGATAGTATCAATTCTTTTGAAACTTTCGTGAGGTAATGAACTATGGACCCCAAACGCAAGGCGATCTTACAGATGCTCATCTGTGCCACACTCTGGAGCACAGGTGGCATCTTCATCAAGCTCATCCCCTGGAATCCTTTTGTCATCGCCGGATGGCGCAGCCTGATCGCCGTGGCAGTGGTGATGGCCTTTCTTCTGATAACCAAAACGAAGTTTCGTATTAACGGGCGCGCTGTCGTGATGGGGCTGTTTATGAGCAGCACCTTTTTAGCCTTCGTGACGGCAAACAAGCTCACCACCGCCGCCAATGCCATCGTCCTGCAATTTACGGCGCCGCTGTTTCTGATGGTTTTTTCAGCCATCGTGTTCCGCGAGAGGTTCCGGAAGGCCGACATCGCCGCGGTCGTCTTTACGATGCTCGGCATCGCATTGTTTTTCTTCGACCGCTTGGACAAGGGTTTTTTGATCGGCAACCTTGTGGCCATCCTCGCAGGAGCGGTCATGGCGGCGATGTACCTTGCCATCGGTAAAAATGACGAGGCGACGCGCATGGGTGGCATGCTCCTCGGCCACGCTTTCACAGCCGTCATCGGCATCCCCGTGATGTTCTTCACCGAGACACAGGTAAGCGCACCCGCCGTACTTTGCATCTTCGCGCTGGGCATCATCCAGCTCGGCGTCCCCTATATCCTGTTGGTACTCTCCAGCAAGAACTGCCCACCACTGGCCTGCTCGCTGCTCGGTGCTCTGGAGCCCTTGCTCAATCCCGTCTGGGTCTTTCTGTTTAACGGCGAGGCGCCCGGGGTTTTTGCCCTCATCGGCGGCGTGATCGTCATTACCTCCGTCACAATCTGGTGCATCTGGCAGAACAACCACCCTCGGGACGAGGCGTCCGCCCCTGCCGGTCGCGCCTGACGTCTGAAAAGTGCATGATTATCGCGCGGAGCACAGGGTGCTCCGCGCGGTTTTTTTGCGAAATTTGCCTTTTTTTCCGCGAATATCCGCCGCTGCCACGATCAATACTAAACGCGGAACCAAGAAAACCAAAACGGCGATGAATGGATATAAGGAGAACGCGTATGAAGATCAGAGGCAACATTCCCGACAATCATGGCCCTTACAGCCGGCTCCCCAAAAAGCACTCTATCTCAGAGACAAATCTCCGGCCCATGAGTCCCGACATGCTTATGGACAGGGCAGATCCCGACGCGGAGTTTGTTGAGCTTGAGGGTGGATTTACGATGTATCCCTCCGAAGTTCTCGGCTTTTCAGACGGGTCGGACAGCATACCCTAGCCCCGGCCTGATGCAGCCCCTTCTCTCTATCTGCAGGCGCGGCTGTTTCCGTCAGACCAAGCGCCCGCATGGTGTCCGTCCGTGCGGGCGCTTCCGATTTTCTACTGCGCTAAAAAACAAAAAAACCCTTGACAGTTTGAACGATCCGTGCATATAATGTTCCAAATCCAAAAACCATTGACGAAGAAGAGTACCCGGCATGAACCACGCTCAAGAGAGTCCCCGGCGGTGTGAAGGGGGCGCGCGGTTGTTCGGCGAATGGACTTCCGAGGGCGAACCGAAAGCGCACTAACGCGCAAGTAGGCTTCGACGGGTATCCCTCCCGTTATCAGTCGGGGATGCGCATGATGGTGCGTGAAGCGAGTGGGCGTTCATTCGAACGTCAATTTGGGTGGTATCGCAGGAGTTTCGCTCTTGTCCCATGTGGGACAGGGGCATTTTTGTTTGCCCGAAAGGGCACGGCTCCGCCAATCGATCCTTGGCACGATCTTCCATCACACCCAAAAACACTTTTTGGAGGAAAACCCCATGAAAAAAATCCGTGAATTCCTGTGCGCCGCCCTTGCCCTCACCCTCGCTTTCAGCCTTGCCGCCTGCGGAAGCAAGGCGCCCACCGGCTCTGCAGCCCCCGATGCATCCAGCACCATCACCGCCGAGGTGAAGATCGGCATTCTTCAATACGCCACCCACGCCAGCCTGTTCAACTGCTATACCGGCATCCTTGAGGGCTTGGAAAGCGAGGGCTTTATCGACGGTGAGACCTGCACCATCGACTATGTCGACGGGCAGGGCGAGGGTGAGACGAACAGCCTTGCCGCTGCGAACTTCGTAAGCCGCGACTATGACATTATCATCGCCATCGCCACCCCCGCAGCCACAACCGCCTACGCCGCCGCAAAGGAAGCGGGCATCCCTGTGGTCTTTTCCGCCTGCTCCGATCCTGTGAGCGCAGGCCTGGTCGAAAGCCTAGATGTGCCCAACACCGGTGTGACCGGCACAAGCGACAACTTGAACTTTGACGCCCAGCTTAAGATGATTCGCGCCTTCATGCCGGATGCGCAGAAGATCGGTGTGCTCTATACCACCAGCGAGGCAAACTCTGCCTCCCAGCTCAAGAAGCTCTCAGAGCTTGCCCCCTCCTTCGGCTTTGAGATTGTCTCCGTGGGCGTTACGGACGCCTCCGAGGTCGCAACGGGTGCAGCCTCCTTGCTGAGCAAGGGCGTCGATTGCATGACGAATTTGACTGACAACAACGTCGTCAACAACCTCTCTGTCGTCACAAACGCTGCCGACGCGGCCAAGGTCCCGATCTTCGGTTCCGAGGAGGAGCAGGTCGCCAAATACGGGTGCGTCGCTTCCGAAACCCTGGACTACGTCGCCCTCGGCGTGACAACCGGCGAGATGGCAGGCAAAATTCTCAAGGGCGCCGATCCCAAGACCATGCCTGTCGCCGTCATCACGGATGCGACACCAGTCTATTCCCTGACGAACATGGCCAAGTTCGGCCTTGCCCTACCGGCGGACTACAGCACCGCTGCGAACATGGACGAACAATAATCGATGGTTGCCTCAAAGCCTTGTGCGGCGGCTGCGGCATAAGGCAAAACACCGTCCGGCAGGCTGCAAATGCAGCCTGCCGGACGAGGCCAATTAATTAGCAAAGCAGGTGACAACCCATGGCACTGAACCTGATCGAAACCGTCCTCCGCGAGGGCTTTATCTACGCCCTGATGGCGATGGGCGTGCTCATCACCTATAAAATCCTGGACTTTCCTGACCTGTCGGTGGACGGCACCTTCCCGCTGGGCGCCTGCGTCGCTGCGGCGCTGATCACCGCCGGTGTCAACCCGTGGCTGGTCTGCATCGCCGCCTTTTTTACCGGCGCATGCATGGGCAGCGTCACGGGGCTTTTGCATGTTAAGCTTGGGATCACCGATCTGCTCTCCGGCATCCTTGTGATGACTGCCTCGTGGTCAGTCAATCTCATCATCACCGGCGGCACGGCAATCCTGCCGTTTTTTAATTTGCCGACCATCTTCAACTCTGCCCCCGCGACGCTGCTGCCCCCCGCTCTTTACAGCCACCGCCAGCTCATCATAGCCTTTCTTCTGGCCGTTGCCGTCAAACTTGCCCTCGATGCCTATCTCAAAACAAAGTCCGGCCTTTTGCTGCGTGCCGTGGGCGACAACTCCCGCTTTGTCACCGGGCTGGGTCGCGATGCGGGCAAAATGAAAATTCTCGGCCTTGCCATTGGCAACGGCTGCACAGCGCTGGCCGGCTGCGTGCTGGCTCAGGTCAATGAAAACGCGGATGTAAACTCCGGCAAGGGCATGGTGGTCATGGCACTGGCGGCGGTCATCATCGGTACCGGCGCATTGCGCAAGCTTAGCTTCCTGAAGCTCACCACCATGGCCGTCTGCGGTGCGATTCTGTACAAAGCCTGTCTGCAGCTCGCCCTACAGCTCAATCTGCCGACCAGCTACCTCAAGCTGCTGATGGCCGTTTTGCTGACCATCGCCATCGTCAGTCAGAAGCTCGGCAAGAAAGGCGGTGCGGTCAATGTCTGAAAATAACAAACTCCTTGTGGAGCTGCACAAGATCCATAAGGTCTTTAACGAAGGCTCCGTAAACGAGGCCGCGCTGTTTGAGGGCTTTGACTTTTCCGTCGGGCGAGGGCAGTTTATCTCCATCGTCGGCTCCAACGGCAGCGGAAAGACGACCCTTCTGAACCTGATCTGCGGCAGCCTTACGCCGGACAGCGGGAGCATTCTACTCGACGGGTCGGACATCACAAAGCAACGTGAGTATAGGCGCTCAGCGCGCATCGGCCGTGTCTTTCAAAACCCCTCCATGGGCGCCTGCTCGGAGCTGACTATCCTTGAAAACCTTGCGCTGGCAGACAACAAGGGTAGGCGCTACAGTCTGACTCCCGGCGTGCAAAAAAAGCGCATCGATTGGTACAAAAGCCAGCTTCGAATGCTCGAATTGGGCTTGGAGGACAAACTGAATATGCCCGTTGGCCTGCTATCCGGCGGACAGCGCCAGGCGCTCGCACTGCTAATCGCCACACTGACCCCGATTGACCTTTTAATCCTCGACGAGCACACGGCGGCGCTCGACCCCAAATCCTCCGAAACCGTTATGGCTCTGACCGACCGCTTTGTCCGCGAAAAGCAGCTCACCGCCGTGATGGTGACCCACAACCTGCGCTACGCAGTACAATACGGCGACCGGCTGGTGATGATGCATAAGGGCGAGGTCGTCAAGGACGTGGCCTATGCGGAAAAGAACTCCTGCTCGGTCGATGACCTACTGAAAATTTTTAACGAAATTTCCATTGAATGCGGTAACTGAGAAAAAACGCGCCTCCCCGAGAAACCGGGGGAGCGCGTTTGCCGTATTAGTATTCGCTGAAGTTATATTCGTAGCTGATAGACAGGTCCGGTCCGCCAAAGCTGCCGTCGATCTTCGAGAGTGTCTGCAGATACTCCTCGCTGCCCTCCTCATAGGGCACGGGCTGGTAGTTGTTCCCGCCCGCAACGCCCGTGCAGGCGCAGGGGATGTGCCGCCGTTCGACAAGACTCACCGTGCCGTCGATGTCCCGTTTTACGCTCACCTTGAGTATAATGGTGTCGGGGTCGCGCGGAGCAGTGTTCCCGCCAAAGGACCAGTTGCCGATGCTGTAATATATGTATTTTCCGTTATATTCCTCCACGGGCTGAAGCGTGTGTGGATGGCTGCCAATCACTAAATCGGCCCCCGCGTCGATCGCGGCTTTTCCCTGTTCGCGCTGAAGGGCATTTGTCCTGTAGCTGCCCTCGTCGCCCCAATGCAGGGCGGCAACCACAAATTCCGCGCCAGCGGTTTTCAGCGCAGCGACGCCGTCCTTGATCTGTTGAGTTTTGCCGAAGCTGGCGGCGTAAACACCGATGCGCAGACCGCTTTCCGTCTCATAAATCGTGCCCTCGTCTCGCCCGGCAAAGGCGATGCCTGCTGCGTTTAGCGCCGCCTTCGTGTCCAGATAGCCCTGCTCGCCATAATCCAGCACATGGTTGTTACCGAGCGTCACAAATTCAACGCTGCCCGCCGTGAGAATCTGCGTATAGGCGGGGTCGGCACGAAAGGTAAAGTTCTTCGTGTCCGAGGCCGTTGTTGTCGTTAACGCACACTCAAGATTGGCAAAGGTGAAGTCATCGTCTACAAAATACTGAACGGTTTTCTCAAAGGGATAGGCGTAGTTGTCCCCCACCACGTTCTCATAGGATACCGAAAGCGGCTTGTTGTAGGTGGTGCTCGCAAGCGTGCAGTCGCCGACAAAGCTCAGCTCAAAAAATTCGGGCTCAGGCTCCGGCGTTGGCGCGGGCGTAGGGCTCAGCTCTGCCGGGGGCGGCATAGGCTCCTGCGCCTCAGCTGAAACGGCATGCGGCATCCGTGCGGTCGTGCTCAGCATCAGGCAGATCGAGAGCGTCGCCAGAACCGCAACGAGCCTTCCGACGAAATCGAGCGCCTTGTTCGCTTTGTTTTGCATAGAAACACCCTTTAGGCGACGGGAGTTAATCCCATCGGTTTTTGCGGGCGAATGTCCGCCCCTGCTTTGGAAGACCTCTTGCGAATATTCCCGTATGTACTGCAAGATTTTACTCGTTTGGATAGTAATCTGCGCCATAGTCGCTTTCGCAACAGCCCTATTATACAGGCCTCGGGCGCATTTGGCAATGCGCTAAATCGTCCGGTCTCTGCTCTGTACAGGCTTTTGTTGTAAAATTAGTTGAAAATTGACTTATTTCCCGCCAAAGCTCTTGACGGTTTACATAAAAACACATATAATATATGCGCAAACAGATGTTTGCCATTATTTCAAAGAGGGATTGACGATGAACAGACAGCAATTCCTGGCGGAGCTCAATCAGTATCTAACCTTCTTCTCCCCCGAGGAGCGGGCGAACGTGATTTCCGCTTATAATCAACGCTTTGACGCCGCTGGACCAGACTGTGAGGCGGCTCTCATCGCCGAACTGGATACGCCCATGCGGACGGCCATCGACCTCAAGCGCAGACTTGAGGCCGGTGAGAAGATCAGCTTTGCAAATAACTGCGCCTGCGGCGAGAAGCCGGAAGAGGATCCACTTTCGGCCTACAACGTGGAAACCGAGACCGAGGAGACGCTGAACGCGGACATAGCGGAAGCTCCGACGGAGTTGGAAACCCCGGTGGAGGCTACACCGGAAGCTACGCCCGAGGCTACGCCGGAGGCTGCACTGGAAACTAATGCCGCCCCATCCGACGAGGGCGCGAAAAGGTCCTCGGGGGGAAAGTTTATTTTCGCGCTGATCGGCTCGGCACTTCTGAGCGTTGTCATCGCGGCCTTTTTCCTAGGGATTGCGGCAATAGGCGCTGGTCTGCTCGTTGCGATGAGCTATCTGATGATTGCAGGCTTCCAGAGCTTTGTGTACTTAACAGACGCGCTGTTTCTGTTTGGCGGGGGCCTCGTCTGCCTCGGCCTTGGCCTACTCATCATCTGGTTTGCACTCTGGGCGGCAATCCGTCTGATTACCGGGCTTTTTCAAAGAGCAAGCCGTGTGGGTCTGCGCGATACGGGAAAGGGGCGTGAAGTCAAGTGAAGAAAACCTGGAAGGTTATCGGCCTCACGACAGGCATCCTCTGCGCTGTCGGCTTGATTTGTGTAGGCGCCTCCTTGTTCCTGGGTGGCACCCTGGAAAGCCTCTATCAGAACGAGGCCGCCGCCTACGCGCTGGACAAGCTCTCACTCCAGAGCATTATCCTCAGCCTCGCAACACTACTCGGCATTTAAATCCTGAAAAAGGCATACCGGGCGTTTCGATTCGTCGAAACGCCCGGTCTTTTGTATCCTTTTTGCAAAATGAACAGGGCTTTTTAATTATTTCGCTTAAAATCTGTGTCATTTTTTGCGAAGTAACGGTTGCGCTTTCACCTGGGCCGTGTTATGATTTTATACGCAGCTGGGAAACATTTGACTTCGAGAGGGGGACACATGCCATGCCGGACGGACGCGAGCCGAGATACTTTCTTGTGGACGCCGAGATGTTGCCTGAGATTTTTATCAAAGTTGCCAAGGCCAAGGAGCTGGTTGAAACGGGTGAGGCGCAGACTGTCGCCGAGGCTGCCGCAGCGGTGGGGATCAGCCGCAGTGCCTTTTACAAATACAAGGATTCGATCACACCCTTTCAAGATTTGAAGCGTGGACGAATCATTACCTTCCACATTACGCTGCGGGACAGGATGGGTAGTCTTGCCGCCCTGCTGTCTGTGTTCACCGGTAGCGGCGCGAATATCCTTACTATCAACCAAAGCATCCCCATAAACGGCACGGCGCTCGTCACCGTCTCGGCAGAGACTACCGGGATGACGGTCACAAGTGAGGCCCTGCTAAGCAGCCTGCATGAAATGCCCGGCGTCAAGCGGGTGGAAGTGAGCGCCGGATAACAGGACTTTTTTATTCCCGCTGCATGATCTCCGTATAAGGCGGCGGTGGATCGAATATATCCCATCAGGAGGAAAAGCATCATGGCAAAAATAGCGATCTGCGGCTACGGGACGGTCGGCTCAGGCGTAGCGGAGGTCATCACCGAGAACGCGGACAGCATCGCAAGGAACACGGCCGAGGAGGTTGAGATCAAATATATCCTCGACAGCCGAGACTTCCCCGGCGATCCCTTTGAGAAATACATCATCCACGACTTCTCACTCATCGAAAATGACCCCGAGGTCTCCGTTGTCATCGAGACGATCGGTGGTGCAAAGATCGCCTATGAGTTTACAAAGCGCGCCCTGCTCGCGGGCAAGAGCGTTGTCACCTCGAACAAGGAGCTTGTCGCCACAAAGGGGCATGAGTTGATCGCCATCGCCAAGCAAAAGAACCTCAACTACCTGTTTGAGGCCAGCGTCGGCGGCGGCATCCCAATCATCCGCCCAATAACCCAATGCCTAGCCGCCAATAAGATCGATGGAGTCTACGGCATTCTCAACGGCACAACGAACTATATCCTGACTGAGATGATCCGCAGCAACGCCAGCTTCGAAGATGCCCTGCGCCAGGCTCAGGTCAACGGGTTTGCGGAGGCAGATCCCACTGCCGATATTGAGGGCCACGACGCCGCACGCAAAATCTGCATCCTCTCGGATCTCTGCTTCGGCAAGCATGTCAATCCCGACGACGTAAAAGCCGAGGGCATTAGGGGCGTCAGCCCCGCGGACGTGGAATACGCCAGGCGCTTAAACAGCAAAATCAAGCTCCTTGGCCGCGCGCTCCGCACCGGTCACAGCACCGTGACCGCCTATGTTGCGCCGCATCTGGTAAGCGAAACGAGCCTCCTGTCCAACGTTGACGGTGTAATGAACGGCATTGTCGTCCACGGAAATGCGCTCGGCGATACGATGTTTTATGGCGCGGGTGCAGGCAAGCGACCGACGGCCAGTGCCGTCGTGGCAGACGTGATTGACGCCGTCAAGCATGTCAAGGCCAGAAAATACCTTGACTGGGAGGATGCTCCGGCGGGCTATTTCACAGACAGCGCCTACCTGCCCTCTCGCTGGTATGTGCGGGCCGCCACCTCTTTGCAGCAGATTGGCTGGGCCTTCGGCAAGGTCAATTTCGTCAGCTATCCGGGAGCCGCCGGCGACGAATATGCCTTCTCCACCGAAAGCTATGACGAGCACACGATGCTCAAGCTGACGAGCGGCATGAACGTCCGCACCATGTTCCGGCTACTGGACTGACCGCAGCCAGCAAGCGGACATAAACTGATAAAGCAGGCCGCGGCGGTATGTCCGACCCGGCCTTTCATCCCGGACTGGAGGAACTCTGGATTATGCTTATCGTACAAAAATTCGGCGGAAGCTCCGTTGCAGACGCCGCGAAGATCAGGCGCGTTGCCGGACTCATCGCCGACTGCTTCTGCGAGGGCAACGACGTAGTCGTCGTCCTCTCCGCACAGGGCGATACAACTGACGAGCTCCTGGAAAAGGCGGCAGAAATTAACCCCACCCCTTCAAAACGCGAGCTAGATGTCCTGCTCTCTACAGGAGAACAGGTTTCCGTAGCGCTTATGAGCATGGCCTTGGAAAAACTGGGTTTACCCGTCGTCTCACTCACGGGCTGGCAGGTGCAGATCAGCACAAACTTTAATTACGGCAGCGCCCGTATCCGCTCCGTTTCCGTCGACAGGCTGCGGCAGGAGCTTGATAAGCGCCGTATCGTTATCGTAACGGGCTTTCAGGGCGTCAACGGGACTGGTGATATCACCACCCTCGGCCGCGGAGGCTCGGACACCTCGGCGGTAGCTATCGCTGCAGCGCTTCATGCGGACAAGTGCCAAATCTTCACTGATGTCGAGGGCGTTTTCACCGCCGACCCGCGAAAGGTCGCAGGCGCAAAGAAGCTCGACGAAATCACATACGATGAAATGATGGAGCTGGCGTCCTTGGGCGCGCAAGTTCTGCACAACCGCAGCGTGGAGATGGCAAAGCGCTACGGCGTTAATCTTGAGGTGCTCTCAAGCTACGAACGCAAGCCCGGCACAAAAGTCAAGGAGGTCGTGAGAAACGTGGAACAGATGAAAATCAGCGGTATTGCAAAGGACAACAACGTCGCACGCATTGCGGTCGTCGGTGTTCCGGACGAACCGGGCGTGGCCTTCAGGCTTTTCCGGGTTCTGGCAAATGCCAAAATCAACGTCGATATCATCCTGCAGTCGATTAACCGGAACGGACAGAACGACATCAGCTTCACCGTCTCCGAAAGCGACTATGAAAAGGCGCTGGAATTGGTCGCCGAGCGAAGGGACAGCCTGGGCTTTGAGGAGCTTTTCGGCGACAGGGGCGTCGCCAAGGTCAGTATCGTCGGCGCGGGCATGCTGACGTCTTCCGGTGTGGCAGCCACGATGTTTGAAGCCCTCAGCGAAGCGAAAATCAACATTCAAATGATCTCTACCAGCGAAATCAAGGTTTCAGTCCTGATCGACGAGGCCAGTGCCGATAAGGCCGTGCAGGTTATTCACAACAAGTTTTTTAATTGATTGAAGCATAAAAAGACGCGCCCGGGACGGCAAGCCCCGGGCGCATCGCTGTTTATCTGCAAGCGAAATCAGAATTTTGGTATTGACGGCAGATTGCCTGTACTGCCGTTCCCGTTCTGTCCGGGCGCAAACTCATTGCCTGGTTCGGGATTATCTTCCACGGCGCCGTCGGTCGGAATGTTCTCGTCCAATGTCACACTTAGTTCGAGATAAGCACCCTGGCGGAAAATCTTCAGCGAAACGGTGTCGCCGGCCTTATAGTCTTTTTTGGCGTTGGTCAGCTCGGAGGAGCTGGCAATCTCCTTGCCGTCGATGGCGGTGATGATATCGCCCACCTTCAGCCCGGCCTTGTCGCTGCAGCTTCCTTCGGCAACAGAATAAACATACGCACCCTCGACCATATTGTAATACTGAGCAACGGCGCTGTTAACCGTTGTGACGGTGATCCCGAAGTTTGCCTTGCCGCTGACATAGCCATTTGCTATGAGCTGATCAATGATGTCTGAAACGTCGTTGATCGGAAGGGCAAAGCCCAGCCCCTCTACGCCGGTATCGGCATATTTTGCGGTGACTACGCCAATGACCTCGCCTCTGTCGTTATAGACTGGGCCGCCGGAGTTTCCCTCGTTGACCGCCGCGGAAATCTGAAACATGTTATTGGTTGTTGTCTGATTGGTAGTGGGGTCCTGTGTGGTAATTTCGCGGTCTAGAGCGCTGACCCTGCCGTCTGCCAGAGAAAAACTCAGCTCGCCCAGCGGGTTGCCGATGGCATAGACCATTTCGCCGACCTGCAGGCTATCGCTGTCACCGAGGGTTGCTGCAGAAAGCCCTGTCGCGTTAATTTTGAGCACCGCAATGTCGCTGGCCTCCTCAACGCCCACAATCTTGGCTTCGAACTTGTCGCCGTTGTACAGCATGACGGTAATCTTATTTCCTCCGGTATATGCCTCTGAAATCACATGGTAATTCGTGACGATGTAGCCGTCCTCCGTCACAATAAAGCCGGAGCCGGAAACAGCAGAACTGGATTTCATGCCGAGATAGTTGGTGTAGGTAATTTCGGTTGTAATGCCCACTGCCTGGGTACAGCCGAGGCTGTAAATCTCAGAGCCGGTCATCGTTTCGCCGAAGGCCACGGGGTTTGGCGTCTGCACCCCATCCTCGGGATTTGCAATGTTCAGCCTACTCCCGCTGTAATCAACAGGAGCGGAGGTCTCCGGAAGCTGAGAGGCTACAATCGCGCCGCCACCGATGCCGCCCAAAATTGCGCAAACCAGGCAGGCAGCGATAAGTTTTCCAATTCCGTCCTTACCGGATTTCTTTTCCTTTTTAGGGGGTTGAACGGGCGGTGTGTAATAGGAATATGTCCGCGGTGCGGCCTGCTCCTCGCTCTTAGGGATGAAATTGGCGTCCATATAGGAGCGGTGCGGAATCTCCTGACCAGACAGGCTGTATTCGACGTTCTGCCCCTCTGCGGGCGTTGTGGAGTCATTTTCCGCTTCAAACTTCTTGTCCTGTTCGTTCATTGTGCGTACCTCCTTCGCCGTTGCCCTGTCCGGGACGGGTTTTTTGTAAGTCGATAGTATAATCCATTTGTGACATACGCATGAACAAAAGTGGAAAATACTTTGAATTTTTCAGATATGATAGGAAGCGCTGCCCCGTCCTGCTGCGCCAAGATTTTTGTTTACAAATCGAGCCTAGAACCTTATAATACTAAAAGTAATCACGCAGATGGGAGGATCGGCATGGAACGCGCTTTTGGCGGCATACTTTCGGAGCTTAGGCATGCACGGGATCTGAGCCAGCGAAAGCTGGCAGGCGACCTGCACATCAGCCAGGCTCTGCTGAGCCACTACGAAAACGGTACCCGGGAGCCGGGGCTGAGCTTTGTCTGCCGCGTCTGCGACTACTTCGGTGTCTCGTCGGACTATCTTCTCGGCCGCAGCAGCGAGGCGGACACCGAAAACGCGCCCGCGGCCGTGACGACGCTCCTGCGCGCCCTCGATGGACGAGAAAGCGCGCTGCGAGAGGCCACTCTGTCCTACCTCGACTGCGCAGCCGGGCGGATGTGCCTGCTGCTTTCTTCTCCGAACGACACACCGGCACTGGCCGAACAGGCCGTTTCGCTCATACAGGCTGAGCACGCGGCAGTGCAGGCGCTTTTCGAAACACAAAGATCCGATAAACGGGCAATTTCGCCCTTGGAGTGACACAATGACAGACCAGAAAAAGATCCGAAACTTTTCTATAATCGCTCATATTGACCACGGCAAGAGCACGCTCGCCGACCGCCTGCTTGAAAAGTGTGGCGCGGTGGGTAATCGTGAACTGACAAACCAAATGTTGGATAATATGGAGCTTGAGCGCGAGCGCGGCATCACCATCAAGGCGCGT
Organism: uncultured Oscillospiraceae bacterium; assembly: GCA_964424175.1. Taxonomy (GTDB): domain Bacteria; phylum Bacillota; class Clostridia; order Oscillospirales; family Oscillospiraceae; genus UBA2658. The sequence continues at coordinate 4,798 of CAYRIA010000009.1, read as the reverse complement.
GCGGTCGGCCTTTCCTACACGGCGCTCGACGGCGAGACCTATACCCTAAACCTCATCGACACACCGGGGCACGTGGACTTCAACTACGAGGTCTCGCGCTCGCTGGCTGCCTGTGAGGGCGCGCTACTTGTTGTCGACGCAAGCCAGGGCATCGAAGCCCAAACGCTGGCCAACACCTATCTTGCCCTTGAGCACGACCTGGAGGTGCTGCCGGTTATCAACAAGATCGACCTGCCGGGCGCCGATCCCCAGCGCACCAAAACCGAAATCGAAGACATCATTGGTATCCCCGCACTGGACGCCCCGGAGATCAGCGCGAAAAACGGGATTAACATCGAGGCCGTGCTGGAAGAGGTTGTGACCAAGATTCCGCCCCCAGAGGGCGATCCGAACGCGCCCTTGCGCGCCCTGATTTTCGACAGCCAATATGACAGCTACCGCGGCGTCATCGTTCTCATGCGCGTGATGGACGGCATGCTCACAAAGGATATGGAGATTCGCATGATGGCCTCCGGCGCAAAGTACAGAGTCATCGAAGTCGGCTACCTGCGCCCCTTCGGACTTGAGCCCTGCGCAGGGCTTTCGGCAGGCGACGTCGGCTATCTGACGGCTAGCATCAAAAACGTGGCCGACACCCAGGTGGGCGATACGCTTACGAACGCGGACAAACCGGCCACCACCCCCGTTCCCGGCTACCGCCCCGCTCAGCCGATGGTTTTTTCCGGCATCTACCCCGCGGACGGCGCCGAATACCCCGGCCTGCGTGACGCGCTGGAAAAGCTTAAACTCAACGACGCGGCGCTGCAATTTGAACCGGAATCGTCGGCAGCTCTCGGCTTTGGCTTCCGCTGCGGCTTCCTCGGCCTGCTGCACATGGAGATTATTCAGGAGCGTTTGGAGCGCGAATATAACCTCGACCTCATCACCACCGCCCCCAGTGTCATCTATCATGTGACCAAGACAGACGGGACAATGCTCGTGGTTGATAACCCCTTGAACTATCCCGACACCGCCCAGATCGAAAAGGCGGAGGAGCCGTTTGTCAAGGCTTCCATCATCACGCCGCCGGAATACGTCGGCAACATTATGGAGCTGTGCCAGGATCGCCGCGGTGAGTACAAAAACATGAGCTATTTGGACGAATCGCGCGTCGAGCTGCATTACGAGATTCCGCTCAACGAGATCATCTACGACTTTTTCGACGCCCTTAAGGCACGCACCCGCGGCTACGCTTCGCTGGACTACGAGCTGGCTGACTACCGCGAAAGCAACCTCGTCAAGCTCGACGTTCTCCTGAACGGAGACATTGTTGACGCACTGAGCTTTATCGTCCACAAGGACAAGGCCTATGCCCGCGGCCGCAAGATCGCAGAAAAACTCAAGGACAACATCCCCCGCCAGCTCTTCGAGGTGCCCGTGCAGGCCGCCATCGGCGGTAAGGTCATTGCCCGCGAGACGATCAAGGCCGTGCGCAAGGACGTTTTGGCCAAGTGCTACGGCGGCGACATTACGCGCAAAAAGAAGCTGTTGGAAAAGCAGAAAGAGGGCAAGAAGCGTATGCGTTCTCTCGGCTCTGTCTCCGTACCGCAGGAGGCCTTTATGGCTGTGCTCAAGCTCGACGAATAGAAACAGACATTGTGAAGTTTTAGTTGAGAAAAACGCCCTCAACGAGCAGCTTGACCCCGATGCCGAGCAGCACCAACCCTCCGGCGATACCCGCGCCCTTACTAGAGCCTTTGGGAAACTTCGAGCAGAGTGCGCCGCCGAGCGTGCAGATCACAAAGGTCGTCGCCCCGATGATCCCACAGGGAAACCAGACGCTCGTCTCGTTAAAGGCAAGGCTCACACCCACTGCCAGCGCGTCGATACTCGTGGCAAGGGCCAGCACAAGCGTTTTCGCGGGGCTGAATTCTCCGCTATCCGTCTCCTGCCCGTCCTCCCTGCCGCGAATGGCGTCGACCAGCATTTTTATGCCGACAAACGCAAGCATGAAGAAACTGATATACGGACCGACGCTCATCAGCTTTCCGCTGACGGTGCCGGCAAGGTAGAACCCCAAAAGCGGCATCAGCGCCTGAAAAAAACCGAAATATAGCGCGCGGCGGACGGCGTTTTTCATGCCGCCAACAGGACAGGAAAGACCCTCCCCAACGGTTACGGCAAACGCGTCCATTGAAAGACTTGCGCCAAGCAGCAGATAGGTCAGCAAACGCTCAAGCATGGTTTTCTCCGATACTCATTATTACCCCGAAAGGGCGGACTGCTATGAACTATGAAAGCGCTATGCGTCTCGCGCTGGAGCTTGCGCGCGAGGCATATGACAGGGGCGAAATTCCCGTCGGCTGCGTGATTTCGGATAGGGACGGGCAGATCATCGGCCGCGGCCGCAACACGCGCGAGGCGTCGCGCTCCGCTCTTGGCCACGCAGAGCTCTCCGCCATCGACGCGGCCTGCCGGGCGCTCGGCGACTGGCGGCTGGACGGCTGCACACTGTTCGTCACCGTCGAGCCTTGCCCGATGTGTACGGGCGCGATCATCAACGCCCGCATCCCACGCGTGGTCTTTGGCGCACGAGAGGAAAACTTTGGCTCCTGCGGGAGCGTGATTGATTTGTTTTCCGAGCGCTACGGCCACCGCCCGGCGGTCTACCCCGGTGTTCTGGAGGCCGAGTGTGCAAAACTCATGCAGGACTTTTTTAAAACTATGCGAAAATAACTCTCTACAGTCTCAAAACACCGCTTCCCAAATATCCGGGAAACGGTGTTTTTTTGCTAATAACGCCTAGTTTTTCGGCGTGCCGTCCGAATGAAACAGGGGGAGAGGCGCAAGGAAGCTTACGTCCTCCCGCTTTTTCGCATCACCCTCAGCCAAACAAAACATACGGCCAGCCACAACGCCGCCCGCGCGCTCAACCAACTCCTCAACCGCCTTGAGGGATTCGCCGGTGGAGATCACGTCGTCGATAATCAGGATGCGCTTGCCGCGCATCTTCGCGGCGTCCGCTGTGTCGAGATAGAGCTTCTGCACGTTTTCGGTGGTGATGGACTTGACTTGGACCTCAAACACCCCCGTCATATAGAGCTTGGGGGCCTTGCGAGCGAGAAAATACACATTGCTGCCGCTCTGGCGCGCCATTTCATAGATCAGGGGAATACTCTTTGCCTCAGGCGCAAGCAAGTAATCATATGCGGGCGCCCTTTTCAGTAGCTCGGCTGCGCAGTGCTGTGTCAGCTCTACGTCTCCGAAAATCACAAACGCGCCGATTGATGTGTCGTTGGACACGCGGCAAATCGGCAGCTCGCGCGTCAGGCCGGCAATATCTATTTTATAGCTCAGCATTACGCACCCTCCAAAATCGATTTCTGGGCGAAAACGTCCCGTAAAAAACAACGATTTATATTATACAGGAACTTTCGTCAAAAGGCAAGCCAAAGCGCAGTCGCCGGCTTCCACTCCCCATCCGTTTATTTTTTGTAGTAGTCGACAACTACAGGCAGACCCGTCAGATAGCGCCGTACCATGTCAAAGGCGCAGTTGGCAGCCAGGGTGCGTACTCGGTTGCGGCCGAAGCCGGAGTTGAGCCGGCTGACATAGAGCTCCTCCCCGACCGACAGCGCAACGAAAACCGTTCCGACGGGGTTTACGCCGTCGCCCTCAGGGCCGGCCAGGCCCGTCGTCGCCACGGCAAGACTTGAGCCGAATAGCTCCCGTGCCCGCTTTGCCATCTCAGATGCCACCTCGAGGCTGACGGCGCCGTGCTTTTCTATTAGCTGTGTCGGCACGCCCAAGAGTTTCGTCTTGCTCTCGGAGGCGTAGGTCACGGCGCCACCCAAAAAGACCTTTGAGGCTCCGCGCAGGTCGGTGACGCGCTTGGCGATCAGGCCGCCGGTGCAGCTCTCGGCTGCGCTCAGGGTCTGCCCCCGCTTTTCCAGGAGCGCAAAAACAACCGCCTCCAGGCTCTGTGCATCCATGCCATAAATCAGGTCGCCGAGCACATTGCGCACCTGTTCAATGACAGGTTTTGTCATCTCCTCGGCTTCGGCTTGGGTCTTGGCCTTGGCGGTCACGCGCAGCATTACCTCACCCTCCTTGGCATAGGGTGCAAGGGTGGGGTTCGATAGGGTATTCATCAGCGCGCTGAGCTTCGCTTCCACTGCACTCTCGCCGCTGCCGACGATATTCAGGCTGTGGGAAAAAATCACCTCGTCCGATAGCGCGCGCAGATAGGGCATGGCGCAGGCCTTAAACATGGCGTTGCATTCGCGCGGGGGGCCGGGCAGCATTAACACATGCACACCCTTGGCAAAAAAAGCGCAGCCCGGCGCGGTGCCCCACTCGTTGTGGAAAACCGTGCAGCCCCCCGGCAGATAAGCCTGCTGGAAGTTGTTCTCTGTTATCGCGTCAGTGCCGATCACTTCCTTGAAATAGCGCCGCATTTCCTCGGCAAGCTCCTCATGAAAAATCATTTCAAGCCCAAAGGCCTGCGCGAGCACCTGCTTGGTCAAATCGTCACAGGTCGGCCCCAGACCGCCGGTGGTTACAATAATGTCCGCCCGACCGCGCGCAATCTCAACGGCTTTTGTCAGCCGCTCGGGGTTGTCGCCCACGACCGTGTGGTAATAGACATTGATGCCAAGCTCCGAGAGATAGATGGAAATGTCCCTAGCATCTGTGTTCGTCGTGCCGCCCAGCAGCAGTTCAGTACCGACGGATAGAATTTCCGCGCTAAGAGGTTTTGTCATAGGCGCTTCCCCCTAATTATTGATCGAATCGCACTGTGTACTTGCCCTGCACGGCC
>CAYRIA010000008.1:0-27182 GCA_964424175.1 uncultured Oscillospiraceae bacterium | reverse complement strand
ATCCCGACCATGCGGTTGTCTGCTATATCAACACCACCACGGAGCTAAAAACGGTTTGCGACGTGTGCGTAACCTCCTCCTCGGCGGTGAAGATTATCGGCAGGCTGCCGGAGAAGAACATTCTTTTTGTCCCCGATAAACAGCTCGGTGCCTATGTCGCAAAGCAGCTTCCGGACAAAAATTTCAAGCTTCTTTCCGGGGGCTGTCCCACACACCTGCGTGCGGGACGGCGCGAGCTTGAAAAGGTCCGCGCTCGCAATCCGAAAGCCCTGCTCCTCGCCCATCCCGAGTGCCTGCCCGAAATTACGGAGTCCGCCGATTTCGTTGGCTCCACCACCGCGATTATGGACTACGCAAAGGCCTCGGACGCGAAGGAGTTCATCATCGGAACAGAGCTTTCCATCCTCGAACATCTTCAGTACGACTGTCCGGACAAGCGATTTTACCCGCTGTCGATCGACCTTGTGTGCCACAATATGAAGCTCACAACGCTAGCGGACGTAATCGCCTGTCTCAACGGCACAGGCGGGGAGGAGATTGTGCTCGAGGAGGAAACCCGTTTACAGGCAAAAAAATGCATCGACCGCATGATCGAGCTTGGAAAATAGACAGATTTGAAAGGGAGAATCAAAATGAACGTTTATGTAGATAACGCGGCGACAACGAAGGTCAGCCAGACTGCCATCGACGCCATGCTTCCCTGTTTTACAGAAACCTACGGCAACCCCTCCAGCCCCCATAGCATCGGCCAAGCTGCAGCCAAGCTCCTGATAGAGGCCAGGCAGACCATCGCGGAGCTGATCGGCGCGGAACCGAGCGAGATTATCTTCACCTCCGGCGGCAGCGAGGCAGACAATCAGGCCATCCGCACCGCCGCTGTCCTCGGCGCGAAGAAGGACAAAAAGCACATCATCTCCACCAAATTCGAGCACCACGCAGTTCTGCACACGCTGGGAAAGCTCGAAAAGGAAGGCTATGAGGTCACGTATCTCGACGTGCACGAAAACGGCATCATTCGGCTTGACGAGCTTGCGGCGGCAATCCGCCCGGACACTGCCCTCGTGACCATTATGTTTGCCAACAACGAGATTGGCACCATTCAGCCCATCAAAGAGATCGGCGCACTCTGCAAAGAAAAGGGTGTATTGTTCCATACGGACGCCGTTCAGGCGGCGGGGCACCTGCCCATCAACGTCAAAGAGCAGCACATCGACCTTATGGCCCTCTCCGCGCATAAGTTTCATGGCCCGAAGGGCGCGGGCGTGCTTTTCGTCCGACGCGGCATCCCGATTACGGCGCTCATCGAGGGCGGCGCGCAGGAGCGCGGCAAGCGCGCCGGAACCGAGAACGTCCCCGCCATCGTCGGCATGGCTGCGGCTTTTAAGGAAGCCTGCGAAAACATGGAAGCTAATTCCACTAAGGTAAAGGCCCTGCGTGAAAAGCTGATCGACGGCCTTCTGGCGCTCGACGAGGTCATCTTGAACGGCGACAGGGAGCAGCGTCTGCCCGGCAACGTTAACGTCTCCATCAAGGGTATCGAGGGCGAAAGCCTCCTGCTCATGCTCGACCATGTAGGCGTTCACGGCTCCTCCGGCTCGGCCTGCACCTCCGGTTCTCTCGACCCCAGCCACGTCCTGCTTGCAATCGGTCTCATCCACGAGGTTGCGCACGGCTCGCTGCGCTTGTCTCTGAGCGAATACAACACCGAAGAAGAGGTCGACTTTATCCTCGAAAAGCTGCCTCCGGTCGTGGAGCGCCTGCGGGCGATGTCTCCGGTGTGGAAAAAAATGAAGGAAAACAAGGCGTAAACAAAAAATGCGCCCGCCAAGGGTGCGCAAGGAAATAAAAAATCACGACAGCCTCTGGCAGTCGGCTATGCGAAGAAAGGCAGGTTATCACAATGATGTACAGCGAAAAGGTCATGGACCACTTCACCAACCCCCGCAATGTCGGCGAGATTGAAAATGCGGACGGCGTCGGCGAGGTCGGAAACGCCAAGTGCGGCGATATTATGAAAATTTTCCTTAAAATTGACGACGGGGTCATTTCCGACGTCAAGTTCAACACCTTCGGCTGCGGCGCGGCAATTGCGACCAGCTCCATGGCGACGGAGATGATTATGGGCAAAACCATCGAGGAGGCCATGCAGCTGACCAACAAGGCAGTCACCGAGGCGCTTGACGGGCTGCCCCCTGTGAAGCTCCACTGTTCGGTTCTGGCCGAGGAGGGCGTGCGCATGGCGCTGCTGGACTACTACACCCGCCGCGGCGAGGAGATGCCCGAGGAATACCGCCCCAAATGTCACGGTGAGTGCGAGGCCTGTGGCTGAGTAGCGTTGCGTGTGGAAAAGGAGAGTTTTCCGCACGATCCCCCCGGGCGGCTTGTCCGATAAACCATTTTTCGCTATAATACGCGTAAAATGCGCAATACACAGATTAAATTGTATTTTGCGATACCTTGAAACAAGGAACTTTCAATCACGATACGGAAGGGGTTTTTCATATGTCTAATCACACACACGAACACCAGGAAGGCTGCTGCGGAAATCACAGCCACGAGCACAAGGAAGGCTGCTGCGGAAACCACAGCCACGAGCATAAGGAAGGCTGCTGCGGAAACCACAGCCACGAGCACGAGGAAGGCTGCTGCGGAAATCACCGCCACGAACATATGCACGATCATGTCCATAAACACGAACACGAACATCAGCATGGCGCAGATGCGCACAGCCATGAGCACCAGCACCTCCACGGACATACCCATGCGCACGGCCACGAGCATGAGCAAGGCGAGCTTCCCGGCCATGAGCACAACCACGGCGGGGAGCCGGCGCCCGGCGCCATCAACGAAAACCTGGCGCTTTTGAACTATATGCTGGACCACAACCTGCACCACAGCGAGGATCTGCACGAGCTTTACCACGGGCTCGAGGCGGCGGGCAGCAAGGAAGCGGCGGCCCTCGTCGCTGAGGCTCTGCATTTCTACGGCCACGGCAATGAAAAGCTTGCCGAGGCGCAGAAACTTCTTGGAGGTCAATAAGATGTGCCTTTCAACAGCCTATGAAATCGTTGGCGACAGCGAAAAGCTGATCGCAGACAAGATCACCAATCTGCGCATCGATGGCGATTCCGTCACGCTCACCACCCTGCTGGGCACGCGGACAGTCGTTGAGGGAACACTCAAAAGCATCGACCTCAACCGAAACATCATTCTGATCGAAGCCAAGCAATAAGATCAGAACAAACCGGATATAAAGGGGCTGTCGCAAAATTTTCATTTTGCGACAGCCCCTTTATATATGCGGTAGCCGCCCGGCACAACTGCTCAAAGCTCCACCGTTTTTGTGGCGATGTTCCGGCAGAAAGTCGCATCGTGCTCGACGAACAGGAGTGTCGGCGCATAGTCCAAAATCAGCTTTTCAAGCTGCATGCGCGAGAGCACGTCAATGTAGTTTAGCGGCTCGTCCCAGAGATATAGGTGCGCGCGGCGGGAGAGGCTGTCGGCCAGCAGCACCTTTTTCTTCTGTCCCTCGCTGAAGTCCGCCATGTCCTTATCAAACTGTGTGCGCGCAAAGTCGAGCTTCCGCAGCATGGCCTTAAAGAGACTCTCATCCAGGCCATTTTCCGCTGCGTAATCTGCCAGGTTCCCCCGGAGAAAATCGGTCTGCTGCGGAACGGAGGAGATCACAAGGCCGCTGCCTAAATACAGCTCGCCCGTGTACGCGATTGCTTCACCCAGCAGTAGCTTCAAAATGCTCGACTTGCCGCTGCCGTTTCTGCCCTGCAGCGCAATGCGGTCGCCGCGGCAAATTTCAAAACTCAGCTTCTCCACGACGGGCCTTCCGCTGTAGGAGATGGAGACGTTTTTCAGCTGAGCAAGCCGCTCCGCGCGGTAGGCAAGGGGAACGAGCTTTATCTCCTCGCTGTCCTCGGTGTTTTTGAGGAGCTTCGCCTTTTCCGCAAGCTCCGCCTCTCGGCGTCCCTCGATGGCCTTGGCGCGCTTCATCATCTTGGCCGACTTGTGGCCGATATAACCGGTATCCGGACGCAGGCCCGAGTTTTTTGTAGCGTATTTGGTCTTTTCAAGCTTGTCGGACCAGTCCACGTTGCGCTTTGCCGCGGCATCCAGACGGCGAATGTCTTTTTTCAGCCGCGCATTTTCTGCCGCCTCGAAGCTGTCCTGCAGCGAGCGGTTGTGCAAGAAGGTGGAGAAATTGCCCTTTTGGATTTCAATATCCGTCTTGTTGATGGCCATAATGTGGTCAACGCAGCCGTCCAGAAAAGCGCGGTCATGGGAGACGAGGATGAAGCCCTTCTTCCCGTTCAGATAGCGGCTGACGGTTTCGCGTCCGGCGGCGTCGAGATGGTTTGTCGGCTCGTCAATCAGCAGAAAGCGATTTTCTCCAAGAAAGAGTGCCGCCAGCAGGAGCTTGGTCTGCTCGCCGTTGGAGAGGGTAGAAAATGGCCGCCGGAGCACCTCCTCGGAAATGTCCAGACGCTCCATCTCCCGCGCAAGCCGCCAGCGCTCACCGTCGCCAATCAGCTCGGCAATGATTTTTTCGCTCAAACGCTCCTTGTCTGTCACTGCATAGGGGAAGTATTGAAAGTCCACACTGGCCGAAATCGTGCCGGTATACGGAAGCTGCCCCATCAGCAGCCTGAGAAAGGTGGTCTTTCCCCGCCCATTGCGGCCGGTAAATCCGAGTTTCCAGTCTGTGTCAATGCGGAAACTCACGTTATCAAAAATCGTGTCATAGCTGCCTTCATAGGCAAAATTCAGGTTTTGTACGTCAATCATAGACATGGTTCAGTTCCTCCAAAAAAATACTGGCTGCAGGAAAGTCCTTCCCACAGCCCGCAGAACCATGCCCGAGCCCGACCCTGCACGGGCCTGGCACAGATATGAACCGAGACAAAATGTGTTTGCACTTTCCTGCGAAAGCACGACCAGCAGCGGACGACCAAAACCGTCCGGAAGCCTTCTCGCGCTGTTTAGAACCTGCAGGAAAAGTACCGCATCTTTTCAACTCCAAATCTTGATTATTGACCATAGCATATCACGAACCTCCGGGCTTTTCAAGTCCCTGTCGTCAGTCCGCAAAGGAAATAAACACATTGCCGAGGTTGCCGTGGAGCTGGGCAACTTCAATGTAAGGGTAAAGGGCACAGGCAACGTCGCGCACATAGGTAGCAAAGGCATGCTCCCGCAGTCCCAAGACCGCGCAGGCTTTCCCGGCGCCCTCAACCAAGAGCCGTTTTGTCGTTTCTGCGTGCGCTTCCTTGAAAAGCGCCGCCAGCCGCCCCTGCATCTTTGGTGGAATGTCGAGCGCCCGCAAATCCTCACCCAGAAGCGCAAGGCCGACAGCATTTGCACAGACCGGCGCGAAAAGGTTCAGCGGAAGCTCCCGGTAATCTCCGAGGGCGCGTATCAGCAGCCGCTCAGTCTTTTCAGGTGCAAAGCGGTTCAGAAACGCATGCTCCATCAGGAGGTGGCGCAGGTATTCGTTTACAAAGCTGATCCCCTGCAGTCCTTCGTCCATTGGCACGGCCAGCGGATAATCGATCATACAGGGAATCTCCTGCGCAAAAAACCGGTGGTCATAGCGGCGAAAAAATCCACCGATGCCGGAAAGCGTATCCCGGAGCGCAACGCTGCCAAGTTCTGGCGCAGTTTGGCAGGCTCGTGCGTAAAGCGCCCTCCCCCGCGCTGTTTTCCTTGCGCAGAGTACTTGACCCCGCGCGAGAAGCGCCTCCGCGTCGCCGGTTAGCAGGCTCTTGAGCGTGCCGCCGTCCTCTGCGAATGCCAGCGCCAAGCAGAAGGCGATGCCCTCCAGCAGCACTCTTGCCGTCTCGACCCGCACAGAGCTGCTGTCTCCCCCGGTATACAGTGCCGCGCGCCGCGACAAAAGCCCGAGGAGCTTTTCCTGAACCGCACACGCCTCCGTCTCCGTCAGCGTTTCACCGACGGACAGGGAAAAAACGCTTTCATTCATCCTCCAACTCCTCGTCCCTGTTAAAGTGGTCGTTGCGCGCGTTGCGGCAAAGCTCCTCCAGGGCGGTTCCGGCTAAGTATTCCAGAGAGCCCTGCGCCACGCCGTCGAAGGTCTTTTTCATAAAGTCGATCAGCTCGTCGTCGGCGAGTCTGTCTTCAGCCTCGTTTTTGAACGTGTAGAAAATCTCCTGCAGCTCGGCAAGCGTCTCCTCCCAGCTCTGCTGTTGCACATACGGCGAGTCGCAGAAGGCATAGATGAGCTTTTTGAGCACACCCCCGCTAAACTCGACACGGCCATTCACACGCAGCGTCTCCCGGCGCGCCTCATCCAGATGCAGGAGCTGGCTCTCCGAGAGTATCAGCCCGTATTTGACGGTAAAATCGTTGCAGGCTGCCAGTGCAGCCACCTCGCAGCGCAGTGCCCCTCGGGTATACAGCGGGAAAAGATTCTCTTCCATCGGTTATCGCCTCCATCACGAGTATGCGCGAGAATAAGCGGCATTACAAGTCTTGAAATTTTCCCCGTTTTGTGGTAATATGAATCTACAAAAAAGCTACGGGCGTGAGCAAAAAACTCACGCCCGCAGCATTTTACGCTTCCTCGGTTAGTTCTGTGTCCTTGGACGCCGAAGCTTCTTCCACGCGCTCTTCGACCTCAGGCACCGGAGCTTCCATCGGTGCCCCTCCTGCCCGGGGCTCCCTGGCGCCCTGTCCCAGGCTCTCCGCCCAGACTACGGCCTTTTCCAGTGCTGCCGCCCGGTTCTCCTGGCGGAGCGGCTCAACAAAAACGACCTCGCCCACATAGTCGTTGCCGGGCAGCGCCTTTTTCAGGCGCGTAAGACACTTTTCCGTTTCCCCGCCGCCGCAGCAGAGGAAAAAGGCGAGCTTCTTCCCCGAAAAGCTGTGCTTTTTGACGAGGGTATGCAGGGGCGCGGCATAACTACCCGCCCAGACTGGCGCGCCGAGAACAACGAAGTCGTAAGCTGAAAGATCAGGTATTGGGCTCTTCAGCTTGGGCTTGAGCCGAAAAACGCTGTTCATTCCACCCTTTAAGTATTTTGCAGGGGCTTGCTCCGGAAAGGGCTTTTCCGTCTCCAGCCGCAAAATGTCCGCTCCAAGCGTTTGTGCCAGCTCGCGCGCAATCAGCGCCGTGTTGCCCTCGAGCGAATAGTATACCACGATCGTTTTCATCATAAGCTCCCCTTTTTGTTTCTACACTCGCTGATTCGGTCGTTCTTATTTGAGATATGGAAAATACTTGATGTCCTTTTCAAGTAGGTGTCCAACGATAACCTCCTCCACCGCGGTGGTAAACAGTGCCAGCGGAGAAAGCTTCCCCTCACCGAGCAGCAGCCGCTGCCCTTCAAATTTCGCAAGCAGGCGTTCATGCTCCGCACGATGCTGCTCAAGCTCCGGGAAGCCCGCATTGCTAAGCACCTGCTCCTCATAGTCAAAGTGTTCCTTCAGCCTATGCACCAGCTCGTCGAGATATCCCTCCGTCCCATCCGGATCGGTCTTAAGCAGCCTGCTAAGCAGGCGGGAAAGCCCGCGGTGCTGTTCATCAATGGTTTCCTCGCCGCATGCCCAGGCACTATTCCACTCAAGCTTAATCACCAGCTCGCTGATGCCTACGTCCTCTTGGTGTGTCCGCACACAGTTCCTGCCGTCCTCCTTGGCCTGATAAAGCGCTTCGTCAACCCGGTGGTACAGACTGGTGTAGTCCTCATCCGCAAGTCTTTCTACAACGCCAAAGCTGGCGGTAACCCTTCCTGCAACCGGGTGTTTCTCCGCCGCGAGGTTATGACGGAGGCGGTCTGCTACTCTGAGCGCTTCGCCCATTCCCGTATTCTTCAGCAGAATCATAAATTCCTCGCCGCCCATCCGAACCAGGATGTCGGACTCGCGAATGGTCTGCCTGGCTATGCGTGCAGTCCAAATAAGCACCTCGTCGCCAACCGGATGCCCATACAGGTCATTCACCCTTTTAAATCTGTCCAGGTCAAAGCTGATGATGGACAGATTTTGATGAAGCTGCTCCGTCCGGGAAAGCTCCGTTTCAATCACGGTGTTGAGAAAGTGCCTGTTCCGCAGCCCCGTCAGGGCATCCGTGAAAGAGGCCACCTGCAGCTCGTCACGCACGCGCCGGAATTTGAAGGCGACCATCACGGTGAAAACGAGCATCACCCCGATCAGTGAGACCGGCAGCGTCCGCGCAGCTGCGCTGAGGATCGGGCGGGACTGCGGGGTCAATACAATCAAGGTAAACGGTGCGTCGGAGAGCCTAACCTTATAGACCAAATAGCCCCCGGCATACTGCAGCTTTCCGGATTCGGCCTGTTTCAGCGATGCAAAACCGCTCTCGGAAAGGGACACGAGCGTTTCAAGCCCACGCGCCTGTCGCCCATCGGCAGAAAAGCTGTCCGAGGCGATTACATGATAAGCATCATCAACAAGAAAAGCACTGTGTTCGCCCTGCAGGAGGCCGCTGAGCGCAGCTGTGGTAAAGTCCAGCGAAAGCGCGCCCTGCAGCGTGCTGCCGTAATAGATCGGGCCGGAGAGGGAAATCCGCGCACCCGCCGGGTGGGGATATGCGCCTGTCCACACCAGCCTTTGGTTTGGATTGTTCTCCGGAGACACCACCGTATAGAATTCTGCGTCCCTGAGTGCCGGTGAATAGCGGAACTCTGCGGAGGAAACCCAAGGGTAAACGCTGATAAAGCCTTGCTCACCCATATAACTAATCTGCCCGATTTCCGGCATCCACGTGCGAAGCAGCCTGAAATAATCGTTGAGCGTCAGCGCCAGATTGAACGCCGTCCGCTCCGCCGCGGTTCGGGGAATCGCTCCGTCACCCGTCAGATTGCCCAACATCGGCTCAAGTGAGGTTCCGCCCACCGCATCCATGCTGAAGCGGTTTTCCGTCTCGTCATAGCTGATAAGACTGAAATACGGCGAGTCCTTCTGTATGCCACGGTCGAATAAAAAGCGGTCGCAATAGGTACTCAGGGCCTCAAAGTAATAGGTACAGAGGCTAAACTTTCTGTCGATCATCTGTTGCGTTTCCGCCCCGTTTTCCGTGAATGCAGCCATCTGCGCTTTATGGTTCCAGACTGCAGTAACGATAACGATAATGAGGACGACACCGATCAGTATGCTTAGCAGCAGTTTCGGTCTGAGTCTTTGCATTGGAACCTCCAAGCTTAAATTAACGCCGCCGTTATCGCGTTACGCTATGTATATTATAGTGTTCTTTTCCGCTCTTGGCAATCTGTTTCGCGTTTACTGCGAAAAGCCCCTGTTCCTTCCGCTTGAATTCCTATTATTCATATGGTAAAATAAGCGCAAGCGCTTATTTTACAGGATCTGACGCTTATACCATAACGCTGTCTCTCAGCTTATCTGCCTGCAAAATACTTTGCGAAACCGCTGTGGGCTGATCACAGCGGGCAAAAAAGCCAGGAAGGAACCCCATATGAAAATATCAACAAGAGGGCGTTACGCCCTGCGCCTGATGCTGGATCTGGCCCTCAACGACCAAGATCAGTACGTCACGATCAAAAGTGTTTCCGAGCGCCAGCAAATCTCCGGCAAATATCTTGAACAGATCATCTCCGTCCTCAGCCGGGCGGGCTTTGTCAAGAGCGTGCGCGGCGCACAGGGCGGCTATAAGCTGGCCAAGCCTCCGGAGGACTATACTGTCGGCGCCATCCTGCGGCTAATCGAGGGCAGCCTTGCCCCGGTCGCCTGCCTTGAGGACGAGCAGAACCAGTGTCCCCGCTGTGAAGGCTGCCCGACCTTGGGCGTCTGGAAGAAAATTGACCGTGCGGTCGCCGATGTCGTGGACAATATCACTCTCGCCGACCTTGCCGCTGACCAGAAGGCCGGAACGCGGGCTGAATAACCCCCCCGCCTCCGACACTGTACTGTACCGGAGGCGGTTTTTGTTTGCTCGTTCGTCACACCGGCAAGACCTAACCCTGCCTTAATTTGCGCAGAAAAGCAAAAGAATAGAAAACGTGCAGGCTTGCGCCTGCACGTTTAATGATTGTAAGGTTTATTTATTCCCCAGTTCGATGGTCTTGCTAATCATGGCCTTCACGACAGACAGGGCCGCGAGGTTCGCGTCATATGCGTTGGAGGCGGCAAGCAGATCGACCTGCTCCTCGGTCGTATCGACGTTGGAGTATTCAACATACCCCTCGGCATTGGCGTCCGGGTGTGTTGGATCATAGACAAGCCGGAAGTCCGCCTCGCTCTTGACAACTTCAGACACACGCACGCCACCCTTCGACTGCGCTTCCTTCAGTGTCTGCGCAAAGCTGAGCGGGACTTCCTCAAAAACCACCAGCTGACGGCGATATGGCTCGCCATCCTCGGTGCGGGTCGTGTTGGCGTTGGCAAGGTTCTGTGCGATGATGTCTGTGCGGAAGCGCTCCGCTGTCAGTGCGGAGCCGATGATATCCAAGGATGAAAGCGACATAGGGGTACCTCCGATCAGGCGCTGGGTTTTCGACTCCCGTCACCTACATATTGGCATTGAGCACGTAGCTGTATTTGTCAAACTCCGTGCTGATCTGGTTGAGCAGCATGCTGTACTGGGAATAGGCTTTATAAAGCGCCATGCCCTCGGCCTCGACGCTGACGTTGTTGCCATCCGGACGGGTGGAAATCTCATCGCTTGTGATGATGGCTGCGTCAATACGGCTAAGCTCGCGCTTTTCCGCCTCGCTGGTCACAGCGTTCAGCACACCGTCAAAGGACAGGCTTTTGGCCTTATACCCCGGCGTCTCCTGATTAGCGGTGTTCTGCGTAGCCAGCTTTTGCTGCAGCCAGGACAGGCTGACGCCCGCCTCGAGGGTTTTGAACTTTGTGGAATCGTAAAACACAGATGGACGCCTCCCTTTATTCCGATACGACTATCCCCGCGAACGCTTCTCCGCCTCGGTGAAGGCGTCCTTGAGCTCCGTCACCATCTCGATGACCGTGGGTAGCTCAGACGCATCCTTTTTGACATTCGCGTTGAAAATCACGGAATTGAAGTAATCATATAGCGCGTTAATGTTGTTAGAAATGCTGTAATCGAAGTTAAGCGTGTTCTGCAGCTCGTGGAGAATGTGCTGGGACTTCTGCAGGCTGCGGTTGATCTCCGGAATGTCATTTTTCTCAAATGCGACAAGGGCCATGCTTAACTGCTTTATAAGTTCATTATACACAAGAAGCAGAATTTGTCCAGAGGTCATCGTCATCACGGACTGCTGTTTGTAGGTTTGATAAGGGCTAGCTGTCATCTCGTTACACCACTTTACAATTAATAATTGCTGAACATCGACGTGATCATGTTGCTCTGCGAGGACAGACTTGCCATCGAAGTTTCCATCGCGGAAAACTGTGTCCAGTAGCGCTCACGCTCGGTGTTGTATTTGCTCTGGAGGGTTTTGAGCTTGTCGTTAATCGTATAGAGCTGAATGTACATCTCATTGTTCTTGGCGTTTGCCGACCAGTCTTTCGCACCGGCGAGCTTCACCAGAGCGCCGGGGGTCGCCACGCTCAGCTTCGCCACCCCGTCCGCAATCGTCGACAGCCGCTTGGCAAGGCCGTTGTTCCTGTCCGCAAACAGGGACTGGACACCGTCCGGGTCGGAGGCGATGGCGTTTCTGAGCTTTGTCTCATCAAGGACGAGTTGTCCGGCAGTATCCCACTTACCGGTTTCAATACCGATGTTGTAAAGTGCAAGCCCGCCCGTCTCACTGCTCATGTACATTGCCCCACGCATTTGCGCAAGGAAAGAGGAGATCGTCGAGTCGTTGCGGACAAGGCCGGTTTTCGCCTTGGTCTCCCAAAGCTCGATCTCCTTTTCAGACATTTCCTCCCGCTGCGCGTCAGTCAAAGGCGCGTAGTTGCGGTAGGTCGCATCCTGCTTAATCAGGTCATTGAGTTTTTTGATCAGGCTGTTGTAGTCGTTGACAAAGCTCTTGATCGTGCTCACAACGTTGTCTACGTCCCGCTCGGTGGAGATGAGCGTTGCGGCCTCGCTCTCGCCGGTTTCCTTGACGGCGGTAAGCGTGAGACCGTCGACGGTAAAGGTGTTACTGCTGCGGGAGGTGGTGACGCCGTTGATGACCAGTTCCGCATCCGTGCCCGCCTTAACGGCGTTCGAGGCCATTGCGCCGTTGCCGAGGGTGAACTCTGTTCCAAACAGGGACTCCAAGCCGGTTCCCGTAAGGTCAATGTTGCCGCTGCCCGTCAGGGAGAGTGCGCCGTTGAGGAAGCTGATAGAATAGCTTGTGCCGCCTTCCGTCCTGAACGAGGCAACTTCGGAAAGAGTTGTGGCTGGGGTTGTGCCGTCCGCCTTGAGGAAGCTGCCATTGATACCGGAAAGCTTCTGCAAATCCGCGATGGCGGTGTCTCCGGTGACGGCGTTGGTCTTGCCTGAGAAGCCGAGTGAAAAGGCCAAATCGCTCTCATTTTCGGAAAAGGTGAGCGCGTAGCCGTTCAAGGCCGTCATCACGCCGGTTTCCGCGCTGTAGCTGATGTTGGCGCTGCCCTCTGTCGTCTGACCAAAGGTCGAAACCAGCCAGGAGTTTAACGTTTCTGCAAGCTGCTCCTTTGTATACCCACTAGCACTGTTTGCCAGCGTGAAGGTATAGTCCGTTCCGTTGACACTCAGCTGCATCTGACCCCCGTTAACCGAGGTATAGCTCGCCTCCGGATTCGCATTGATGCCGGTATTTTGAAGGGAGCTGCTCCGGATATTCTCAGCAGCAGAAATCTTATCACTGCCGAACAGGACGCTCAGGAGATTCCCCGTCTCCTGCGACAGCTCGACGCCGTACTGCGCGCCTGTAGAGGTGGCCTCAATGCTAAACGCGTCCGTCATTGAGGAATAGGCAATCTTCACGCCGGCGGAGCTGGTATTGATCTCATTAATAAGTCCGCTGACGGTTTTGCTTCCGTCGAACGAAAAGGCCGTGCCGTTGATTGTGAAATTGTAGGTGCTGCCCTGAAGACCCGCTAGGCTCTCCAGTTTCGTCATACCGGTAACCAAAGAGGAGGCACCCGGCGTGATGCCGAAGGCACGCGCGCTTGCGCCTGTGACCGTCAGCTCATGGCCGGATTCAGGATTGCCCTCCCCATCCTTCAGGTTGATGGAAAAGCTCAACTTCCCGCCGTCCATCCCGGCCGTTACGTAAGTGCCGAAGGCCTTAGAGAGCTTGCTGTCCAGCGCGGTTTTGATACTGGTCTCGTTAATCTCTGCGCCAAAGTCCTCGCTTTTAAAGGAGAGAGTTTTGGAGATGCCGTCGAGCGTGAGCGTAAAGGACGTTTCCCCACCGTTTGCGACCCCTGCCTTGATGGCATCGATATCCATCGCGTTGCCGTTGATCGTCTGATCGCCGCTAAGCTTAACTGAGGCCGAGAGCTTTGCAGCCGAAGCAAGCTTGTTGACAATGACACTCATGTTGCCCGTGAACGCACTGGAGTCGGCACTAACCACTTTGACGGCGCTCCCGGAGGACACCGCTGCTTTCATGGAGTTGAACAGTGAAGTGCTGCCGAGATTGGTCGCAAGCGACGAGCCGTAGCTCATGTCAAAGTACTTCCCGCTGAAAGCGTTGATGTCGGTAATGACATCGTGATAAACTTCCTGCTTCCATTCGGTCTGCGTTTTCAGCTGTGTCTGCTTGTTAATTTTTGTCTGGGTCCCGCCGAGCATTTTTTTGACCATGCTCTCGGTATCCATGCCGGACATCAGCCCCGCAAGTCCGTTGCCGGAGCTGCCAACGCTGTAATAGTTCGAGCTTGAAATCGTACTCACTTTGTTCACCCCTTATCGGTCGGTTGTGTGAACCGCCTGGCTATATGCTCTGATTCCTGCCGCCGTCAAAGTCGCTCGAAAAGGCGGTCTCTACAGAGCGCTTATACCTTTCGACGATTGTTTTACTGCTGCTGTTCAAAATCTCAATGCGATCCAGCAGCGCCGATTTTTCATTTTCAACTCTCTGTCGGACAATGTTCTCGCTTATGAGGATGCGGTTGATGGCCGCTTTGATCCGCAGCGCCTCTTCAAACAGCGTGCGTGTTTCATCTGTGAGGGTGTCCACCTCAAGGTTGCAGTTGAGGACACTTTTCAAGTGCGCATCCGCCTCGGCAAAGGCACGGAGGCTATCGTTGATCACAACGATCTGCTCAAGAACCTGCCCCCGCATGTCTAGGAGGGGATTAATCTTGTCGATGGGGGCTGCAAAGATTTCGCCCGTGATGGCCTCCACCTCGTAAAACAGCCTACCCTTCTCCTGTAGGAGTTGCAGAACAGGTTTATAGTCCGCCATTTATTCCCCGCCCTTTTCCGCTGCCAGCCGATTCGTCAGTGTGCGGAGGCTTCCCAGAGAAGCGCCGGCCGCCGCCTTCCTGTTCGCCTCGACAGTTGCATACAGCTCTTTGCGCCAGATTTTGCAGTCCGGCGGTGCACTGATGCCGACCCTCGCCTGATTATCGATTGAAAGCAGCTTAATCTCGATGGCCTCGCCCTGCGCGGGCTCGATAATGATGGCCTCATCGGCCTTTCTTGAAATCACTAACATCAGTCTTTTTCCTCCTTATTAAAGAAGAATCGGACCGGATAATCCTTTTCAAGCATAATTTGCGCAGCAAGTCGTGTCTGCGGGTTGAAAAACACGGGGCATTTTAGGTTCACCGTGGCATCCCGAAGGTCTTGTGGAATGACCGCCACAACCCAGCACAGGCAGTCTCCGCCGCCCAAGAGCTTATCCGCCTCCGCGGGCAGCTCGAAGGCCAAGGGCATCCCGCTGGGGTCTATGAGGATGAAGCACAGTTCCGGCTCCTGAATGGACTGGAGCCAAACGATGTTTTCGCCAACTTCCTGATTATTGAGGATGACAAAGTCGGTATAGTCCTCAAATCCAAATAACGGCTGTGTGAAGCGGTAGACCTCTGTCTCTGATACCTCGACCTCGCCGAAATCCCTTGTTTTAATGTTCATGATTGCATTCACCGACCTTTAGTATTGACTGTACATGCTATTTTTCTTCGGCCTCGTACTCCGGATCGGCGCTGGGCGGCACATACATCGGCCCGCCGAGGTACTGAATTTCGACCTGCGCGTATTCGACGACTTCCATACTCACGCTGCCTGGCACGTAGTTGTAGTGGTTGTCCTGAACCTTCCAGTTGAGGTTGACGTCACCCGGCTGGTAGTTCACGTTCAGCTCGCCCGGCTGGTAGGCAATGTCCGGACCGGTTGTGGGCAGGAAGCTGGTATACAGCTCAGGCTGGGTCAGCATCTTCTGGCGGACAATGTCGCGGATCTCGACGCCGTTTTGGATTTCACCCATGGCCTTGCCGTCCTGCACATACTCCTGCGTGAGCCGGCTGATATGCTGTCGGCCCTTTTCGGCGTATTGCTGCGTGGAGTCAGCAGAATTCATGTACCCGAGAGACTTCCGCGCTTCGTAGGTGTCCAGCCGCAGCTCTGCGCCCCTCGTTTGGAACTCCAGTCCGGCCGGCTTGACGGAACTGTCATAGTCGGGCTTAAAATCCTGGTTGTACTCCAGCTTAGCATATTCGACTTCCAGCTCGATTTTCATCGGCTTAGTTGTAATCGAAATCAACTGCATTGATCTAACCTCCCTCAGAAACTATTCCCGCTCTCAGCGCAGGAAATCCATCAACGAGACGGGAATAATGTCGGCGCCCATGGAGAGAACGGCCTTGAGCACGTAATCGTTCATGGTCTGGCTGGTCGCTTCCTCGGCATCATTGATGCCGACCAGACGTTTGGTCTGGCTGTCGTAGTTGTCTAGCTTCGTATTGATCCGTTTTTCAATCGTATCCAAAAAGCTCGTTTTTGCACCAATATCCGTCAGGTGGCCGCGAAAGAGTGTGGTCGCATTCAGCAACTTCGTATCATAAGCTCCCATCGTATCCGAGTCGGCGTTTGTTATGCTGTCTTTCAGCTGGTCAAGAATGTTGTAAATGTTGTTTGTCTTGCCGTCGGCGTCTGTGCCGAAGCCGAGGATCTCAAGCCCGGAATAAGAAGTTTTCATCGCCGTTCCAGTCTGCGCCTTCCCGTTAACCAGTTTGATTCCGAGGCCGATGTCCACATAGCTGTCGCCATCCATTGGGATGTCCTTTCGGTCGAGTCCGTCCATATAGAAGAACCCGGCGTTGTCCCGCTCAATGCTGTCGACGTCGATGCCGTTGTACAGGAGTTTTCCGCCCGCATTCACAGAGAATGGAGGTACTGCTGCACTGGTGCCGCCAAGCACAAACTTGTCGTTGTACTTTGTGTTCGCAAACTGGACGACCTCATCGCGCAGGGAACCGATCAGGTTTGAAAGCGCCTCGCGCCCGGAGTCGCTGCTCGGGCCATTTAGGGCAGAGAGCACCTTGGTGTGTGCGTTTGCGAGGATATCGTTGATAGCGCTCAGGGCGTCCTCTGTCGTGGACAGCTGCTCTCCGACGGCCTTGACGTTCCCCAAATACTCCTGAGTTTTGGCCTTCTCCACACTGGCCCGCAGTGCCTTTGTCCCAGCAGAAACATCGTCAGAGATTTTGGTAAAGCGCGCGCCGGAGGCGATGCGCAGATTGGTATCAGATAGGTTCGATTTTGCGTTATCGAGGTATTTCAAAAAATTCCTGGCGGTCTGCCTGTCGGAAATTCTCATGCAGCTTACGCTCCTTTCGTCCGCTCTTTTGCGTGTTGTTCATTATCTGCCGACAGCGCCCATTCCGTTAATGAGAATGTCGAGCATTTCGTCCATAACCGTCATCATGCGGGCGGCGGCCTGATAGGCCTTTTGGAAGACCAGCATGTTCGCTGTTTCCTCGTCGCGCTGCACGCCCGAGATCGAGTCCCGGTTGGAGAGGTAGTCGTCGGCAATGGTTGCGGTTGCCTCCTGGCGGGTTTGGTTGAAGCTGATGTCTGTTCCAAGCTTTCCGACCATATCGATTACATAGTTTGCGAAGGTGCCCTGAAAGCGTTCTCCATAGGACTCAAAGGCCGTGCTCTGCTCAAAAATTTTGTTTGAGAGGAGCTGCACATAATCCTCAACGCCCTCCTGCTTGCTATAGACGATGTAGCCCGGTCCGCCGACGGTCCACTCGTTACTGATGGAAATGTTCGCGGCCGTGACTGCGCTTGCTTGCGTCCCGTCCGGATTGAAACCGGAGAGGAGGGTTTTGTAGCCGGTGACATTTCCGGAGGCATCCGCTTGCGGAATCGTATTGTTTGCAATTTGGGCCAACGTGCTTGCAAAGCCGTTGATCCGGTCGCGATAATAGGGGATGCCCTGCGCAGAGGTCTCCTTATCTGACTGGAGGTTGTTGCCCCGTCCGTTGAGGACGCTCACAAAGGCACTGATTGATCCGCCGGTGAGGTTGATCGTCTGGCCGGAGGTTCTCCAGACGACGTCAACGTAGTGGTTGTTGTCAACGTTGAGCGCCAGGGCGTCGCTATTGCCCTTCTCCACCACGGTGCGTCCGCCCATTTCAACGGTTACGGTCCCATCGTCGTGGTTTTTGACGTTAATTGCACCGTAGGAGGAAAGCTCGTCCAACAGGAGATTGCGCTGATCCAGAAGTGCGTTCGGCTGGAAGTATGAGCCGTTGGCGTTCGCCATGATTGTGGCGTCGCCCGCGATGCTGGCGTTCAGATCCGCGACCTGCCGAAACAGCTCGTTTGTCCTGTCGACCGCGACCTGCAGATCCTCGGTCTGGCGCTGGCGGACGGTATTGAGCCCCGAGTCGAGCTGTTGAAGGATCTGCGCTATATTGGTGAAGGAGGAGCGCACCAGATTCGCCTCGGAATCGGAGGTCGGCTCCATGATGAAGGTGTTGAAGTTGGTGTAAAGCTGCTTGAGCGCACCGATTAGGCCGGATTCGTCGGTAATGTCCGCGCCGTCGGGAAAAACGCCGAGGATATCTTCGAGCATATTCGCCGTCTGGCCGTAGGTGCTGCTGATCGCATACTCGTCGCGGAAGCACTTATCCAAAAACGAATCGCGGATTTGCGAGACGCCCTGCACTGCCACTCCCGCGCCGGAATTTCCGGCGTAGTTGGCAGCGACCCGGTTGGAGTAGGTGTTGATTGCCACAGCGGCGCGCTCAACGCGCTGTCTTGTATATCCTGTAGTCTCGCTGTTGGCCAGGTTGTTTGCAACGATGTCCTGTGCAATCTGGTTGGCAACAATGGCGGACCGGGCTGTTTCCATTCCCAAAAAAGTTGATCTCACCCTGATGTCCTCCTATATGGTTTCTTCAAAGGCGCTCTTCGCGTCACGGGCCTTGCGGCCTCCGTCCTCCGGTCTGCCGTAGGTCCCCGAGCTGCCCGGATCCCCGCTTTGCAACAGCTCAAGCACCTTGAGGTTGGCCTCAGCCAGTTCCAGCGACTGCCGATTCTGCGAGCGGATCTGTTCGGCAAGCTCCGCCATTTCAGCGGTAAGCGTCGCGATGCGATCGCGAGCCTCTTCATCGGCGATTGCCGAAAGGAGGGCCTTTGCGTCGGCGTCCGGCAGGCCGAGCGACGCTTGAAGCTTCGTCCTTTTGGCTTCCAGCCCACGGAATTTCATCGTTTCCGCCTGCTGGTGCTTGAGCATGGCTTCAAGCCTTGCCGGATCGTCAGCCAGAAGGGCGCGGCGCTTTTCGGTCTCGCTGTCGAGGAAGGCGGAAAGCTCATCCCTGTATTTCGTTAAAAAGTCAATGTAGGCATTGTAACGGGAATCCATGGCAGCGCCTCAGGAGTTTGATCCGGGCCCGCGTATGCCCGAGATAATCTTTGCCGCAATTTCACTGCCGGAAACCGGGCAGGCCTCCGCCTGATACTGCTCCTTAAGCGCAGCGATGCGCTCCGGCGAAACGCTCTTGCCAAACTTTGCGGAATAGGTCCTGGCGTATTTGCCCAGCTCAGCCTTGAAGCCAGCCTCGGCACTGAGGTCAATCTTATCCGTTCCGCGAGTTTCAGCCGCAGCGACCGTCTCCTCGGCGGCTTTTCTTGCGCCTATCGGGCTTGCCGCGGTCTGCATCCTATAGTAATTCTGAATTGAATTAATTTCCATATACTGTCGTACCTCCCATATTGTCCCTAAGGGACATAAAAGCCGGAATACACACTAGACGACGCTTTCTAAAAGCGCAGCTTTAGCGAACTTTTATTCTCCATTTTATTTATACGGTCAAAAACAAAAAGTGAAAGCTAAAAAACACCAAAAGTCACGAAAACCTCACAGTTTTTTGGCATCCGGACGCCAAAATCCTCCGCAACTGCGTCCGACGGGCAAAAACTGTACCGGGCGTGGCCTTCGTCCGCCTTTCTCCGCAAAGCCGCAGAGGACTTAAAGTATCGGCCAAATTGTGGGAAATCGGACAATTCGCTATTTTATTCTTGCGCAATCTGTGATAGTATTCGTAATTAAGGAGTGATGCTCAGTTGGCTAAGCTAATTTCTCTCATCAATCAAAAAGGCGGCGTCGGCAAAACCACATCCACAAATGCGATCGGCGTCTGCCTTAAACATATGGGATATCGCGTCCTCTGCGTGGACTTTGACCCGCAGGGGTATCTTTCCTTCAGTCTGAACGCCGACACGCGGGAACACAGCACAATATACGACGTCATCAAGCACAGCGTCAAAGCGCGTTACGCGATCCAAAAGACGGCAATTATGGATGTGATTCCGGCGGATGCGATCCTCGGTAACGTCGAGCGCGAATTTACAGGCCCCGGCAGCGAGCACATGCTCAAGGAGGCGCTGAAAACGCTGCAGCCGCTGTATGACTACATCCTGGTCGATTCCCCGCCCGAACTGGGACTGCTTTCCTCAAACGCCGTGATCGCTTCCGATGTTGTGCTGATCCCTTGCCTGTCGGACGGGTACAGCCTGCACGGCGTGATTCAGGTGCACGAAACAATCTGCCGCATCAAGCGGGCGTTTAATCCACGGCTCGTAATCGCCGGCATGTTCCTTGTGCGCCATTATCCCCGCGAGGCACTCAGCCGCACCACAAGGGAGACGGCCGAGCTGCTGTCGGAGCATCTGGATATCCCGCTGCTGAACACCGTTATCCGCCACAGCAACGTCATCAGCAAGGCCATGACCACGCTGCAGGAGGATATCATCGACTATGCACCCCAAAACAACGCCGTGAAGGACTACATGACGCTGGTCAACGAGCTCTTTGAAAGGGGGCTTATCTGAGGCATGGCCAAGACTAAAAAAGAGCTGGACAAGGATTTAATGTTCTCAAAGATTATGCCCGCGTTGAACAGCAATCCTTTTTCGGCCGGCACCCCCTCGACACAGGAGGAGAGCGAAGATGCACCAAGCCCGCTTTCCGCCCTGCGCGACAAGCTCTTTGCCCGCAGCACCGCCGGCCTCGAGGCAGAGACATTTTCCACCATCAACGTGATGGAAAACCTCGTGCTGAAAAACGTTGACGAAGTCATTCGGCGCTTCAACATCTGCAGCTGCGATCGCTGCCGCTGCGACGTGTGTGCCAAAGCCCTCAATAACCTGCCCTCGCGCTACGTCGTTGTGCAGTCGGCGGATATTGAGGGTATAGAGGCTGCGATTTCCCAGAAAATGATCATGGACGCCCTGATCAAAGCTGCGCTGATCGTCCGCGCGCATCCCCGCCACTGACAGGAAAAGCGCCTCTCCCGACAACAAGAAACCGCTTAGCGCGTGCGCTAAGCGGTTTCTTTCAGGTCAGGCCGCGTTTACGCCGAATCTCGATTCGCTCCTGGGCAAAGATTGCGTGGCAGAGCCTTTCAACTTCCTTGGTGCCCAGATCGATAAATGCGCAACCGAACAGCCGGCCAAGCTTTTCGTGTTTGTCCGTCCGCATGACGCGGCAGTTTAGGGTAAAACGCTCACCGGTCTCCCCGATAGCAAAGGACATAACGCGCACTACCGAGCCGAGACCATATCTGCAGTCCGGATCGTCTATCGCAAACAGCAGGCCGGAGACGCTGACACTTGTCACCATACAAGGGAAGGACTTTACCCGCTCCGCAGGAACAGCCACTTCTTTGCCTTGCGCCGATTCAGGGGACGCAGGCGGCTCCGGCGGGGGAGGGATGACCTCGACTTGGGCAGGAGAAAAGGTCTTGAGCCGAAAATAGGAGCGACGCTCGTTTTCACCCAAGCTGCTGACGTCGTACATGCGCCAGAAGCCTTTGTTGGTGATGTAGGTGAATCCCTCCAGGAGCAAGAATCCACGCTTTTTGGTAAACACGCTGACTTTAACCTTGGTGGCATAAGGGGCGCTTGGCATCACAACGTCGTCGCAAGCTACAACCTCGAGCGTCTTTTCCTCCATCTGATACGCGCCGATCCGCCCGAGCGCCAAAAACTCGTTGTCCATGGTCTTGATCTCACATAGACAGCCCAACACGCCGCTCAAGTCTTCCTTCACTTCTCATCACCACCAAGTTCAAATTCCACAATCCATAACATCCGGCCGTTCCCCTGGCTGAAAATGGCCGCTCAAGAGCTTATCTGCTTCCGCCGTCGGAGGGGACGGACAGCTCTGCCCAAATGTCGTTGACATATGCAATCGCGTCCATATACTTTGCTTTGACGACATCCTCCGGCAGATTCAGCTCCGCCATAATCGAGGCCGCCTTGCTCCACTTACCCTTTTCATAGAGGGTGCACAGCCGCAGAAGCGCCGCGCACGAACCCTCATCGCCCGTGAGGCCCTGCTTGAGTTCGTCCGACAGCGGAAGCTCCTGCACAGCGGCCTCGATCGGCACCTCAAGAAGGAGCCCGAGGGTAGAGAACATGCCCAGAAGATAGGCCTCCTGTCCGGAGATTGGGAACCCCGCCACAAAACGGGAAACCTCCTGGCAGAACACCGCACGCAGGAAGGACTGCTTGATGAGCTGGTCGGTAATTCCGCCATCGTCCGAGAAGCTGAGCAGATAGATCCATTGCTTGAGCTGCCCGAGGCCGAGGATCGTCAGCGCATGCTTGACACTGCTGATCCGGTTTGGCAAGGCGAAATAGGCGGAGTTGACCATCTTCAGCAGGGAGAAGGAGAGGGACACGTCCATTGCGATGATGTTGGCAATCTCATTGAAATCAGGATCAGTCTTGGTGATTGCGCCCATCAAACGGAAGAAGTTTGACTTGAGATAGTTCATCTGGTGAACCTTTGTGGTCACGATCTCGGAGACGCTTTCGCCCTGAAGATAGTCGCAGCCATAGGACAGGGCAAGAGCCCTCGTCTCGGGGGAATTGATGCCATAAGCCGCGAGCTTTTTATCGAAACTTTTGGCGAGGTTACACAGCGTACTGATACTCGATTCCTTGGAAGAGGAAAAATCAATCTTGATGATGTCGATGTCGGGCAGCAAATCCAGATAGCGCTTGTTGAAATCAAAGCCGAGCACCGCAATCCGGTAGCCATCCTTCTTATAGCGGCTGAGGATGGCCTTGGCATCCGGATTGATGAGGATGTTCTCTTCAATCTGGATGACGAGCTTTGACACATCGAAGATGTGGGGGATGTCCTTCATCAGCAGGTTCGGCGTAAAGGTCAGGAAGCAGTCCTTGCCCTCAAAGAAATCTCCGGCGTCAACCCCCGCGAAGAACGAGACGATCGTGTTGGCAACATGTGCATCGCGCTGGTTATACAGGGCGCTCGCGTCTTGATAGTAGACAAGCTCATAGGCCGCGAGCTTCTGATCCTTGTCCAGGATGGGCTGTCGCGTAATATGGGTTTCCATAGTCCTTCTCCCCGATAATGTATTGAATAAGGGGCGCTATCTGCCGGCTTGTCCGGCGTCAAGCCCCTTGTATTTCTCGGCTGTGGTCAGAATGCTGATGTAGATCCTTGCAACGATCTCGTATAGCTCTGTGGGAATGTTCTTGCCGATATCGAGCATACAGAGCAGGGAGGAGACGCTATCGTCCCGATAAACGGGGATACCACGCTGCTCGGCAATGCCGATGATTTTCTCCGCAACCTGACCGTAGCCTGAGGCGACGACGACGGGCGCTAAGTCGCTGCCGATTTCGTATTTAAGCGCTGCGGCCTTCAAATCAGATTTTGACATCGACACCAACCCTCCTGTACGGCAGTGATTTGAAAACGTCCATTAGAGAGCGGGTGCTCTCAAAGGGGAGCAACTCCGTCTTTCCGACGTGATAGGGCGTACCGTAAAGAAGCTTCGGGAAGGACTTCATTAGCCCCTCATACCCCGCCTCGCTGCCCTTTGGGCAGTAGAGCTTGAAGTCGATGGTCGAATTGTAGACAAAGAACTCGGCCTCAAAGCGCCCGACGTGCTCAACATCGACAACCATCAGAAAATGGATGCCGGGCGCCGTGCCCTCCGGCATGTCGTGCTCGTCGCTGTCGGGATTGATCCACAGCTCCGCGAACGCTCTCGTGTCATTATAGCGTAAAGGCAGGATAAAGTGAAGCAGCGGCGTGAAATTACAGGGCGAGGAAAGCAGGCTGTGCAGCATTCTCTCCAGCTTTGCCGCGTCCGCAGGGTTCGCGCTCCGCTCGGTCTGCTGGCTGATGAGCGCAATGAGCGTGGACATCACGCGGGAGACTTCCTCCTCAGGAGCGGTCTCCTCCGCCGCTAACTGCGGCGCTAACTGCGCATTGAAGAACTCCTGCACCAAACGTCGAAGCTCGGCGGCCTGCGCGGGCGGCAGGTATTGAGCAAGCCTGTAGGCAGCCTCCACAGCGTAATCGGTGTTTGCATTGTAACGGGATAGGTTGTAAACGAGAATTGACAGGATCTTTCCGATGGGCGGAGAAAAAAGAATGCTCTCCTCGATGTTGTTTATCAGAGCCAGCGCCTCTGCTTTCAAGGCAGAGAAGTTCTGGGGCGCGCTCTCAGCACGAAAGCCCGCAATCAGCGCATCAAGGCGTCCGGAAAGAGACCTGCTGGCAGCGAGCTGCCCCCGCAGGAAGGAGAAATTGTTTGCAAGCGAATCGAGGATCTCGCGCTGGCTGCCCATGCCGTTAAGCGAGCGCAGGAACCTTGCGATCGAAATCTGGATATCGGAGCGTTCCTTGTTCTGGCTGCCGATTTGGCGCAGCAGGTCGAACAGCTCTCCGGAAAAGGCCGTGGAGCCGGAAAGCTGGTTGCGCATCTCGCCGGGCAGCTCCTCCGGGCGGAGCAGGAGCGTGTTTAGAATATCGCCGATGTCGGCCGTCACCGTCTTGTTGTTCACGGGTAAGAGCTTATAAAGCTCCTCGAGCATGAAGATGTTTTTCAGGTACGAGACGGTTACGGTTGGGTCCTTGAGCAGATCCATCAGAAGGGTCGGCATCTCGTTGCCGTCCGTCATGCCGTTGTTCTGCTTTAAAATTTCGCTCTGGTTGTGCGTCTGAATGACCTTCGTCGCCGACTGGAGATTGAAGCTTCCGACAATCTCTGCCCCGGGCTTCGGGGGTACATTCTGACTCTGCGGGACCAAGGGCTTTGTGACGCGTAAAAAGTCCGAAATACCGCTCCCCCCCTTTGATGTACTGTTTGCCCGGCACGATCCTCCGCCTCCCTTGGGGAGTAGTTTCTTGTGTCAGGCCAAACTGAAGCCCGCCGATTTTAAGGCGGTTTTCCGAATATAGTTATCTTCCGCTTTTTTCAAAATACAACGGACGGAGCGGGCAATTTTTAGTTTTTGTCGAAAAAACGTCTCGTCGGGGGGGGCTTGGCGGTGGTTCAGGAGCTATTGTCTGTCTTTACACGGTATTTTGCGGAGAATTTACTTTCTAATTTACTTTCTTTTTTGTCGAATCATAGTATAATATGTCATATAGTCGAATTGTCTAATTATCGTATAATATATCATTCAACAGTATACACCCCGAGCGCTGATATGGAAAGGTGAAATTATGAGTACCGACGATTTTGTTATGGAGTCTTTGTTAGGAGCCTTCCTCCATGAAACGGAGGAAATGCTGGAGCAGCTCGACGAAGTCCTGCTCGATTCGGAGCGAGCCAAGGGTATCACAGATGAAAACATCAACAAAATATTCCGGATTACGCATACGATCAAAGGCTCTGCCGCTATGATGAGCTTTAACACGATCTCAACGCTGGCACACTCCGTTGAGGATGTGTTCTATATCCTCAGGGGGGATCCTGCAAGCCTTGATTTGGTTTTCAACTCGCTTTTCGATCTGGTGTTTCGGGCCTCGGATTTCTTTAAGCTCGAATTGAAGAAAATCCAGGAGGGCGGATACGAAGAAGGCGACCCCTCTGAGATCATTACGGAACTGGAAAGTCAGGCTGCGATCATCAAGGGCGAGGCAATGCCAGCGGTGGAAAGCGCCGATCCCGTCGATACGGAGGCCCCATCCATTGAGGGCGCGGTCACGATTCGCGTGTTTTTTGAAAACGATTGTGGCATGGAAAACGTTCGTGCATTCATGTTGCTTAACCAGCTTGCCCCCTACTGCGATGAGCTTAGCTCTATTCCGGCTAACCCTGAGACGAATCCTGCTCTAGCAGACGAGATCATCAAAAACGGCTTCAAGATCATCTGCAGGCCTACCCACGCGATCAGCGACGTACAGAGCGTGATTGAGAGCGCGCTGAGCATCAAGTCTTTCGAGCTGCTCGCAACGGATTCCGTGCCGGCGGAGCTTGCGGCACCAACGCCCGCCTTGGAAAAGATCGAGGAGGCGGAGCCCAAACCGATGTCGGCAACGGCGCAGTCGGTGCTGGATACCTCTATCGACACCATCAAAAAGCAATCCGCTGGTGTTGGCGTTAAACAGAGCCTCATCAGCGTAAACCAGCTTAAGCTCGACCAGCTCATGGACCTCGTCGGCGAGATCGTCACCGCCGAGTCCATGGTTGCGCGCAATCCCGACATTATTGGCCTCAAGCTCGAAAACTTCACGAAATCCGTCCGCGAACTGCGGAAGCTTACGGATGAGCTGCAGGACATTGTCATGTCCATCCGCATGGTACCGCTGCTCGGCACCTTCCACAAGATGGACAGGATTGTCCGCGATCTGGGCAAAAAGCTCGGCAAGAAGGCCGAGCTCATTACAGAGGGCGGGGACACAGAGGTAGACAAGACCATTAACGACGCCATCGTCGATCCGCTGATGCACATGATCCGCAACTCAATGGATCATGCCATCGAGCTGCCCGAAGCGCGCGCGGCCCTCGGAAAACCCGAAACCGGTACCGTCCTGCTCTCCGCCAAAAACACGGGCGGGGAAATCCAGATCACTGTTTCGGACGACGGCGCGGGGCTGGATACAGACAGGCTCCTCTCAAAGGCTAAGGCAAAAGGGCTGCTTACAAAGCCCGAGAGCGCCTACACCGAAAAGGAAATTTTCCACCTCATCATGCTGCCCGGCTTTTCAACCAACACGGATGTCACTGAGCTTTCCGGTCGTGGTGTCGGCATGGACGTCGTAAAAAAGAACATCGAGCAGGTCGGCGGCACCATTTCTATCAGCAGCGAGCGGGATAAGGGCACCACTTTTACAATCAAAATCCCGCTCACCCTCGCCATTGTGGACGGCATGAACATCTCCGTCGGTGACACCGTGTTCACCCTGCCGATCACGGGCATTCGACAGTCGTTTAAGATTAATGAGGAAACGCAGATCATCAACAATTCCGACGGCTCGGAAATGATTTTGCTCCGCGGTGAATGCTACCCGATCGTGCGGCTTAAGCCGCTGTTCGGCATCGAAAGAGGCTGCGACGATCTCAACAGCGGCATCTTGATTCAAGTTGACAGCAGCAGTTCCGGTTACTGCCTATTTGCCGACGAGCTGCTGGGCGAGTATCAGGTAGTGGTCAAGCCCTTCCCGGTATTCCTCAAAAAATATGACCTGAAAAATCATGGTCTTTCCGGCTGCAGCGTCCTTGGCGACGGCAGCATCAGCCTGATCCTGGATCTCAACACGCTCAAAAACGACTGAGCTTGGCCGGGGCCAGCTCCGCAAGCTTCCGAAACCAAGGATGAAAGGAAAATGTCTGATGACTAATCTGGAAAACACTACGGAAACAATCGACACGCTCACCGACAGATACCTCCTGTTCACGATAGACGATGCCTATTACGGCCTGCCTCTTGAACTTGCGACGGAAATCCTGACCCTCCCAGCCATCACGAGGCTCCCCTGCGTGGCGAACTATGTCAAGGGCATCATCAATCTCCGCGGCAAGGTTATCCCCGTGCTGGATGT
>CAYRIA010000007.1:0-28346 GCA_964424175.1 uncultured Oscillospiraceae bacterium | reverse complement strand
AAGGGCTTCTACAAGAAGGAAATCATCGATGGCAAGAGGGTCACGCTTTGCTATGACCGTGCAACCAAGACCTACATCAACAAGAAGGCTGATGCACTGCCCATCATTGATGAGGCAAAGTCCTCCCCCAACAAGTATGAGTTCATGAACTTCGGCGACAGCAAGGAGCAGAAGTTCACCTATGAGATGAACAAGACCCTGATGCTCTACACTGCACGTCTGGTTCCGGAAATCGCCGACGATTTCAAAGAAATCGACAAGGCGCTGACCGCGGGCTTCAACTGGAGCCTCGGCGTGTTCCAGATGTGGGACAAAATCGGCGTACGTCGCTCTGTCGAAGCTTGGCAGGCCGATGGTGAAGAGATCCCGAAGTGGGTTCTCGATATGCTTGCCTCCGGCCAGGAGAAGTTCTATGCTGTGGCCGAGACGACCAGCAAGTACATCACCCTCAAGGGCACCACTGAGGTTGCCGGCAACGAGAATGCTTCCGTCCGCGACATCGGCGACGGCGTCCTGTGCCTGGAATTCCACAGCACCGGCAACGCCATCGGCGAGCTGACCGGCGAAATGATCCTCAAGGCGACCGACCTGCTCAACGGGAACGACTGGCAGGGCCTTGTCGTTCACAACGAGGGCAAGAACTTCTGCGCAGGCGCTGACCTTGTCACCATCGTCAACCTTGCGCAGGACAAGGAGTTCGATACACTTGACAAGATGATCCGCGGTCTGCAGGACGGCACGAAGGCGCTCAAGTATGCTGCGCGTCCCGTCGTTTCCGCACCCTTCGGCCAGACCCTCGGTGGCGGCTGCGAAGTTGCTATCCACTGCCCGGCAACTGTTCCCCACACCGATACCTTTATGGGCCTCGTCGAAGTCGGCGTCGGCCTGATTCCCGCGGGCGGCGGCTGCACAGAAATGCTCATCCGCATGATGGATCGCTGCTTCAATGACCAGAAGAAGTCCCGCTATGACGCAATCAAGGCACTCTGGCAGTACATCATGATGGCCAAGGTCAACGTCGGTGCTGACGCTGCTATCGAAGCCGGCTTCTTCTCCAAGGGCACCTATGTTGAGCGCAACAAGGCTAAGCAGCTCCAGTCCGCCAAGGAAATGGTTCTGTGGATGGCCGCACACAACTATCGTCCGGGCGCTGATCCCACCATCAAGGTCGCCGGCGATTACGGCTACGGCGCAATCGCATACGACATGCTGATGATGAAGAACGGCCACTTTGGCTCTGACCACGACATCAAAATTGGCGAGAAGATCGCTCGCGTTATCACCGGCGGCAATCTGCCCTACGGCGCAGAGGTTCCCGCTCAGCAGATCCGTGATCTGGAGCGTGAAGCCTTCCTGTCCCTGGCCGGCGAACAAAAGACGCAGGATCGTATCGTAGGCATGCTTATGAACGGCAAGCCTGTCCGCAATTAAGGGGGAAAAATCATGAGAGAAGCAGTAGTAGTAGCATACGGCCGCAGCGCCATCGGCAAGTCTCCCAAGGGCACGCTGAAAGACACAAGACCTGAGGATTACGGCGCCCAGGTTATCAAGGGCGTTCTGGCAAAGGTACCGACCTTTGACCCCGCGCTGATTGACGACGTTATCCTCGGTTGCGCATTCCAAGAAGCGGAAACCGGAACAAACGTTGCCCGCAACATCGCTCTGCTCGCCGGCATTCCGGAGAGCGTTCCCGCGCAGACCGTCAACCGTTTCTGCTCGTCCGGTCTTCAGTCCATCGCCATGGGCGCAAACGCCATCATGGCCGGACAGGCCGACGTAATCCTCGCCGGCGGTGTTGAAACGATGTCCATGATCCCCATGGGCGGTAACCTCAACGTTCCCGTTGTCTCCCTTGGGACCGCCATGCCCACCGCGATGACCGCCATGGGTAACACCGCTGAGAATGTCGCTGCCAAATTTGGTATCACCCGCGAAGCGCAGGATGAGTTCGCGCTTAAGAGCCACCACAAGGCCGAGGCCGCACAGAACGCCGGCAAGTTCGACGATGAGATTATCACCGTCGACGCTGTGAAGTTCAAAATGAATCATGCAACCGGCCATGTTGAGCAGTACTTGGAGCCTTTCAACAAGGACGAGGGCATCCGTTATGGCATCACCATAGAGCAGCTCCAGAAGCTCAAGCCCGTCTTCCAGAAGGACGGCACCGTCACCGCCGGTAACGCCTCTCAGATGAATGACGCGGCTTCCGTCGTCCTCATCATGGCTAAGGAGAAGGCAGAGGAGCTGGGCCTCAAGCCCATCGCAAAGTTCGTTGCCTTTGCCGTTGCAGGCTGCGCCCCTGATTACATGGGCTTGGGCCCGGTTTATGCCGTGCCGAAGGCTCTCAAGCTGGCCGGACTGAACAAGGAAGACATCAATGTTTGGGAGCTCAACGAAGCTTTCTCGTCACAGGCTCTTGCCTGCGTCCAGGAGCTCGGACTCGACCCCGAGAAGGTCAACCCCAACGGCGGCGGCGTCGCTCTGGGCCACCCCCTCGGTTGCACAGGCGCTATGCTGACCTGCAAGCTCCTTTCCGAGCTTAAGCGCACCGGCGGCAAGTACGGCGTTGTCTCCATGTGCATCGGCGGCGGCATGGGTGCTGCCGGCGTCTACGAGATGCTGTAAGCCCTGACCACAGCTTAACAATCCGATAAAGGTCCCGCGCTCGCCACTCCGGCGAGCGCGGGATTTTTTTGTCCGCAGGAACCATGCCCGCAAATGTCAAGGTTGAAATAGACGGCCGAAACCGATATAATGGTAAACAAAACAGCAGATTCCGGCCCCTCCGGGCCGGCGGAGGAAAACCCATGGGCATGGCGGATGAAATCTTCATTGAAAACTGCAGGGATATCCTGAATAACGGCGTCTGGGACACAGACAAACAGGTGCGCCCGCGTTGGGAGGACGGCGCGCCCGCGCACACAGTGAAAAAATTCGGCATTGTTAACCGCTATGACCTCTCCAGGGAATTTCCGATCCTCACGCTGCGGCGCACCTACCTCAAGTCTGCGGTGGACGAGCTGTTGTGGATCTGGCAGATGAAATCAAACAATGTCCGGGAGCTGCGCGCTCGGGTCTGGGACCAATGGGCGGATGAAACGGGCAGCATCGGCAAGGCCTATGGCTACCAGCTGGCTGTCCGTCACCACTATCCCGAGGGGGACATGGATCAGGTTGACCGCGTGCTGTTTGACCTAAAGCACAATCCCTCCAGTCGCCGGATCATAACCAACATTTATAATTTTGCGGACCTCTCCGAGATGGCGCTTTACCCTTGTGCCTATTCGATGACCTTCAACGTCTCAGGCAATACGCTCAATGCCATCTTAAACCAGCGCTCTCAGGACATGCTGGCGGCAAACAACTGGAACGTCTGCCAGTATGCCGTGCTTACGCACATGTTTGCGCAGGTGAGCGGCCTTGTGGCCGGGGAGCTTGTGCACGTGATCGCTGACGCGCATATTTACGACCGCCACGTACCGCTGATTGAAAAGATGCTGCAGAATACGCCCCAAAAGGCACCCACCTTCCGCTTGGATACGGGTGTGACGGATTTTTATCAATTTACCAGAGATAGCTTTACGCTTGAAAACTATGACTATCACGACTTCGGCGACAAGATTCCCGTCGCCGTCTGAGTAGAAAAAGGGAGGAAACAGACTATGGAAGCAATCGTAGCCGTATATGCCGACTGGGGCATCGGTGCCAAAGGCACACAGCAGATCGTAATCCCGGAGGACAGGAAGCGCTTCAGGGAGCTGACCGAGGGTGCGACGATCGTCGTCGGCCGCAAGACGCTAGAGGATTTTCCGGGTGGCAAGCCCCTGCCCAACCGCACGAACATCGTTCTGAGCCATCAAGAGGATTTGGTTGTCGAGGGCGCGACCGTTGTGCACAGCGTTGAACAGTTGATGGAGACCATCAAGGACCATCCACGCGTTTTCGTCGCCGGCGGAGCCTCGATTTACAACCAGCTTCTGCCCTACTGTGATCGGATCTACATTACCCGCATCTATACCTCGCCGAAGTCCGACGCTTTTTTCCGCAATCTGGACGAGGACTTTAACTGGACCTGTGAGGAGTATGGCGAAGCGAAGTTCCACGAGGGTATCAAATACCGCTTCTGCCAGTATGATCTCTATGACCTGCGGAAGATCATCAACAAGGGCAAATAATTATCCTTGACAACAGAGCGCAGAGCGCGTATATTTAATTCTAATATGAACGAACAAAAACCATGATGAGGACAGGGAAAACCATCGCGCAGTTTTCAGAGAGCCGCTGTAGGGTGCAAAGCGGCAGCTGCAGGCTTTTCCGAATCACCTCTGAGTTGTTTGCTGAACTCAATATGGCTCAAGTCCGATTTTTTAGTCATATCAAGTAAGCAATACCGGGGCTTCCCGTTACAGAAGGCGGCGCTGACAGGCGTCGGTGAGCGGCCTTTCGGGGCAATCAAGAGTGGTACCGCGGACTTCAAAACTCCGTCTCTTATGGATTAAGAGACGGAGTTTTTTCTTTTAGTATATTCTTTGCGCAAAGTGATTCTGATTAAAGGACTGATAAAATGCTGACACTGGACAAAATCTACCACGCGGCCTTCACCATGAAAAACGTCATCCGGCAGACGGATCTGATCCACGCTGCCAATTTGCCCTCTGAGGGTGAGTTGTATCTCAAGACCGAGAACCTGCAAGTTACAGGCTCGTTCAAGGTGCGCGGCGCGTATTATAAGATCAGCCAGCTCAGTGCGGAGGAAAAGGCACGCGGGGTAATCGCCTGCAGCGCCGGAAACCATGCCCAGGGTGTGGCGCGTGCAGCGGCACAGGAGGGCACAACCGCCGTGATCTGCCTGCCGGACACCGCGCCGATCAGCAAGATTGAAGCGACAAAGAGCTATGGCGCTGAGGTGGTGTTGGTCAACGGCGTCTATGACGACGCCTACGCCAAGGCGCGGGAACTGGCGGAGGCCCAGGGCCGCGTGTTTATCCACCCCTTCGACGACGAGGACGTAATCGCCGGACAGGGCACAATCGGGCTGGAGCTTTTGGAGCAATTGCCTGACCTTGATGCGGTGCTCGTGCCCATTGGCGGCGGAGGGCTGATCTCGGGGCTGGCTTTTGCCCTCAAGTCGCTCAAGCCCTCCTGCAAGGTCTATGGCGTGCAGGTGGCCGGTGCACCCTGTATGGCCAATTCTCTCTGCTGCGGCCACATCGAGGAGTTGCCTTCTGTTGCAACCTTTGCCGACGGCATTGCGGTCAAGCGTCCTGGGGAGCACACCTTTGAGCTGACCAACAAATACGTTGACGAGGTCGTCACCGTCACGGATGACGAGGTGGCCTCCGCCGTGCTGGCGCTGATCGAGCAGCAGAAGCTTATTGCAGAGGGCGCGGGTGCGGTCGCGGTCGCGGCGGCCATGTTCAACCGGGTCGATCTGAAGGGCAAAAAGGCCGTCTGCCTCGTCAGTGGCGGCAATATCGACGTGAACATCCTCAGCCGAGTCATCTCCCGCGGGCTGCTCAAGGCTGGACGTATCGCCAGCCTCAACATCGCGCTGACCGATAAACCCGGACAGCTTGAGCTGGTATCGCGCATTATTGCCGAAAAGGGCGGAAACGTCGTCTCCGTGTATTACAACCGCAGCGAGGAGAACATGGCCATTAACGCTTGCTTTTTGCAGCTTCAGCTGGAAACCCGCGACCACGCGCAGATCGAGGAGATTCGTGAGGGGTTGCGCGCGCAGGGCTTCGCCATCGTCCCCAACATTGCCGACGGGCGCGCAGGGAAGGCCGACCGGGTTTGAAGCGAACATTGAACCGAAACCGAGAGGGACGCGCGGCGGCCCTCTCGGTTTCTATGTTATTCACGTTTCAAAGCAAGATACGACCTTAAAGCCCTCGTCCTTCAGCGCCAGACATAGGCCGCGAGATAGGCTGCGGTCGTCCTCAACAATCAACAGCTGTTTCATGTCTCGTCCTCCGGTGAACCAAGACGGGAGAGTACTTCGGTGAAATAGTCCGGCAGGGGGCAGCTAAGCGCACAGGGCGCCTCCGTGCGCGGATGGATAAAGCGCAGGGCGCAGGCGTGCAGACATTGCCCCTCCAGCCCCTTTTCCGCGCGCTTACGGCCGTAAACCAGGTCGCCCAGCAGGGGATGACCGATGTAGGCCATGTGTACGCGGATCTGGTGGGTGCGGCCTGTTTCCAGGCGGCAGCGGATATGTGTGTAGCCGCTGTAGCGCGCAAGAACCTCGTAATGTGTGACGGCGCGGCGGGAATTTTTCTCCGTCACCGCCATTCGTTTCCTGTCCGTAGGGTGGCGGCCGATGGGAGCGTCCACCGTGCCGGAGTCGTTCTTGACCCTGCCGCAGACGACCGCTTCGTAGGTGCGGGAAAGGCTGTGGTCGGCAAGCTGTGCCGAGAGGAAGCGGTGCGCATAGTCGTTTTTGGCGGCAATCACGAGGCCGGAGCTGTCCTTATCGATGCGGTGGACAATACCGGGGCGCTTTTCTCCGCCGACGCCCGAAAGGCTGTCTCCGCAATGCCAAAGCAGGGCATTGACGAGCGTTCCGCCCGTGTGCCCCGGCGCGGGGTGGACGACCATGCCGCGCGGCTTGTTGACGACGATGACGTCCTCATCCTCATAGGCCAGATCCAGGGGGATATCCTCGGGGACGAGGGCGCATTCCTCCGGCTCCGGCAGCTCAAGCACAAAAATCTCCCCTGCCGTGACACGGTGGTTTTTTTTGATCGTCGCGCAGCGCAGGGTGACGAAGCCCTGCTCGATGAGGCGCACAGCTTGAGAACGGGTCAATTCCTCAATTTCTTGCGCGAGGAGAGCGTCGATCCGCTCGCCGCTCTCCTCTGCAATGACAGTATAGGTGTTGGTCATTTGTCCTTGAACTCCGCAATAATATCGTCGATACTGAACAGCTCCCCGTCCTTTTTGAGGGAGGGGGAAGGCTGTGCTGCGGGCATTGCGTCAGATGCCTCAAGCGCGGGAGCGGCAGTTGTGCGCGGCGCCTCAGCCTGCGCGGGCGCGGGGCGCGACGGAGTCGCAAAAAGTGCGTTAAAGTCCTCAGGCTCGGGCCTCGGGACAGCGCGATGCGGTGCGGGGGCTTCCGGCGGAACTTCCGGAGGGGCTTCCGTTGCCTCTTCCTCTGGGGCGTTCCGCTCCGCTGCCTCGCCGTGGGCGCGGGTAAGTGCCTCGGCCCTTGCGGCAAGCTCAGCCTCCAGATCCCGCCGTCCTTCGGCCACGGGCTTTTTTAGCTGTGAGATATAATCCGCCCGAATGGGGCGCTCTGTGCGCCCGGCGTTCCTGTGCGCGGTATTTCTGTACGAGGGTGCGCTGATGGCTGCGGACTCCTCCGGCTCAGGCTCCCTGTGGGCGAGCAAATAAATGCAGAAAAGGATCCCGCAGACGGAGATGAAGATATCCGCTACGTTGAAAACGGGGAAGTCATTGATCAGGGGGAACTTGAAGGGGAACTGGAACATATCCACCACATAGCCATAAATGGCACGGTCGATGCCGTTGCCCAGTCCACCGGCGATGACCAGAACAAGCGACCAGCGGCCAAGTTTTCCCTTGATGACGTTCCGCTGTAGCAGGATGACAACCGCGATAGCCGCGATCACTGTGAGCGCAACGAAGAACCAGCGTGCGTTCGCCCCGCTGAGAAAACTGAAGGCTGCCCCGTCGTTATGGACATTTGTGAGTTGGAGAACTCCGGGGATGGCGGGTGAAACCCCGCCCAATTCGAGCTTCAGGCTCGTCCAGTATTTTACGGCTTGGTCTAAAATCAGAACCAATACCGCAACTATGGCATAGTACATGGCAGGAACCTCCTGTTAAACGGGTTCGGATCATCAGAGCAGATTCATGTGTTGTGACTTAGCTTGCGCAGTGGTTGCGTTCAGTCGGAAACGGCAGTCGCGCAGCGAGGGCAGAGCTCCGGATAGGTCTCGTGCTCGCCGATGTGAGCGTTGTGTGTCCAGCAGCGGGGGCATTTCGGTGCCTGGCAGGGTGTGACCCTGATGGAAACGCCGGGCAGTGCTTCAGACGCCGCGCCCTCGCCCTCGCCGTAGACGATCTCAACTTCGGAGACAATCAGCAGCGTGGGCAGCGGCATGTCGGCGATTCTTGTGAAGGCATCAAGCGCACGCTCGGGGACAAACAGGGTGACGCTCGCCTCCAGCGGTTTTCCGATGACCTTCCCGGCGCGGGCGAGCTCCAGTGCCTTGTTCACGTCGTCGCGCAGGGCGATCAGGAGGTTAAAGCGCGCCTCATCCTCCGCGTTGAAAACATAATCGGCACGGATAGCTGGCATGTCGTTGAGCATGACGTGCTCGGCGTTTGCGTCCTTGTCATGCGCCATCGCCAGCCAAATTTCATTGGAGGTGAAGGCGAGGATGGGCGCAATCAGGCGTACCATAGCGTCCAGAATCCCGTACATCGCCGACTGCGCGCTGCGGCGCAGTAGACTCTCGCGCTTTTCGCAGTAGAGCCGATCTTTGACGATGTCCAGATAGAAGTTTGACAGGTCGACCACGCAGAAGCGATGTACCGCGTGAACGACGT
This sequence comes from uncultured Oscillospiraceae bacterium, assembly GCA_964424175.1. Classification (GTDB taxonomy): domain Bacteria; phylum Bacillota; class Clostridia; order Oscillospirales; family Oscillospiraceae; genus UBA2658. Next base: position 19,769 of record CAYRIA010000007.1, on the reverse strand, counting down.
TGTAGAACTCGTAATTGTCGTAAGCCGCAAGGCACTTTTCAACGAGCCTGTTCGTGCGCACGAGCGCCCACTTGTCCAGCGCTTCCAACTCAGCAAAGGGGATGCAGCCGTTCGGGTCAAAGCCGTCGAGGTTGCCGAGCATGAAGCGAGCTGTGTTGCGGATTTTCAGATAGGTGTCCGAAAGCTGCTTGAAAATGGCTTCGGAACAGCGCATATCGGCCCTGTAATCAGCGCTGGCCGCCCAGAGCCGCATTAGATCCGCACCGTATTTGGGGATCAGGTCATCAGGCAGGATGCTGTTGCCAAGGCTCTTGTGCATGGCCTTGCCCTCGCCGTCGACCGTCCAGCCGTGGGTGAGGACGCCCCGGTAGGGAGCTTTCCCCGTCGTAGCGACGGAGGTCAGCAGGGAGGACTGGAACCAGCCGCGATACTGGTCTGCACCCTCAAGATAGAGGTCGGCCGGCCAGTCGGCGGGATTATCCAGCGCAAGGGAGGCGGTGTGCGAGGAACCGGAATCGAACCAGCCGTCCAGCGTGTCCGTGCCCTTGACAAAGTGCTTTCCACCGCATTTCGGGCAGATAGAGTCTTCGGGCATAAAGGCTTCAGGCTCCAGCGAGAACCAGGCATTGGAGCCCTGCTCTCCGAAGATTTTGGAGATTCGGGAGATCGTTTCCGGCGTGCAGATCGGCTCACCGCAGTCGGCACAGTAAAGCACCGGAATCGGCAGACCCCACTGGCGCTGGCGGGAGATGCACCAGTCCGCCCGCTCACGGATCATGGCGACCATGCGGTCATGCCCCCACTCGGGCAGCCAGGTGATGTCCTCACAAACAGCGACAGCCGTGTCCTTAAACGCATCTACCGAACAGAACCACTGGTCGGTGGCGCGGTAAATGATGGGGTTTTTGCAGCGCCAGCAATGGGGGTAGGGATGCTGAAGGTCCTGCGAGGCAAGAAGCGCGCCGCAATCGTGCAAATCCTGCCAGATCGCGTCGTTGGCCTTGGCATAAAACAGCCCCTCATATTTGCCGGATTCGCTTGTCATCACGCCGCGGTCGTCGACCGGAACGATAACACCGATCCGCGTTTTGCCGGCAGTGTCATATTTCTGGCAGATCAAATAGTCTTCCATGCCGTGGCCGGGGGCGGTGTGGACGCAGCCGGTGCCGGCGTCCAGCGTAACGTGCTCGCCGTTTAAGACGATGCTCTCGCGGTCATAGAGCGGGTGCTTTGCGCGCATGAGCTCGAAGTCAGCACCCTTCAGCTCATGCAGGATCTCAAAGGTCTCAATGTTTGCTGCTTTGCCAACGGCGGGCAGCAACTCCTTTGCAAGAATATAGGTTTCGCCGTTCGGCGTCTTGGCAAGAACGTAATCCAGTTCCGCGTTCAGACAGATGGCGAGGTTCCCGGGGATCGTCCAGGTTGTGGTCGTCCAAATGACGAAATAAGTTCGGCTCAGGTCGGTATAGGCTGAGAGCTTTCCGAGGTCGTCAACCACCGGAAATTTGACGTAGATGGACTTGCAGCCGTCGTCTGCATATTCGATCTCCGCCTCAGCCAGGGCGGTTTCATCGTGGCAGCACCAGTAGACGGGTTTCTTGCCGCGGTAAATGTAGCCCTTTTCGAACATCTTGCCGAAGAGTTTGACCTCCTCTGCCTCAAACTCGGGGGACATGGTCAGATATGGCCTGTCCCACTCGCCCAGAACGCCGAGGCGTTTGAACTGCTCGCGCTGGATGTCGACAAATTTTGCGGCGAAGTCGCGACAGGCGTCGCGGAATTCCGGGATGGAGAGCTTCTTGCGGTCGAGCTTGTTCTGCTTGATGATTGCACTCTCGATCGGCATGCCGTGATTGTCCCAGCCGGGAACATAGGGCGCCTGGAAGCCGGCCATGTTCTTATAGCGGACGATAAAATCTTTCAGACACTTGTTCATGGCTGTGCCCATGTGGATATGGCCGTTGGAAAAGGGTGGGCCGTCGTGCAGGATGAAGCGCGGCCTGTCTGCGTTGCGCGCGAGCATTTTGTGGTATATATCGCTGTCATACCAACTTTTCAGCATATCCGGCTCGCGCTGGGCAAGGCTTGCCCGCATCGGAAAGTCGGTCTGCGGAAGATTGATGGTTTTGTTGTAGTCCTGTGACATTGGTTAAGGCTCCTATCTGAAGTAAGTGCGGCCGATTGGCGCGTGTGGGGGAAAAGGCAAGGGGGCATGGCACAGCACTGCAGCGTATTATGCCCCGCCCCGATACTATCTAACTATAACGCTAACGCAGATTGCGGCGGTGCGTCAAACGCGCCGTAAAACAGGCTCACTTGGTCTATTTCCCGAAGCGCAGGCTGTCGAAGGAGAACTGGCCCGACGGCACGGTTCCGCCTGAGGGAAACAGTCGAGTCGGCTCCTCAAGGCTAGTTACAGGGCCCTCTGTCCGATCGGTGACGACGCGGCGAATTTCCTCGGCAGTTTCGCTGGAGTCGGAAAGCTGCTGCACCGAGCTTTCGATGCTGCGGACAGTTTCATTGAGCGCCTCGGCGGTGACGGGCTGTGGGATGCCCTCCAGCTTCAGGTGCTTAAGCCCGTCCAGAAAATCCAGCTGCTTTGTGCAGATCATGCGCATGGTTTCTATGTACTGCGTGCTTTCACGTTTAGCTTCAAGAAGCGCGGTTTCCTCAGACGTGCGCTGGGTATGTGCCTCGCGGGTGATACGCTCCGCCTCGGCGCGTGCGCCGGCGAGCAGCTCCTCGGCCTTCTTGCGCGCCTCCTCCTCAATCTGCATGCTCAGCTTCTGCGCGGAGAGAAGGGTCAGGCGCATGGAGTCCTCCGTCGCCCGGTATTCCTCGATCTTGTCAACGAGAACCTTCATTTTGCTCTTTAAGACCATGTTTTCCTTCGCGATGGCCGCATAGTCGTTGGCGGCCTCGTCAAGAAAATCATCCACGGCGCCCATATCATAGCCGCCAAAGATCGCTTTTTCAAAGGTTTTCTCTCTAAAATTCTGAGGTGTCAGCATATCAAAATCCCTTTCTGTATGTTCGGACGCAATGGCTCAGGTCGATGGTTCTAAACGAAACGCAGAGAGCTTAATGCAAAGCGTCGACCGGCGAAAAAAGCCGCGTTTCGTATTGGACAAGGGTAAACGCTTATAGATAGAGGTTGCCGCTTTCAAGTTCATCGAAGTGATCGCCCACTAAATCGACGCTATTGGGGGTGATGATGTAGGTGTTCACCGCGACGCGCTGAATCTTCCCGTCCAGCGCATAAGCCACGCCGCTAAGGAAATCGATCAGCCTGCGCGCCACATCCTTGCCTGCCTGTTCAAGGTTCATCACGACCGAGCGCCGCTCACGCAGATGATCCGCAATCTCGGCAGCGGTTTCAAAACGCTCGGGCTTGACCAGGACAACCTGTGCCTGCACCGAGCCTCCGAGGTTGACCACCTTGTCCCGCCGCGGGGAAGTCGCAGGGCGCGCATCAAAATCGGAGAAGGGATTGCGGCGCTCCGCCGCAGGGGCATATTTCCGTGGCGCTTCGGTCGGAGGCACGCGGGTTTCCGCAGGTGCTTCCGCATACTCGTCGCCGAAATCGTCGTATTCGTCGCCGCTGTAGGGGCGCGTGAGCTTTTTCAGCTCATCAAAGAGACCCATAATGAAAAACCTTTCCCTTCACGGGGCCACCGGACGTTCAAGCCGGGCTCTGCATGAGAGCCGCGGAATAGCGAACCGTGAAGATGAGAATGATACTTGCAGAAGAATTGTTGCGGGCAGATAGCTGCCCGGACGGCGCTACTGACGCGCCGACGCGTCCAGAGTGCTCTGCTAATATCTCCGGACACCAAAAAGCGCAGAGCCGACCCGAACCATGTTCGAGCCCTCCGCAATGGCCTCCTCGAAATCGCCACTCATGCCCATCGATAGAAAATCCATGCTGACATTATCGTATTTTTCTGCTGAATTGTCAACATAAAGCTGGCGCATACGGGCAAAATAGGTGCGATTGCCACCGGGGACGTGCGAAATGGGGGGGATTGCCATAAGACCCCGAATGTCAATTGCTGAAAAGGCGGAAGCCTTTTCCAGAAACGCAGGCAGGGTTTGAGGGTCAAGGCCTGACTTTGCGGGCTCCCCACCGATGTTGATCTCCAGCAGCACGGCCTGTCGGACACCCAGCGCCGTCGCCCGCCGATCGATGAGCGTGAGCAGATCCAAAGAATCCACTGACTGGATCAGGTCGCAGACACCGACGACCTTGTTGACTTTGTTCTTTTGCAGAGAACCAATGAAATGCAGCTGCGCGCCACGATAAGCGCACAGCGCATTTTTTTCGACCAGCTCCTGCACCCGATTCTCACCGCAGGCGGGCACGCCTGCTCGGATGGCCTCCATGACCGTCTCGGCAGAATTCATTTTTGAGGCTGCCACAAGCAGGATCTCCTCAGGGTGGCGACCGGCAGCGAGCGCCGCCGCAGAAATCCGCTCTCGGACCGCAGCCACGTTCTCAGCTATACTCAAGTGCTAACCTCCTTGCATACGCCAAATGTGGCGTATGCAGTATTCTGCTAATTCTTCACTAGCTTACCGTCATACAGCCCCTTGGTCGTGAGGATAATGTCGTTCCCCGCGCGTAGAGAGGAGGGCTCCTGCGAGACGGCGGCGAGGTAATAATCGTCCGTTTCCCAGACGATGCTGATGCTTTTCTTTTCGGCTTGCAGGCCGGTCCGCACGTAGACGTAAGGGCCGTTTTCGTCCGAAAGCACGGCCTGCTTCGGCACGCGCAGCCCCTCGTGCCCCTCAAAAACCAGCTCCGCCGTCGCTCGGCGGACAAAGAGCATCTCCGCGCAGGCCGCGGTGCAGCGGAAGACTGCGGCGCAGGCGCCATTCTCCGCTGCGCTGACGGAGATGACGGAAGCCGTGAGCAGACTGCTGGTGTAGCGCCCAAAATCCAGGGTTACGCTTTCCCCGGTCTTGAGCCTTTCTGCGTCGCTCTTGGAGAGCGTAGCGGCAAAGTACCACTCGAAGGGGGAGGAGAGCTTCCCGCGGACGTTCTCGCCCAGAGCTTGCGGCTGCGCTTCAAGTTGCGCCAGCTTTGCCGGTGTGAGCCCGGAGAGCATTTCCGGCGTGAGCTGTTCGTAACCATCCGGCGTTGCGGAGAAAAGCCCCGGCGTGCCCGCCGTGATGGCGGAGGTGTCCGACAGGGCGCTCTGGCGCAATGTCTCAAGCTCTGAACGGACGAGACCGAGGTCGACCTCCGTCGTGTTGATCTCTGTGTTTTCAACGACCAGAGAGCTCAAGCGCAGCGCGGCTGAAGAAAGTGCGTCCGTATCGTGCCGGGCGGCCGAGGCAGCAACGGCAATCAGAGCGCTGCGGATGTCCCGATCTCTGTCGGACAGGCTCTCGGCGGTCTGCCTGCCGGAGAGCACAGAGCTGATGTACTGCTCGAGCAGTTCCAGCTCACGGATGCGTGCGGCGCGCTCAAGGGCCTCCTCTCCGGAGTAGACGACAGCCACGGTGCCGCCCGCAGAGACGAGCTTACCGTTCTCCGCGACGACGCGCAGGAAGGCATCACCTTTCTCAATCAGGGTCTCCTCCCGCACGATCAGACCTGATGCCACTGCGTTTTCCGTCAGCGAGACGAGGACGGCGGGCGCCGTCCTCAGCTTGTCTGACGCGGCGCGGACAACATAAACGCCTAAATATGCGAGCAAAGCCCCGAAAAGGAGCAATGAAACCACCTTAGTCAGCTTGTCTGTTCGTTTCATCCGATTCTCCTTCTGCAGCTTTGCTCAAAGGATGCTGAAATATCCAAAGGGTGCTCCCTTTGGATATTTCAGCCGTATTGTTCCTGAAAGCACCGTGTTTTTGCTTATGTATGCTCCCTGTCATCGCTCGCGCGTGTCTCCCTGAGATCGACCGAGCTTGCGGGGACAATCGTTGAGATGGCATGCTTGTAGATCATTTGCTGCCGTCCGTCGGTTTCTAAAATGACGACAAAGTTGTCAAAGCTCCTGACGACGCCTTTGAGCTGGAAGCCGTTCATCAGAAAGAAGGTGACCGTTTGCTTTTCCCGCCGGATTTGATTGAGCAAGATATCCTGAATGTTCTGTGTCTTTTGCATGGCTGGCAACTCCCCCTTAGAGCGGCCTGATCATTCGCACACAAAACCGCAGGAGTGGCGGGCAGCCCCTTGCCCCTTGTCTGCAATTTTATCATGCTTTGCCGCCCGATTAAAATAGTAATATTGAACAAATCGATATAGCGGGAACGAAACGAGTTGTTCACAGTTTATTTTAAGCCGTGGGCGTACAAAAACGCTGTCGAAATTTGTCGAGCTTGTTGAAAATCAGGTGCGCTGTCCCATAGGATCCAGCAGAGGTCATCCTTCCGCCGCAGCCAGGTAAGCTGGCGCTTGGCATATCGCCGGCTCTCGCGTTTGATGCGCGCAAGAGCCTCCTCTTGCGTGATCTTGCCGGAGAGCGCCAGCGCTGCCTCCTTATAGCCAATGGCTTGCATTGCCGTGCACTTTTCGGGCACGCCCTCGGCGAGCAGCGCGTGTACCTCCGCAAATAGCCCCTGTGCCGCCATCAGCTCAGCCCGCCGGTCGATTCGGACGTAAAGCTCCGCGCGGTCTTTGAAGGACAGGGCAATGGTCGCGGCATCATAGCGTGCAGGGATGCACTGCGTTTCAAGGTCATGCTCCGTGATTGTGCGACCGGTCGTGTGCCAGACCTCCAGTGCACGGAGAATGCGCTTCTTATCTGCAGGGTGGAGCTTGGCGGCGCGCGCGGGGTCAAGCTCCGCCAATGCTTGGAGCAGGGCTTCACCGCCAAGGGTTTCATACTGCACATCCAGCTCGGCGCGCAGGGCCTCGTCCGGGGCGCTTCCGTCAAAAGTGCGCCCTGCGACCAGCGCGTCAATATAAAGCCCCGTGCCGCCGACGAGAATCGGCACCAGCCCACGCCGCAGAATGTCCTGCACACAGGCGTCTGCCTGCTCGACATAGCGGGCGACGCTGTAGCCCTCCCAAGGCTCAACCACGTCGAGCATATGGTGGGGAACGCCTCGCATTTCAGCAGCTGTAACCTTGGCTGTGCCGATGTTCATGCGCTTATAGAGCTGCATGGCATCGGCGGAGACGATCTCGCCCCCCAGCGTCAGAGCAAGCTCTACGCCAAGGGCGGTCTTGCCTGTTGCGGTCGGGCCGGTAATAACGACAATTTTGGGTATTTCTGGCATGGATTCACCGCCGAATGATCATTTTTCTCAGACAATGCGTGAAAACGCCTTGTCAAGCTGCGCCCGTGTTAGCGTGGTGGCAACCGGACGGCCGTGGGGGCAGTACTTGACCTCACCAGAGACGACCGCACGCACAAGCTCCTCAAGCTCTGCGGACTCGGTGTGCCAGCCGGCCTTAATCGCCGCCTTGCAGGCGACGGTATGTAGAATGCTATCCAGCGCGTCCCCGGGGGAGAGGGGCGAGATGCGGGCGAGCTTTTCGCAAAGCTCCTCGACCAAAGCCGCAGCATCGGATGCCGCCGTGCCGTCGGGGACGCTGCGAATAATCACGCTGTCCGCGCCAAAGGGATCTATTTCAAAGCCGAGCCGTTCCAGGATCTCCGCAGCATTCTCGAGCAGGGCGACGGCATCCTCCGTCAGACGCAGCGTAACGGGCACGAGCAAGGTCTGCGATAGAATTTCGTGCTCCTGCTTTTTCAGGCGGTCAAAGAGCAGGCGCTCGTGGGCCGCGTGCTTGTCAATCAGCAGCAGTGTGTCCTCCTGCTCAACAAGGATGTAGGTTTTCATTGCCTCCCCGATCAGCCGCCAGCCGCCGCGCGCACTGTCCATGAGGGCGTGTGCCGGTGCTTCGGGTGCCCGCTGTGCTTCTTGCTCAGGTGGGGAGGCGGCGTCAAAAGGCGGCGCGGCCTCATGCGCGGGCATAGGCGCCGCGATCCGGTAGGGCGTTGCGCTCTCGCGCAGGCTCGTCACGGCACCTGCTGTGGGCGTGCGGTTCCAAACAAGGGTTCCACGCTCCGGAACGACAGGATGGGAGGATGCTGCTGGTACGGGCTTACCGATCTGTCCGTATTTTTCGCGGAATTCGGAGGCGCCCATGGCCTTGAAAAAGTCCCGCTGTGGTATCGCAGCGGTTTTGGGCTGAGCGGGGAGCGTCAGTTCGGCAGCCGGAGACTCCTTTTCAAGCGCAGAGAGAGCCGCGAAATACACCACGTCGAAAACGCGCCGTTCGTCTCGGAATTTGACCTCGGTCTTCGCGGGGTGAACATTCACGTCCACAGCCCCGAAGCTGAGTGTAAGATAGATTACACAGGCGGGATAGCGCCCGGTGAGGAGTGTGTTTTTATAGGCCTGCTCGACGGCAGCCTGTAAAAGCTGCGATTTGATGCTGCGCCCGTTGCAGAAGAAAAACTGCCTGGCGCGGCTTCCGTGTCCGGACTGTGGCGAGCCAACAAAGCCTGAGACGGCGAGCCCCTCGTCCTCCCCGGCGCAGGGAAGAAGCGTTTTTGCATGCTCCCTACCGAGCAGGCTGTAGGCACAGGAATCGGCCTTACCGTCGCCGGGGGAAAAAAACTCCTCGGCGCCGTCGCGAATCAGCCGGACGGAGCGCTCCGGACGTCCCAGCGCGCAGCGCAGGGCAAGCGCTGTGCAGGCGGCGCTTTCGGCCTTGTCTGCCTTCATGAACTTGAGGCGAGCAGGGGTGTTGAAAAACAAGTCGCGCACAATGAGAGTGGTGCCCTCCGGGCAGCCGTGTGGGGACAACTCCTGAATTTCGCCGGCCTCCAACAGCAAGCGCGTGCCTGTATCCGTGCCGCGCCTGCGTGTGATCAGCTCGATGCGGGAGACTGCGGCAATTGCAGCCAGTGCCTCGCCGCGGAAGCCCATCGTGCCGATGCTTTCCAGTCCGCGCGCGTCGTGCAGCTTGCTTGTTGCGTGGCGTGTGAAGCAAAGCCCCGCGTCTTCCGGCAGCATGCCGCTGCCGTCGTCTGTAACGCGTATATAGGTCATTCCACCGCCGCGAATTTCTGCCGTGACGGTCTGCGCGCCTGCGTCAAAGGCGTTTTCCAGCAGCTCCTTGATGACGGAGGCGGGACGTTCGACAACCTCGCCCGCGGCGATGAGGTCCGCAACATGCGGGGAGAGAATGTTGATTTCCGACATGGCCTGTCCTTTCAAAGGGGAGGGTTTGAGCGGTCTATAAAAAATGCGAGACAGACTGCCGCAGGCTCGTCGAGCTGCTTTGGAACAGTCTGCTGTGCGTTGCATCAGCGATATGATATATGCAGGTATATTTGTATAATAATCGTTTACGATTATTATACTGCGAAATGATTGAAAAAGCCATAATAAAATGGTATGATTACAAGAAACCCACCGATTGCGGCGGGCAAATCCAGCAGAAGAAAACAAAAGGGTCGCCGGGCGACCGCTTTTTGATGATAGGATAAAAAGCATGAGCATAAAACGCACAGTGATTCCGACGGAGGAAATCGAGCGCCAGCTCGCAATCTGCCGGGAGTTAAGAGACTACTACGCCGGCCAAGTGCCCCTTGCGCTGGTCGACACCTACGGCTGCCAGCAAAACGAGGAGGACAGCGAGAAAATCCGTGGCTATCTCCAGGAGATGGGCTTCGGGATGACTGAGGATGAATTTCAGGCGGATATCGTCGTTGTCAATACCTGTGCTGTCCGCGAGCACGCAGAACAGCGCGTTTTCGGGAACCTCGGCGCACTGACCCACGCAAAAAAGAAAAACCCGCGGCAAATTGTTGCCTTCTGCGGCTGCATGGCGCAGCAGGAGCAGGTCGTCGAACGGATCAAAAACTCCTTTCGGCACGTAGACCTCGTTTTCGGGCCGGACGAGCTTTGGCGCTTTCCCGAGTTGGTGCACACGGTGCTGACACAGCGCAAGCGCGTGTTTGCACCCGGCAGCGGTGACGGCTGCGTGGCCGAGGGCGTGCCCCATCTACGGGCGGACAAGGTGAAGGCGTGGCTGTCAATTATGAACGGCTGCAACAACTTCTGCACCTACTGCATCGTGCCGTATACGCGCTTCCGCGAGCGCTCGCGCCTTCCGGAGGACATTCTTGAGGAGGCGCGCCGGCTTATTGACGAGGGCTATAAGGAGATTACCCTTCTTGGGCAAAACGTCAATTCCTACGGAAAGGACCTGCCGGAAGGGATGAGCTTCGCCCAGCTTCTGCGCGCGCTCAATGCGCTGGAGGGCGATTTTATTCTTCGCTTCATGACCAGTCACCCCAAGGATGCCGACGACGAGCTGTTTTTCGCCATGCGGGACTGTGAAAAGTGCGAAAGACACCTACATCTGCCCCTCCAGTCCGGCAGCGACAGAATCCTCAAAGCGATGAACCGCCATTACGATTCCAAACAGTACCTCGCACGGGTAGATCGGCTGCGTGCGTTGATTCCTGATATCGTACTCACAACGGACATTATCGTGGGCTTTCCCGGCGAGACGGACGAGGACTTTGCCGAAACGCTGCGCGTGATTGAGCAGGTGTGCTTCGACGCGATGTTTACCTTTATCTATTCCAAGCGCAGCGGCACGCCCGCAGCAGAGATGCCTGACCCCTACACCCGTGAGGAGAAGCAGCTGCACTTTGACCGACTGGTGACAACCCAGAATGCCATCTCTGAGGAAAGGCACAGGTCCTATATCGGCAAAACCTTGCGTGTGCTGATCGACGGCCCGGACAGGGATGAGGGCTTGCTCACGGCGCGCACATCGGGAGGAAGGCTGGTTCGGCTTGCGGGGGACACGACCTTGATCGGCAGCTTTGCCGAGGTCGAGATCATCGACTGCAACACTTGGGCGCTCAAGGGGCGTCTGGTCTGAAAGAAAGAGGGAGACGGATGGCCGAGCTTACGCCCATGAAGCGGCAATATAACGAGATCAAAGCCCAACACACCGACTGCCTGCTGTTTTTCCGCCTTGGCGATTTTTACGAGATGTTTGACGAGGACGCAGTGACCGCTTCGCGAGAGCTTGATCTCGTGCTGACAACGCGCGACCGAAACGTCGAAAATCCCGAGGACCGCACACCCATGTGCGGTGTGCCCTACCATAGCTGTGAGGCGTATATTGCGCGGCTCATCGCCAAAGGATACAAGGTTGCCATCTGCGAGCAGACGGAGGATCCCGCCCAGGCCAAGGGTTTAGTCAGCCGCGACGTGATCCGCATCATTACTCCCGGCACTGTGACGGAAAGCGCGATGCTGGAGGAGGGCAGGTCAAACTACGTCTGTGCGATCTATCTGGACGAGCAGGCGGGGGCCGTTGCTTTCTGTGACGTTTCAACAGGCGAATTTTGCACCGCGGGTTTCGGACAGTCCGCGGTAGCGCATATGATGAACGAGCTTACGCGCTTTCTGCCACGCGAGGCCGTGCTCTCGGCTGGGGCGGCGGAAAATGCTGAGCTGCGCGCCTTTCTGAAGGACAAGCTGGACTGCCTGCTGGAAAACGGAGAGAGCCGCTTCGACTACATGCAGGGCGCGGCGCGCGTCTGCGAGCAGTTTAGCGCTGCAAGTGTCGACCAGCTTGGTCTGGGCGGAGACAGCGCCGCCGTCTGCGCTGCGGGTGGGCTTTTGAGCTACATCATCGAGACGCAAAAGTTTGACCTCAGCCACATAAACAGCTTGGACGTATTTACCTCCGGGCGCTTTATGGAACTGGATTATATCACCCGGCGCAACCTTGAACTCACCGAAAATCTCCGCACCGGCGAGAAGAAGGGAAGCCTGCTCTGGGTGCTGGACAAGACGAAGACCCCGATGGGCGGCAGGCTCCTACGCGCCTGGGTCGAGCGCCCGCTTCTTTCGACTGTGGTCATCGGGCGCAGGCTGGCGGCGGTGCAGGAGCTTTATTCCGACAACGTTGCGCGCGGTGAAATTCTTGCGCAGCTCAAGGAGATCGGCGATATCCAGCGCCTTGTCGGAAAGGCAGTTTACGGAACGGCCAACGGGCGCGACCTGCTGGCTCTCGGGGGATACTGTGCGGACTTCCCGAAGCTCACGGCGCATTTATCCGGCAAGGGCAGCCAGCTCCTCTGCAGGATTGCGAAAACCGACCCCGTTGCCCAGATCCCTGCGCTGATTCTGCGGGCGATCTGCGACGAGCCACCCTTTTCCGTCCGCGAAGGAGGCATCCTGCGTGCGGGCTTCAGCGAAGAGGTTGACAGCCTGCGCGATGTGCGCGACAACGGCGCGCAGATGGTCTCCGATCTGGAGCAGCGCGAGCGGGCGATAACGGGCATCAAGAAGCTCAAGGTCGGCTATAACCGCGTGTTCGGCTATTATATCGACATTCCCCGCGCATTCTCGGAAAATGTGCCCGATACATATATTCGCAAGCAGACCCTCTCGACCAGCGAGCGCTTTTTCACCCAGGAACTCAAAGAGCTGGAGGGCACGCTGTTGACCGCGCGGGACAGACTCGCGGAGTTGGAATTCCGTTTCTTTGAGGAGCTGCGCCTGCGCGTTGCCGCCGAGGTTACGCGCATTCAGGCACTTTCGGATGCAATTGCGGAGTTGGACGTGCTCTGCGCCCTGGCAGAGGTCGCGGTCAAAAACGGCTACACGCAGCCGGAGATTGACCTCTCCGGCAAGCTCATTATCACGGCAGGGCGACACCCCGTTGTTGAGCAGACCCAGCGCGAGACGCTCTTTGTCCCGAACGACACCTTCATGAACGGCGGGGACGACCGGGTTGCCATCATCACCGGCCCCAACATGGCCGGTAAATCGACCTATATGCGTCAAACTGCGCTGATTGTGCTTATGGCGCAGATTGGAAGCTTTGTTCCGGCCAAAAGCGCACTGATCGGTATTGTTGACCGGGTGTTTACGCGCATCGGCGCGTCCGACGATTTAGCCGGTGGGCGAAGCACCTTCATGGTGGAAATGACTGAGGTGGCGGATATTTTGAAATATGCCACGGGCGCGAGTCTCATTATCCTAGACGAAATCGGTCGAGGAACCTCGACCTATGACGGCATGGCGATCGCCCGGGCGGTGCTGGAATACTGTGCCGACAAGCGCAGGCTCGGCGCGAAGACCCTGTTCGCCACACATTATCACGAGCTTTCCGCCCTGGAAGGCCAGCTTGACGGAGCCCACAATTATAGTATTAGCGCCAAAAAGCGCGGGGGCGAGTTGATCTTTCTGCGAAAGATCGTCCGCGGCGCGGCAGACGACAGCTACGGCGTCGAGGTGGCAAAGCTTGCGGGCGTGCCGGACGCCGTTGTCGCTAGGGCGAAGGGCTACCTGTCCGAACTGGAGAGCGGGCAACGGGGGCATAGCGCCGGAAAACCCGCGCCGGAGGACGCGCAGATCAATTTCTTCGACGTCGGCTCCGGGGAGATTATCAGCCGCCTGCGGAATACTAATCTCGACACGCTCACCCCAATTGAAGCGATGAATCTGCTGTATGAGTTAAAAAAGAAGGTGGACGCCTGATGAAGCTCAGAATCGGCGGCTTTTCAAACACCATGTCCAAGCCGCAGAAAATCGCGGGCTGGGTCTACCTGCCCATACACATGTTTCTCCTCCCGCTGCTGCTGAATATGCTCGCAATGTATCTGCCCGGGGGGCTGACGGAACTTGCTGCAAACCTAATCTATTACGTAGCTGGGTTTGCGTTCTGCCTGGTGGTGCTATGGCGCTATTTCAGAGCTGCATTCGATATCCTGCTTGACACGCTCCCACAATGCCTCGCTACGTTGGCCTTTAGTTATCTGCTGTACATCATGCTTGGATATCTTTCCACCGGGGCGCTGCTCCTGTTTTTAGGGGACAACTTTTCAAACCCCAACAACGAGGCCGTGGCCGAGCTGCTCACGGAAAACTCTCGGGCTATGCTGGGGCTGACCGTTTTTGTTGCACCGCTGGTGGAGGAACTTCTGTTTCGCGGCGTCATATTCGGCAGCCTGCGTCAGAAGGGCCGGTTTTTGGCCTTTGCAGTCTCCATTGCGGCTTTCGCGCTCTACCATGTTTGGCAGTTTGCGCTGGCCTTCATGGATTGGACGCTATTAATCTACGTCGTGCAATACATCCCTGCGGGCTATGCCCTGGCTTGGGCCTATGAAAAGACGAACAGCATTTGGACACCCATTTTTCTCCACATGTTGATTAACGGCATTTCGTTTTTGGCGCTGGGCTAAGCGCTCGAAACGACAAGCTTCGCCGCATTCCGCACTGCATTCGGTCTATACTGGACACAAAACCGCAAATTTTTCAGACTTGGAGAGATTTCATGTTTGGCAAGAGTCGGCTGGCAAAGGATGTCAGGCTTCAAATACAACGGATCGCGCAATACAACCAAAACGGACAAGACGATATACGCCAGCGGAACATTGCAGCCCTCAGAACGCTGGGTGCGGGCGGGTTGTTCATCACGCTTTTGACCTTTGCTGTTTACTTGATGCTGGGAGGGCTGACGCAGAGGTTCTGGCACTACTGGCCGCTGATTCCGCTCTACGCGGCAAAATGGCTCTTTGCCGAGTTCTGCGCCAGGGGCGGGGAGAAAAGTCACGAGCTTGTTAGGTCGGGGGGCGCGGTGCTCTTTGGTATGCTGCTTGTGCTTTTGGCCGTTATAGGCATCCGCTGGTACCCCGAGCGGACGGACAGCCTGTTCTGCTTTGCTTTGCTGCTGATACCTATGTTTTTTTACGGCGGAACGGTTCTGATGCTTCTAATGAATGTCGGTGGCTGCGTGCTCTACTGTGTAGGGTCCTATTATTACAAAAATTCGGCGGTGGTGACGCACGACATTTATTCCGCGGTCGTCAGCGTGCTGCTCTCGCTGGCGGTCTTTGCCTACCATGCGCAGCTCCGCGCAAACTGGTTCATCGTCAAGGAACGCTATAAGAGGCTCAGCCGCACGGACCTGCTTACGACGTTGCTCAACAAGTGCAGCTATGAAGCCCGCTGCCAGAAGCTGCTCAGTGACCTTGAGCCCGGGGAGCCCTGTGCGCTGGCAATCTTTGATCTGGATACCTTTAAGCAGATCAACGACACCTACGGTCACGCGATCGGAGATCGAGTGCTAGAGCTCACGGGACAGGCCCTCGCCGCCCATTTCCGGATAGACGGTCTGGTCGGGCGCATCGGCGGAGATGAGTTTTCTGCCTTTGCCTGTACGCACCGGGGCGTTGAGCATTTTGCCCGCCGGGCGGAGAATGTGGTGCTGGAGGTCAAGGAGCGTGCGGTCAAGGAACTGCGGATCGAAGTGACGATGAGTGTGGGCCTTGCCGCAAAACTCCACGGCCCTGTTGACTTTGCAGAGCTGTACATAAAGGCGGATGAGGACATGTACTTTCACAAGCACCTTCCGCAGACCGAAAGGCGCAGGCTGGCTGTCGTCAAATAGCCTGCTTTTCGGAAGACTGCGACGTGGTTTTGGGATAAAACAAGCCCTGAGCGCTTTGGCGCTCAGGGCTTTCTGTATTTCAACTTAGTAGGCCACGCCCCAGACGATCATTTGCTGCGCGGGCTTTCCGCAGACGGGGCAAACGTCGCCGACACTCTCCTGTGTGAGCGGCAGGCAGCGGCTTGTCACACCAGCCTGCTCCTTCATCGCCAGCTCGCAGTCAAGGCTGCCGCACCACATGGTTCTGATGAAACCGCCGCCGTTTTCCACGATGGCCTTAACCTCCTCGACTGTGGAAGCAGTATAGGTGTGCTCGTCGAGATTGCGCTTGGCTTTTTCATAGAGGCCGTCGTGAATGGCTTCCAGCAATTCGGGAATTCGCGCCTCCAGCTCTGCCAACGGAACGCTGGTCTTTTCGCCGTTGTCGCGGCGGACGCAGACACACTGGCCGGCCTCGATGTCCTTCGGGCCAAGCTCCACGCGGAGCGGAACGCCTTTCATCTCATACTCGGCAAATTTCCAGCCGGGAGAGTTGTCGGAAAAGTCGCCTTTGACGCGCAGGCCGGCGGCCTTGAGGCGCGCGACCAACTCCTCGGCCTTTTCGGTGACGCCGGGCTTGTGCTGAGCGATGGGCAACACGATGACTTGCACCGGTGCGATTTTTGGAGGTAAGACGAGGCCGTTGTTATCACCGTGGGTCATAATGACGCCGCCGATGATGCGGGTAGAGAGGCCCCAAGAGGTCTGGTGGGGGATGGCAGGTTTGTTGTCCTTATCGGTGAAGTTGATTTCGAACGCGCGGGCGAAGCCGTCACCAAAATAGTGGCTGGTGCCGCTCTGCAGAGCTTTGCGATCGTGCATCATGCACTCGATGGTATAGGTGCGCTCGGCTCCGGCGAATTTTTCTTTGTCGGTTTTGCAGCCGCGGACCACGGGCATGGCCAGTACATTTTCACAGAGGTCTGCGTAGGTTTCCAGCTGCCGCTCGGTTTCGATGATCGCCTCCTCGGCAGTGGCGTGGAGGGTGTGCCCCTCTTGCCAGAGGAATTCGCGGTGACGCAGGAAGGGGCGGGTGGTCTTTTCCCAGCGCAACACGCTGCACCACTGGTTATACAGCAGAGGGAGGTCACGCCAGGAATGAACGATGTTGTGCCAGTGGTCGCAAAACAGCGTTTCGGAGGTCGGACGAATGCATAGCCTTTCCTCCAGCTGTTCCGCGCCGCCGAACGTGACCCATGCACACTCGGGCGCAAAGCCGACCACGTGGTCCTTCTCCTTCTGGAGCAAGGACTCGGGGATCAGCAGGGGCATATAGACGTTCTCATGCCCGGTTTCCTTGAAGCGGCTGTCCAGCGCCGCCTGAATATTCTCCCAAATGGCGTAGCCGTAAGGTCGCAAAATCAGAAGCCCCTTCACGCTGGAATACTCGATAAGCTCCGCCTTTTTGCACACATCCGTGTACCATTTCGCAAAATCCACCGACATGTCGGTGATCTGCTCGACCTTCTTTTCTGCTGCCATCTTATCTTCAATCCTTTCGGCTTTGTTCCCGCCACGCGTGTGTGCGGACGGCGGAATGCGGGCGCTCCGCGTCATCCTGTAATTCTATTCAATAAAACCCGGCTTGTCAAGCACAACGGGGGCGGGAGCTCCGTATTATGGATTGACTTTGAACAACGGAGGCTGGTTGCCGTGAGCGCATATGCGAAATTTTATTTCCGTCCCGCAAAGGGAGAAAAGATCCAAACAGTTGTTACGCCGAAGGAGGACGCGAGCTGCGGCCTCTGCGGGACGGTGGCGGAGGGGGAGGAAAAGCTCTCCGGTGCGCTTGTCCTGCTGTTTGAGACGCAAGGACAGGCGACGGGGCGGCTTTTAGCCTCAAACATAACAGACGAGGACGGAGAGTTTGCCTTCGGCCCCCTCGCGCCGGGCGAGCTTTACATTGTGAAGGTTTATAAGGATAGCCTAAAGCTTCGGGAGTTGGAGATTACGGTCTAAAGGCGAAAGCGCGGTTCTGAAACGAACCGCGCTTTCGCCTTTAGACCGAGAGAGCTATAGGCCGCGCTCGCGCTTGAGCTTCCGAATGTCGCACCCGTCAAAGGCCAGGACGAGGTATTCACCCTCGAGCCGCGAGACGATCTGCGGGGAGTAGCGGCGGTGCAGTTCATCGTCGCGGAGGTTTGTCGTGATGATCGTCCTGCCGCCGCTCAGAAGGCGGCCGTTGACGAGGGCATAGAGCGCGCTTTGCGTGAACTGAGTTGTCATCTCAGTGCCGAGATCGTCCAAAATGAGCAGGTCGCAGTCCATATAGCGACGCACGCGGGCGGCGACGGCCTCCGCGTTGTCCCCGCCGCGGTCAAATTTCTGGCGCTCAAAGGCCTCCATGATGCTCACGGCACTGTCGTAAACCACGGAAAAGCCCTTTTCAGAGACAACGCCGGCAATCGCGGCGGACAGGAAGGTTTTGCCCAACCCCGTGCTGCCGCGGAACAAAAGATTCAGGGAGGCGGCATTGAAGTCCTCTGCATAATCGCGGCAAAGGCTCAGGACGTTGCGCATAGTCTGATAGGGAGAAAGACCGGTTTCGGGATTAGGCGTCCTGTCGTAATAGTCGAGGTCAAAGCGCTCGAAGGACTGGCCGCTAAGCTTGAGGAGGCTGCTCAGATCTCGGACGGTCTCCTCCTGGCATTGGGCATCTAGGCACGCACAGGGGCGTCCCAGCACATAGCCGCTGTCCCGGCAGGCGGGGCAGTCATAGCGTTCGTCAAGATAATCGGCGGGTAGCCCCGCCTTCGCGAGGAGTTCTGCGCGCCGCTCAAGCAGGCGAGCGCTCTGCTCCTGAGCCGACAAAACCGCAGCTCCGGCATCCGTGCCCTTTCGCAGAGCGTCGGCAGCCAGCGTCGCCATCAGCCGAGTCAGCTCCGCATCCAGCTTGAAAACGCCAGGGGCGCGGAGGGAGACCTCCGCTCGGCGCACGGTGAGGGCCTCGCTGTGCTGTCTGCGCCTTTCGGCGAGCCTGTCTCTGGCGCGCGCTAGGATTTTTCCGTCATATCCCATACTGTCCCCCCATTAGCCGCCCTTGGAGCGGTCAAGCAGTTTTCGCATCAGTTCCGCGTCGTCGCGCAGGCGTTCGCCGACGGGACCAATAGACTCGGCGCGATTGTTGCGGCCTTGGTAGGTCTGTTGCAGGTCACCGCGCGTGATTTCCTCCAGACTGTGGAGGTTTTTGCTGTGCCAGCTCTGGAGGATGGAGTTCATATACGGCCATTTAAGAGCACCGGTTTTGACAACTGTTTTGTCATAGGCCAGCGCGATTGCCTCAAGGGAAAAGTCCATGTCAAGCCAGCTCTCGGCATATTTCCGCTCGGTTGGGCTAAAAGTGCGATCCTTGATCTGTAATAGCCGCCTGATCTCATTTAGGGCGCCGCTGCGTGCCCGCTTGCGGAGCAGGTGCGCCTCCGCACGCTCCAAGGTCAGCAATTCACGGTTATACCAGACGTAGGCTTCCTTTTCGATGGATTTCATTGATGGGACTTTCCCCGGCCCCAGGCGTTCACGCGCCTCCTCCACACAGTGGTTGACGAGCAGGACAATGACCTCGGCGGGTAGGCGTAAGTAATCGTAAAGGCCAAACAGAAGCTTGAGCTCCGCACCCGTCAGCATATGCCCCAAGATGCGCTGCGACTCCTCGACGACTGCGCGGAATTCGCCGTTTTCCCCGGTGCGTATGGCGAGATCCTCCGCCGTATATTCCGGCAGCTCGTCCGCGGGCAGGGGGAGGGCGGGGCTTATTTCACCCTGAGAGAACAGCTTGAGGCCACAGAGCACGGCTGCGGCTTTTGTGATCTCGGCCTCCGTGCGTTTGAGGGCACGTGCAGCGTCCTGCGGTGCAAAGCCGCCGCGCCGCAGGGCATAGAGGTAAAGCAGAGCTGCCGTGCCGTCCGATGCGTCGATGAGCTTGTCCAGCGCCGCGACGGGCAGGGCAAGGCTCGGCTCGCTGCTCAGCCTGTATTTCTTGTCTTCCATATGCGCCTCCGCCGGTGAATTCATGAGGAACATATTATAACATTTTTTTTGTCTTGTAGCAATATATGTATTTATGTTATAATGTTCAAGTAAGATGTCTATAGAATCTTTTACTGAACATCTGTTATCTTAATAAGATTCAACCGTATTTACCATAAGGGTGTATGTGTGCCTTTCCTGCACTCCAATGCACCCGCTACGGAATGGCGGCGTTTTTAATTACGAAAGAGGTGACTGCCGATATGATGAAAGATATCACCATCGAGATCGCTGGCCGCGAGTATCAGCTCAAAACGGACGAGGACCCCGATTACGTCAGGGAGCTTGCCAATTTTGTGACCGTGAAGAT
>CAYRIA010000006.1:0-31552 GCA_964424175.1 uncultured Oscillospiraceae bacterium | reverse complement strand
TCAGCACACACCTATGCCGACAGCATCCGTCAGGGCTTCGTCACTGCCGAGGGTGGCTGCCGTGTCGGCCTTTGCGGCACAGCTGTCGCCGAGGGAGACAAGGTAACAAGCATCCGCCGCCTCTCCTCCGTCTGCATCCGCATCCCCCGGGAAAAGCGGGGCTGCGCCGATGAGCTCTGGCCGGCGCTCACTAAGGACGGATTTCGCTCGACGCTGATTATCTCGCCGCCAGGTGCGGGGAAAACGACGCTGCTGCGCGAACTTGTACGCCTACTTTCCGACGGCGGAACGCGCATTTCTCTTGTGGACGAGCGCAGCGAGGTCGCGGGCAGCTTTGAGGGGCAGCCCTGCTTTGATGTCGGTGCACGAACGGATGTGCTGACAGGTGCACCAAAAAGCGAGGGCATCTTTTTGCTTCTGCGTGCGATGGCACCACAGCTCATCGCCTTTGACGAAATCAGCGCTCCGGTGGACGTTGTTGCCGCAGAAACCGCGGCAAATTGCGGCGTTTCTCTGCTTGCAACAGCGCACGCAGGGCGGGTGCTGGACCTTCAGGAGCGTGCACTTTACCGGAAACTTCTGGAGCGGCGCATTTTTGAGCGGGCGGTCGTAATCGAAAACAAAGAGGGTAGGCGCTCGTACACCGTGGAGGCACTGGTGTGAGGCTACTGGGTGCGCTGCTGCTTGTTTGCGCCTGCACGCTGCTTGGGCTGGGTCAGGCCGGAAGGCTTGTCCGGCGACGCAGCTGTCTTGCCGAGACGGTTCACCTGTTGCGCGCCATCGACGCGGAACTAAAAAACGGTTCCATGCCGATTCCGGAGATCTTTGCGGCGCTGGAAAGCCATACGGCCGATTGCCTTTGCGGATTTGTCCGGTCACTAAACATGCGGATGATGGATTTTGGCAGGGAGAGTCTCGCCGAGCTTTGGCGGGGCTGCGTCCTCGATGAAAACGGACCTGAGCTCTCTGCGCGTCAGAGGCAGGAGCTTTGCCGTGTTGGAGACTTTCTGGGGCGATATTCCGAAAGTGAGCAATCCGGTGCTCTAGTCGTCTGCATCACGCGGCTGGAGGACTCGCTTCAGCGTGCGAGCCGGCGGGCGAGGCAGGGCGTTCGGCTCTATACTGGCCTAGGGTTCAGCTTCGGATTGATGCTGGCGGCCGTCCTGCTTTAACTGAATTTTTATACCGGAGGATACCATGGACGTTGACCTCATCTTCAAAATAGCCGCGGTCGGAATACTTGTAGCCGTGCTGAATATTTTGCTTACTCGCTCGGGGC
Organism: uncultured Oscillospiraceae bacterium; assembly: GCA_964424175.1. GTDB lineage: Bacteria > Bacillota > Clostridia > Oscillospirales > Oscillospiraceae > UBA2658. The sequence goes on along the minus strand of CAYRIA010000006.1, from coordinate 30,273 downwards.
GGGACGATCAGGCTCTGATGGTGACGCTCGCGGCGCTAGTCGTGGTTCTGGCGCTGGTCGTTCAGCAGATCAGTAGTCTGTTCACGCTCATTAAGAGCCTTTTCGGGCTTTAGCCATGGAGCTAATAATTAAGGCCGTCATCATCGGCGTCACAGGCGGCGTGCTCACGCTCATCATCAAGCGCACAAACCCCGAGCTGTCCGTTCTGCTGACGCTGAGTGTCTGCACAGTGATCGTGGGCATGGCAGTGAAGGTCCTTTTTGAAGTGCTCGAGGTGCTCAGGCTGGTCGAGCTGGACGCAGATTTCTCCTCCGCGTATGCCGCACCCATCCTCAAGTGCGTCGGCATAGGAATCACGGCACGGCTCGGAAGTGACATCTGCAAGGATGCGGGACAGGAGGCCGTGGCCTCGGGGGTTGAAATCTGCGGGGCGGTCTGCGCCTTATATGTTTCGCTGCCACTGATAAAAATGATGCTGAGGATGATCGGAGAACTGGCATGAGAAAGCTGCGTACAATGCTGATAGTGCTGGGGCTTGCGCTCTTCTTGTGCGGCTTTGCCCAAGCAGAAAAAGGGCAGGAATCCGCAGGGGAAGGTGAGGACGTGACGGACGCTGTTTTTGCGCCCGTACCACCCGCGATCGATGGGCAGGCCGAGGCAGTTGGTGCGGACAGCGTGACCGAAGCCCTGCCTGGGTCAGCGCGGGACCTGCTTGGTGAGCTGTCTCTTACTGATACGGCAATGGGGGAGAAGGGGTTTAAGGCCATCCTGACGGAAATTCGGGATAGCGCGACAGGTATTTTCAAAAACGCCCTTGGCGCAGCGGCAAAGATGCTGGCCGTCATCCTTCTTTGCACGGCGGCCTGTTCCGCGATGAATGAAGGCAATATAAGAGACATGGTTAATTTTGGCGGCGTCGTCGCGGTTTCAGCGCTTGCCGCTGGAAACGTCAACTCCTTCATCGGGCTGGGAATGGAGACGCTGACAGCCCTCTCGGACTATTCCAAGGCACTCCTGCCTACGATGTGCGCGGCGGCAGCCAGCGCAGGGGCTTTCACCTCAGCTTCGGCCAAGTATGCCGCGACCGCGCTGTTTATGGACATCCTGATCACGATATCGGTTAACATAATTCTTCCGCTCATCAGCATCTACTTAGCGGCGGTGATCGCAAACGCTGCGCTGAGTAAGGACTCACTGGCGAACGTGGCAAAGCTGCTAAAATGTGGTTGCACGACGGCGTTGACCATGCTGATGCTGGCCTTCACGGCCTATCTTGGTGTAAGCGGTCTGGTCACAGGCAAGGCAGACGCTCTCGCTGCGTCTCTGACGAAGTCTGCGTTGGGGACGGCGCTGCCGGTCGTCGGAGGGATTCTCTCAGGCACTGCGGAGACGCTCGTTGCCGGGGCGGGGATGCTGCGAAACGCCATTGGCGTGTTTGGCCTTTTCGCGGTTGTTGCGGTCTGTCTTTCACCCTTTTTGAACCTTGGACTGCACTATCTGGTTTACAAGGGCACGGCAGCTTTTGCTGAGGCAATGGCGGATAAGCGTATGGCAACGCTAATCTCTGATATCGGAGCAGCCTTTGGAATGCTGCTCGCGCTGGTCGGCGCGGGGGGAATGATGCTCTTTTTCTCTGTGATTTCAAGCATGAGGACGGTGAGTTCGCTGTGACGAGCTTTGCACAGGAGTGGGTCAGAGCAATTGCGGGGGCGGCGCTGATCTGTGCCGCGGCCTCGGCGGTGACGCCGAAGGGAAAGGTCAAGGGCGTATTAAAGCTTGTATGTGGAATCGTGTTGATTATGGCAATGGTAAGCCCCTTGCTTAATGGCGCGCTTCCGGATCTGTCCCTTGACCTGTCCGTATACCGGCAGAAGGCGGACGAGATTATTGGCGCGGCCGAAGAAAAGGAAAATGGATTAAGCCGCCGCATCATAGAAGAGGAGCTGGAAGCATATATATTGGACAAAGCGATAAGCTTGGGCGCGATACTCGGAAGCGTCGAGGTTGCGGTAAAGTGGGGTGATGCGGGATGCTGGTATCCCTATGAGGTCACAATCACAGCGGAGCTGACGCCAAGAGAAAAGAGCCTAATTTCAAGCAATATCGAAGCGGAGCTGGGCATTCCCGGCGAGAGACAGTATTGGAGCGGCTATGAAGGATAAAATGGCAGGGAAGCTGAATCTTCAGGGGATATTAAAAAACAAATACGCACTGGCCGTACTCGCCGTCGGGCTGCTCCTGCTGCTCTGGCAGCCCGGGGGCAAAACAGAGAAAAGTACGGATAGTGAGATTACGGCTCCCACCTTTTCGCTTACGCAGGAGGAGGACCGTCTTGAAAGCCAGCTTACAAAAATCACGGGTGCGGGCAGGGTAGCGGTGCTCCTTTCCGTCAGCAATAGCATCTCGCGCGAGCTGGCAGAGAGCGCAGAGGGAACACTCGTCGTCTCCGAAAACGGTAGAGAAAGGGTGGTTGAGCTTTATTATGTAAACCCGGATTATCTGGGCGCGGTCATCGTCTGTGACGGTGCGGATTCCGCGGACGTGCGGCTGAAAATCACAAAGGCTGTTTCCGCGTTCACCGGGCTGGGGGCGGATAGGATCAGCATTATCAGCATGGAAAAGTAGTTTGATCGATCGAAAATGAGACGGAGGAGGAACAATGAACAAAACAAAAAAGTATGTCACGATCGGGGCGGTTTTGCTGTGCATATGTGCCGCGGTCTATCTTAACTGGTCTTATAACAACGGAAAGGGTGTCGCCGCGTTGTCAGACGCGGAGCTTGCCAACGCCAAGGCGGCTGAGGAGGCCATGGAAGGCGGACTTGACCTGTCCGTGTCCAATTATTTCGCAGAGGCACGGCTGACCAGACAGCAGTCGCGCGACGAGGCGCTGGAGCTGCTGAAGGCGGCCGCGGCCTCTGAAATGGCCTCGCAGGAGACCATTGATGGCGCGATGAGTGCGATTGCCGCTATGGCAAACTACTCGATGTTAGAAACGCAGATTGAGAACCTGCTGCTCGCCAAGAACTTCGCAGAGTGCGTCGCCTTCATCACTGCGGACGGAGTGACGCTGGCTGTACCCTCGCCGGAGGAGGGGCTATCCCCAGAGGAGGTGGCAAAGATCACGGACGCCATCGTAGCCGAGACAGATTATATGCCGACGCAGATACGGGTAATAGAAGTCAAGAGCAGTACGCCGCCCACTGCAACTACAGCACCAAGCTCTGCACCGACTATTGCCCCTACTGCCGCACCGACTGAGGCACCCACCGCAAGCCCAAGTCCCGCCCCTAACGCAAACAACCCTGCGGCGGGGATGGATGGGGAATCCTATGATGAGACTGGGGAGATGTTCGAATAGTAGCGATTTTTCTTTATTTTTTCGGAGGACTGTGGTAAACTCGTTGCAGGCAAACTTTTTACAAAATTTGATCGATATACCGCAGCGGAACCGCGCGCCTGTGGTATACTACCTGAAAAGGTCAAAAGATAAGCATCAGACGACTGGAGGAACACAAAATGCCTGAGAACTATATAACCACGGAAACCGAAAAGGGTAAGATTAGCATTTCCGAGGATGTGATTGCCGTTATGGTCAGCGCGGCCGTGGCGGAGGTCGAGGGCGTAGACGGCCTGGCCAACACGGTCGGTAGCGATATCCTGGAGTTCATCGGCAAAAAGAGTTTGGCTAAGGGCGTCAAGGTCACACTGGAAGAGGATCGGGTCACGATCGACGTTCTGGTGATGGTCATCTTCGGCTGCGTCATTGCTGATGTCGCCTCAAAGGTCCAACTCGCCGTTGCGGGCGCGCTTGAGGCCATGACGGGTCTGTCGCCGACGGTCAATGTTCACGTCAGCGGCGTTACCTTCCCAAGAAATAAGCAGTAAGATTTCGGAAAGCGGAGCGTCAAACGCAGCCGCTTTCCGATTGTCTGCACTTAATCATACATCGGAGGACTACAAGAGATGACCAGAACTGTGGCGCGCGAGCTTTCCGTGCAGCTCGGCTTTGCCCTAGCGGATGCTCCCGAAAATACTGAGGAGACGCTGGCGCGCTTTTTCGATCAAGAGTACTTTGCGACTCTCGGCGTGGAAAACATGCTTTTTGCTGAATATCCGAGTAAGAAGCAGCTTGCATATATCCGTAAAATCGTCGAGGGAATCCTTGATACCCGCGGTGAGCTGGATGGCTATATCGAAAAATACACCAAGGGTTGGAAGCTCACGCGCATCTCGCGCATTGCGCAGACCATCCTGCGCGTCGCCCTGTTCGAGGTGCTGTATATGGACGAGGTGCCGGATAGCGTGGCCATCAACGAGGCTGTGGAGCTCGCCAAGGGCTATGAGGAGCCGGAAACGGTGGCCTTCATCAATGGCATCCTCGGTGCCTTCATGCGTGGTGAGCGCGGTAGCGAGCCTTCGGACGAACGGGAGACAGAAGCCGCGCAGGACGTTGCGCCTGCCGAAGAGGAGACAGGGAGAAGCGCGGAGGAATAGGGATGGAAGATACCGTTTTATCTGTCACAGCGCTCAATAACCATATCAAAAGTCTGATGGACGGAGACGGACTGCTGGCAAATGTGGCGGTTAAGGGTGAGATTTCCAACTACAAGCTCTATCCCTCCGGCCACCACTATTTTACGCTCAAGGACGCAGAAAGTTCTGTCCGCTGCGTCATGTTTAAGGGAAACGCCTCAAGGCTGCGCTTCAAGCCGGAAAACGGGTTGGGTGTTACAGTCGTGGGGCGCGTCACTGTTTTTCCACGCGACGGGGCGTATCAACTCTACTGTACGGAGCTTTTTCCCGAGGGACTGGGCGACCTGCACGTCGCCTTTGAACAGCTAAAGGAGAAGCTTGCGAAGGAAGGGCTTTTTGACCCCGCGCATAAAAAGCCGCTGCCACGCTATCCCGAAACTGTTGCGTTGATTACCTCGCCGGCTGGTGCCGCCGTGCGCGATATGCTCCGCATCCTCGGACGCCGTTGGCCGATGACGAAGATTGTGATTCTGCCTGTCCGTGTGCAGGGTGCGGAGGCGCCGCCGGAGCTCGTAGGTGCGATCCGCTACGCGAACAAATACCGGGTCGCCAACCTCATCATCACAGGCCGCGGCGGTGGTTCGATCGAGGATTTGTGGGCGTTTAACGACGAGCGTGTTGCGCGGGCGATCTATGAATCTGAGCTGCCGGTCATCTCCGCCGTAGGCCATGAGCCGGACGTGACGATAGCAGATTTTGTTGCCGATCTTCGTGCTGCAACACCCTCAAATGCGGCGGAGTTGGCGGTGCCGGACGTAAACGAGTTGCGCGAGTCTTTGGCTTCCATGGAGACGCGCCTGATGCACGCCATGCGGAAAAAGCTCTCTGAGGGCCGGGCGCGCCTCTCCGATCTCAGCTCACGTCGGATATTGCAGAATCCCTCAGCCTATATCGACCAGAAGCGCCTGCTGCTGGACAGTGTGCAGAATAGCTTGTTTTCGCGCTATGAGCGACTTCTCGGCGTGAAAAAACAGGGCTATATCCGCTTTGCCGCTAAGCTAGATGCGCTCAGTCCCCTTAAGGTGCTTGGGCGCGGCTATGCGATAGCAACAGACGAGGCCGGGCGTGCGGTCTGTGACGCATCGGCTGTCACGGTTGGCGATAAGCTGACTATCAGCCTCAGCCGCGGCGCACTTGGCTGCACGGTTGACGAACTGCTGCCTGCGGAATGAAGATGAAAGACACAGGGGCGAAAACCAAGAACAGATCTGGAGGACAAGCCGATGGCGAAAGCGAAACTCAGTTTTGAGCAGGCAATGGAAAAGCTCGACGCGATTGTAAAACAATTGGAGAAGGGCGAAGCCCCGCTCAATGAGGCGCTGGCACTTTTTGAAGAGGGTACGGCGCTAATCGTTGCCTGCGGCACGCTGCTGGACGAGGCAGAACAGAAGGTTGCCCTGCTCAAAAAGGGGGAAGACGGTGCACCCGTTGAACTGCCCTTCGAGGGCGGTGAATAGTATGTCTGCAGACTTTGAGCGTTATCGGGCTCTGGTGCAGTGCGCGCTGGAGCATGTACTTTCAGGCGGTGAAGCCCTGCCCTTTGCCCGCTTGATCGAAGCCATGCGCTACAGCCTGCTGGCTGGAGGTAAACGCATCCGCCCGGTACTGACGCTGGCCTTTTGCGAGGCCGTGGGTGGAAGGGCGGAGGAGGCGCTAGCCGCCGCTACCGCCGTTGAGATGCTGCATACCTATTCGCTGATTCATGATGACTTGCCCTGCATGGACGATGACGCCCTGCGTCGAGGCAGGCCGACAAGTCACATTGTTTTCGGCGAGGCCACAGCCATTCTCGCGGGCGATGCGTTACAGGCCGAGGCTTTTGGAATAATCCTGCGCTCCAGCCTGCCGGCGGAGGTTCGTGCCGGCTGCGCTGAGGCCCTGGCAAATGCCGCTGGGGTGGACGGCATTTGCGGTGGGCAGCAGATGGACATTGCGGGAAACGGAAGCGCCTTGACCGAGGACGAGCTTAGTGACCTGCAGGCGCGGAAAACGGGTAGCCTGCTCGCAGCAGCCTGTCTGATGGGCGCAATCGTCGGCGGCGCTTCGTCGGCACAGCGCGAGGCTGCGCTGGTCTACGGCTCTGCGCTGGGCGCGGCTTTTCAGATTCGTGATGACATGCTTGATGAGCTGAGCACGCCCGAGGCACTGGGCAAGACCGTCGGATCGGACAGGCGCGCAGAAAAGACGACTTTTATGAGCCTCTATGGCAAAGATTCCTGTGAGCAGATGATTGCCCGGCTCACGGAACACGCGAAAACCACAGCGACGCAGGCATTTCCCAGACCCGACTTTCTTCTGGAATTTGCTGAGCAGCTGCGCGCGCGCCCAAGCTGACTGCGGAAAATATTCATTCAATGATGAATAAAACCGGAAAAACGCCGCTTTACACTTGTAAAAGCAGGCGTTTTTTGGTATGATAACTTGTATGTGTAAACGCAATATCCGCGCCGGACGGCGGCGCAATAACACTAAGAGGTAAAACTGTTTTGAATATTCTGAAGTCTATCAATTCCCCGGCCGACCTGCGTCCGCTCTCTCAGCGGGAGCTGGACATCCTCGCGGCGGAGCTGCGCGGCTTTCTGATCGACGGCGTTTCCAGGACGGGTGGGCATCTGGCCTCCAATCTGGGCGTGGTTGAACTTACGCTTGCTCTCCACCGTGTTTACAATACCGAGAGGGACAGGCTTGTGTTTGACGTTGGGCATCAGAGCTACGTCCACAAAATTCTCACCGGCCGAAGAGAGAGCTTCAATACGTTGCGTTGCTTTGGCGGCCTGGCCGGCTTTCCTAAGCCTGGGGAGAGCATCCATGACGCGGCAATCTCTGGACATGCCTCGACTTCTGTTTCCGTTGCTTTGGGCATGGCGCGGGCACGGACTCTCGCTCACGAGAATTATGCGGTTGCCGCGCTGATTGGCGACGGCGCGCTGACCGGCGGCGCGGCTTATGAGGCGCTCTGCGATGCGGGACAGTCGAAGGAACAGCTCGTTGTGGTTTTAAACGATAATGGCATGGCCATTGGCAGAAATGTCGGCGGCATCTCGATGATGCTTGCAAAGCTCAGGCTCAGGCCGGGCTATTTCCGCTTCAAACGCAGGTACCGCCAAATTTTCAGGCACCTGCCTCCGCTGTATAACTTCAACCATAAGATTAAAGAATGGTTCAAGCGCCGCATGCTACCCGGCAATATTTTTGACGACATGGGCTTTCAATATCTGGGGCCGGTTGACGGGCATGACCTACCTCTTCTTGAGGCCGTACTCGGCTGGGCAAAGGAGTTAAAGGAGCCTGTGCTCGTCCATGTCATTACACAGAAGGGCAGGGGCTACAGCTTTGCAGAGCAGGCGCCGGAGGTCTATCACGGGGTAGACGCTTTTGATGCCGACTGCGGCGTTGACGAGTGTCCCAAAAACAGCTTTGCCGAAGCGTTTGGAAGCGCTCTCACTACACTTGCGGAGAAGGATGAGACAATTGTCGCCGTAAGCGCAGCGATGTGTTCGGGAACGGGCCTGACCACCTTTGCCAAGGCCAATCCCGGCCGTTTTTTCGATGTCGGCATCGCCGAGGGTCACGCCGCCGCGATGGCGGCGGGCCTTTCCGCGGGAGGGAGGAAGCCTGTTTTCGCGGTCTATTCCACCTTCCTCCAGCGCAGCTACGATATGCTTATCCACGACGTTGCGCTTTCCAAGCGTCATGTGGTTTTTGCCGTTGATCGGGCAGGTCTGGTCGGCCATGACGGCGAGACACATCAGGGCGTCTTTGACCTTGCCTATCTATGCTCCGTGCCAAATATGGCGGTGTTCTGCCCGGCAAACTTTTCTGAGCTGCGCGATATGCTTGCTCTTGCGCTTTACCGTATAGATGGGCCGGTCGCTCTGCGCTATCCCCGCGGGGGTGAGGGCAAGTACCTCAATAGCACCGCTTCCGCGCCCAGCTCGATTTTACGCGAGGGCAGTGACCTGACGCTTGTTGGCTACGGCGTCATGATTAACGAATTGATCAAGGCGGCTGCCCTGCTTGAACGCGAGGGGATTTCCGTCGAGCTTCTCAAACTTAATTTGGTCAACCCTCTCGACAGCGCTGCGGTGATTACCTCACTCAAAAAGACGGGAAGGCTACTTGTTGCGGAGGATGTCTGTGCCGCCGGCAGCATCGGCTCTCGGCTCCTTGCCGCCTGTGCAGAGGCGGGGCTGAGTCTGCGGAACGTCAAAACCCTCGACCTTGGTTATGGCGTTGTGCCGCACGGTAGCGTTGAGGAGCTTCTTCGACACTGTGGACTGGATGGGGAGAGCATTGCAGAGACGGCTAAGGGCTTTTTTGCGATGCCGGAGGGCGTCAGCTTCGTGGAGACCGTGCGATGAAAAAGGTGCGGCTCGACCAGCTTGTTTTTGAAAAGGGGCTGACGGAAAGCCGCGAGCGCGCCAAAACGGCGGTCATGGCTGGACTGGTGCTCGTTAACGGACAGCGCATGGACAAGCCCGGGATGTCCGTCGATGGAAACGCGGAAGTTACGCTTAAGGGCCAAGCACTGCCCTATGTCAGCCGCGGCGGCTTCAAGCTCGAAAAGGCGTTGAAAGCATTTAATTTTGATCCAGAGGGACTTGTTTGCCTCGACTGCGGCGCTTCAACCGGTGGCTTTACGGATGTGCTGCTCCAAAACGGCGCGAAAAAAGTCTTTGCCGTAGACGTAGGCTACGGCCAGCTCGCCTGGAAGCTGCGCTGCGATGCGCGCGTTGTGAATTTGGAGCGTACCAACATCCGCCATTTAACACCTGATCGGCTGGACGAGACACCGCTGCTTGCGGTGATGGATCTGTCTTTTATCTCCGTAAAACTCGTACTGCCGGTTGTGCATCAGCTTATAGCCGAAGAAGGTTTTGTCATCTGCCTGATCAAGCCCCAGTTTGAGGCAGGGCGGGAAAAGGTTGGCAAAAAAGGCGTCGTCCGCGAGCAAGAGACGCATATCGAGGTCGTGCGGGATTTTCTAGACTTTGTCCCCACGGCTGGCTATACGGCACTGGATTTAAGCTTTTCGCCCATCCGCGGGCCGGAGGGCAATATCGAATACCTTGCGCTTTTGAAAAAGGGAGGCGGGAAGGCTTCCGCACTTGATCCTGCAGCCGTTGTCGCAGCTTCCCACGAAGCACTTGTTCATTGAGAAAGGGTGACTATGCGCAACAATAAGATCGTTCTCTGTCCGAATCCCGAGCGGGATAAGGGACTAAAGCTGACGCTTGAGGTGAGAAACTTACTGCTGGAGGCAGGACACGAGGTCGTCCTCAGCCCCGTTCCGTACAGTCTCACTGGCGATCGGTCGCTTGATGCAATGAAAACGACGCCGCTTGCGCAAGCCGCAGAGGGCGCAAGGCTCCTGATCTGCTTTGGCGGGGATGGAACAATCCTCGAAACGGCGCGGACGGTACTGCACGCACCCGTGCCGATTCTGGGCGTTAACCTCGGACATAAGGGCTTTATGGCGGAGCTTGAGCCGGATGAGCTGGGATTGATCGTTACTGCTGCTGATGGCCAATATGAGCCGATCAGCCGGATGATGCTGGACGTGGCCCTTTACCGGGATGGTGAGTGCATCTATTCCGACTGCGCGCTCAACGACGCAGTTGTTTGCGGTACGGCGACGACGATTAAGCTTGTAGCTTACGGCGATAGCTCAAAAATTACGGAGTACTCCGGCGATGGGATTATCGTTGCAACGCCAACCGGCTCGACGGCCTATTCTCTTTCGGCGGGAGGATCCCTTGTAGAACCGACGGCAAACAACATTCTGCTAACCCCGATTTGTGCGCATCTGATGGCCGTGCGTCCCTTCGTCCTCGCGCCGGACAGGGTCGTAACCATAAAAACCGGCAGGAACGAGGGCAAGCAGATTTGGATATCTGTGGATGGTGGTGTGCTGATCCCCTTCCTCTACGGGGACGAGCTTCGAATAAGAATGTCTGCGCACCGCACAATCATGGCACATATCTCCGGTAGGAGCTTTTACGATATTGCTTTTATGAAATTGGGGGAGAGAATATGAAGTCGTCACGGCAGGAGAAAATTCTGGAAATCATTGCGTCCCGGGATATTGAAACACAGAGTCAGCTTATCGAGGCGCTCTCGGTTTGCGGCGTCAAAAGCACGCAGGCGACGCTTTCGCGGGACATCAAGGAGCTACGTCTGGTCAAAGAACTGACGAGCGCGGGGAGATACCGTTATGTTGCTGCCTCCCGCGAGGAGCTGACGGATTACAGCCTCAGGCTCAAGAAGATTTTTCGCGAGAGCGTGACCTCCTATACCGTTGCCCAAAACCTTCTGGTCATCAAAACGATGCCGGGGCTGGCCTCGGCTGCCTGTGCGGCACTGGATGGGATGGAGATCAGCGGCTTGGTCGGCACGCTCGCGGGCGACGACACGGCCTTCATCGCAATGAAGGATATGACGGCGGCGGAGAAGCTTGAACACGAGATCGAGGGTCTGCTTTAACGCTCGGCAGATTAGGGGGGAAAGGATATGCTTACAGACCTCCATATAGAGAATATAGCGGTTATTGAGCGAGCGGACATCAGCTTCACGCAGGGACTGAATGTGCTGACCGGTGAAACGGGTGCAGGAAAATCCATCATTATTGACGCCCTGCACGCCGTTATGGGCGTGCGGGTTTCGCGTGAGCTAATTAGGACAGGCGCTGAAAAGGCACTGGCCTCAGCGGTGTTTTCGAGCGGCAGGGCAGAAGCTTGGTTGCGCGAAAATGAGCTGGAACCGGAGGATGAGCTGATTTTGCAACGGCGTATCTCGGGTGACGGGAAATCCTCCTGCCGCGTTGGCGGCGCACCGGTTTCAGCGGCGCAGCTCCGCGAGCTGAGCGGTCTGCTGCTGGACATCCACGGACAAAACGACGGGCAGAAACTCCTTGACGAGACGCGCCACCGGGAGTACCTGGACGGCTTCGGCAGCTTTGAGGACACCCTCTGTGCTTATAAGTCCCAATATGCCGCCTATTTGGAGATTAAAAATGAGATAAAGCGGCTGTCGATGGATGAGCGCGAGAAGGCGCGTCTGGCAGACACCCTGCGCTTGACGATTGAAGAATTGGAGGCCGCGGAGCTCCACGCGGGGGAGGAGGAGAGCCTCACAGCCCGTCGCGAGCTATTGCGGAATGCGGAAAAGCTGACCGAGTCGGTGAATGCTGCCTACGATGCGCTTTATGGCGGGGATGACAACGCCGTTTCGCTCACGGACAGTGCAGCATCCGGCGTTGCGCGCGCCGCGCGCTATAGTCCGGCGCTCTCGACGGTTGAAAGAATCCTCATGGACTCAGCCTTTCAGCTCAGGGATGCGGCCGAGACGCTGCGGGACTTTATGCACAGTTTGGATTTCTCACCGGAGGAGTACGATGCGTTGGAAACAAGGCTCGCCCTCTTGCGCCGATTATCGAAAAAATACGGCGGCGACGAGGCGGCTCTGATTGCGCGGCTGGAGCAAGCCCGCGCGGAGTTTGACGAGCTTGCCTTCGCAGATGATACGCTCAAAATGCTCGAAGTAAGGCTGGAACAGCAGACAGCAGCGGTCAAGGCTGAGGCGGCAAAGCTCACCGCAGCCAGAAAAAGGGCTGTCGTTGAAATTGAAGCACGCATCATACAGGAACTTCGAGCGCTTTCTATGCCCTCTGTCAGATTCTTGGTTGACATAACGCCAATAGGCGGCGAGCCGGGTTTTGGCATGTCGGGAGCGGACGAAATACGCTTCCTCATGTCCGCAAATAAGGGAGAGACTCCGGGGCCGATCAGCCGCATTGCCTCCGGCGGTGAGCTTTCACGCATTATGCTGGCAATGAAGAACGTCTTTTCCGAAAAGGACGGAATTGAGACGCTGGTTTTTGACGAGATCGACACGGGCGTCTCCGGTGTTGCGGCCTCGCGCGTCGGTGAAAAACTGGCGCAGCTTTCGCGCAGTCGACAGGTGCTCTGCGTGACACATCTGCCGCAAATTGCCGCGATGGCAGACACGCATTATGTGATTGAGAAGTCTGAGCGCGATGGACGGACGTACACAAGTGTCCGCGTGCTTGACCGTGAGGGCAGAAAGCACGAGCTTGCGAGGCTACACGGTGGCGACACGGTTACGAAAAATACTCTCCTTGCCGCGGGCGAGCAGCTTGACGCTGCGGAGTGCTTCAAAAGCGAGCTGGGACATTGAGTTTGGGAGGAATACCATTGAAGGAGACAGAGACGGCCGCAGAGTTGCACGCTCGTGGCTTCAACTGCGCGCAGTGTGTTGCCTATCTTTGCCGAGACTCCAGCAGAATTGACAGGCGTATGGCACTTTCGGCAATGAACGGATTCGGGGGTGGTCTGCGCTGCGGCGAGGTCTGCGGTGCGCTGGCAGGCGGCGTCTTTACGCTGGGTCTGGCCCGACCCTTCGAGGATCCGGCTGACAAGGGAAAGCGTGAGGAGCTTGCGGGTTTAACCAATCAGCTCACAGACGCCTTTCAGGAAAAATACGGCGTGCTGAGCTGCCGGGAGCTAACGGAGAGATTTGGCCGCGCACGCTGCGAGGAATTCATGGACACGGCGGCAATACTGGTAAAAGAACTACTTGGGGAGCGAAAAAACGATGAAAATTTATGACGAACTTAAGGCGCGCGGCCTCATCGCGCAGGTTACGAACGAGGAGCAGGTCAGCGCACTTGTCGATGAGGGCAAGGCGATCTTTTATATCGGCTTTGATCCGACGGCAGATTCATTGCACGTCGGCCATTTCATGGCGCTGTGTCTGATGAAACGCCTGCAGATGGCAGGGAATAAGCCCATCGCACTTATCGGCGATGGAACGGCAATGATCGGCGACCCCTCGGGTCGCTCAGACATGCGGAACATGATGACGATCGAAACGATCCAGCACAATAGTGACTGCTTCAAAAAGCAGATGAGCAAGTTTATCGATTTTTCCGAGGACAAGGCGATCATGGTCAACAACGCCGACTGGCTGCTCAACCTGAACTATGTCGAGTTTCTGCGCGAAGTTGGTCCGCACTTCTCGGTCAACAATATGCTGCGTGCCGAGTGTTACAAGCAGCGCATGGAAAAGGGCCTTTCCTTCTTGGAATTCAACTACATGATTATGCAGAGCTATGATTTTTATGAGCTTTTTAAGCGCTACAACTGCAATCTCCAGTTCGGTGGGGACGACCAGTGGAGCAATATGCTCGGTGGCACTGAGCTGATTCGCCGCAAGCTCGCAAAAGACGCTCACGCAATGACCATTACCCTCCTACTCAACTCCGAAGGAAAAAAGATGGGCAAAACCCAGTCCGGCGCGGTCTGGCTCGACCCGAATAAGACTTCCCCCTATGACTTCTATCAATACTGGCGGAACGTGGCGGATGCGGACGTGCTCAAATGCCTGCGCATGCTGACCTTCCTGCCCATTGAGCAGATCGATGAGATAGACAAGTGGGAGGGCGCACAGCTCAACGAGGCCAAGGAAATCCTTGCTTATGAGCTGACGATGCTCGTCCACGACGAGGCTGAGGCGGTCAAGGCTCAGGAAGCTTCGCGCGCGCTGTTTTCCAGCGGCGGCGACCTGAGCAGCATCCCAACGACGGCGCTGACGGAATCAGATCTTAGTGACGGCGGGGTTGATATACTCACGCTCCTTGTCAAAAGCGGATTATGCCCATCGAAGTCCGAGGCGCGCCGCGCCGTCCAGCAAGGCGGCGTTGAAGCCGGGGGTGAGAAGGTCACAGACATCGCCCATCTTTTCACAGCAGAGCTGCTTTCAGGAGAAGGGCTGGTGCTTCGGCGCGGGAAAAAAGCCTTCAACAGAGTGGCACTCAAATAAAAGACCGCTTGCAGCTGACCGCCGGAAGCCAGTCCGGCGGTCTTTGCACAGCTTTGGCAGCGGTATGAAACGGAGGTGAGGTCGCTTGGAGGCGTTTCTGCAAAGTCTGAATGATTTTTTTTCGCAGTCCGATGCGGGTGCGCTCAGCCCGTTTCTGCACTACCTCGTCTATTTCACGCGCTTTATGCTGCCCTTGGCGGCAATCGCAATCCTTCTGCGCTGCGCGTATTCTATGTTTCGTGAACGCTATGAGCCGGAGGTCTGGGCCTATCTCGACCTGCCTGACGGCGCTCGCGTGCCATTGCGCCACTGGGAATGTACGATCGGCAAGGCGCGCTCCGCAGACATAACGGTGGGGAGTGCAGCGGCCGGCGTACAACTTGTACTTAACCGCGACGAAGCCGGCAACTGGGCGGCCTACGACGTGGGAGGCGGCGCGCGCGCGGAAATAAACGGCGAGGCGATCCCCAATGAGGGTGCTTGGCTGGAAGACGGCGATTTGCTCAGCCTGGGCCATTCGTCGCTCCGCTTTTTCAACCTCACCGAGGAGGAACGCGGGGTCATTGCCGCACGCCGAACCGCGCCGGGGCGGATGATATCTCCGGGCGCAATGTTCGGCTATGTTACGGTTTTTCAGTTCATCATTCTGTACCAGCAGCTCTTCTATTGCGCAGAGGAATTCCGGGCACAGATTGCGCTGTCCTTCGTTGCGGTCTGCACGCTTATGTGGCTATATTTCATCATAATGCGCGCAATCGGCCGCCGGGGCTTCGAGGTGGAGGCACTTGCCTTCTTCCTCAGTTCGTTGGGACTGTCCGTCGCATCCAGTTCCACACCGGAGGGAATGCTCAAACAGATCCTTCTTCTCCTCGCTGGCATCGCGCTCTTTTTAATCTTGGGCTTCTGGTTGCGCGATTTGAGACGGGTTAAGGCCATGCGCTTTCCGGCGGGAGCCGCCGCCATTGGCCTGCTGGCGGTCAACGTGATTTTTGGTTCGGAAATTTTTGGCGCGAAGAACTGGCTTACGGTTGCGGGTGTCTCCTTCCAGCCCAGCGAATTCGTTAAGATCGTCTATATCTATGCCGGTGCCGCGACGATGGACAGCCTGTATCTCAAGAAAAACCTTTTGGCCTATATCATTTTCTCTGCCGTCTGCGTCGGCGCGCTTGCCCTGATCGGCGATTTCGGCACAGCTCTGGTCTTTTTTGCGACATTCCTTGTTATTTCATTTCTGCGCAGCGGAAATGTCGCAACGGTGCTGTTTGCAATCTCCGGCGCGGGACTGGCGGGTTTTCTTGCTCTAAGCGTCAGGCCGCACATTGCCCAGCGCTTTGCCACCTGGGGGCATGTCTGGGAGGATGTCAACGGCTCGGGCTTCCAGCAGACGCGGGCCCTTTCAGCGTCCGCTTCCGGCGGCTTGTTTGGCCTTGGTGCAGGCAACGGCTGGCTGCACAAAATCATTGCGGCGGACACCGACATGGTGTTTGGCATGGTGTGTGAGGAGCTTGGGCTGCTCGTTGCCCTTAGCGCGGTGGCGGCGCTAATCCTGCTTGCTGCCTTCACCGTACGCAATGCCGCGCAGGGGCGCTCTGCCTTTTATGTGATCGCGGGCTGTGCCGCGGTGTCCCTGCTACTGGTCCAGCTTGGGCTGAACGTGTTTGGCTCTTTGGATATCCTGCCCTTCACGGGCGTTACCTTCCCCTTCGTCTCCTTGGGCGGTTCGAGCCTGATCTCCTGCTGGGCGCTTCTTGCCTTTGTCAAGGCTACAGACACGCGCAAGAGCGCGAGCTTTGTCCTGAAGGATCCGACGCATATGCACGATCGTAATGAGTTTGCCTTGCGCAGCCCGAATGAGAATACGGGGGACGTTGAAAAACCACGCGACCTCTTTGACCGCCGGAACGAGAGAGGGAGGCGGGAAGTTTGAAAAAAATAAAAAACCGTGCCTACTTTGCCCTGCTTATCGCGTTGGGGCTAGTGTTCGGCCTTGGCATTTTTACCGTTCGCCTGTTCGCGGACGGACACGACTGGGTCATGCTCCGCGCGAACCAAAGCGTGTTTAGCGAGGGCGTGCTTGATACAGGTGTTTTGACCGACCGGAACGGCGTCGTCCTCGCCCGGGCGGGCAGCGGCGTGTTTTTTTACGCCGAGGACGAGACGATACGAAAAGCCTGTCTGCACGCTGTCGGCGATTACGGCGGGAATATCGGTGGCGCGCTTTCGGTTTTTAACAACAAGCTGGCGGGATACAATCCCATTAACGGAGTGGCAAGCCTCTCAGGAGAAGGCGCAAAAGTCAAGCTATCCATCGACTCCGCGCTTAACGCTGTGGCCTATATGGCGCTGAACGGCAGAAAGGGAGCGGTGCTGGTCGAAAACTATAAAACAGGCGAAATTCTCTGCATGGTCAGCTCGCCGAGCTATGATCCGAGCACCCCCCCTGATCTTTCCGCCTCGCAATACGAGGGCGTCTTTATTAATCGTGGCCTTGGTGCAAGCTACACACCTGGCTCGGTGTTCAAGCTTGTTACACTAACCGCAGCGATTGAAAACACTCCCGACCTCAATACGCGCACCTTCACTTGCAGCGGAAGCGTGTCGGTCGGTGGGGACCTTGTGACCTGCACAGGCGTCCATGGCCAACAGACTGTTGAACAGGTGTTGGCAAATTCCTGCAACTGCGCTTTTTCTGAGCTGGCACAGGAACTGGGGGCAGAGGCTATTTTTTCTTATTCTCAAAAGCTCGGTCTGCTCGACAGTCTTGAAATTCAGGGTATAGCTACAAAGGCTGGCAGCATAGAAAAGGGCGAGCACGGCACCAGCAACTTAAGTTGGATGGGTATAGGCCAGTATAACGACCTTGTTAGCCCGGTTGCCATGTTACGCTTCGTTTCGGCCATCGCAAACGGAGGGACGGCAGAGGGGCAGGTTCTACTTAAGGGTTCAGATGCGCCCGACAGCCGCCTGCTAACGGGCGACACTGCGCAAAAGATAAAGGACTTTATGAGCTACAACGTGGCCTATGCTTATGGACAAGGCAGTTTCCCGAACCTAAAGCTCTGTGCCAAGACCGGTACGGCAGAGGTCGGTGACGGAACGTCCCATGCCTGGTTCATCGGCTTTTTGGACGATGTGGAGCACCCTCTGGCCTTCACTGTGATTGTTGAGAACGGGGGCGGCGGGCTAATAAACGCGGGGCCTGTGGCAAACGCCGTTTTGCAGGCGGCTGTGGGAAACAGTTAGGCCCCGTGAGCTGGTCTGACTTTTGAGGAGATTATGTATGATCGATCTTTCAATACATGGCTTGATCAAAGCCTTTGAACAGGATAAAAATATACTGGACGGCCTCAGTTTTGAAGTTACCTGCGGTGAGCGTGTCGGCATCCTCGGCAAGAACGGGTCGGGGAAAACCACTCTGTTCCGCATCCTAACGGGTGAAGTACGTTCGGACGAGGGCTCAGTTTTCATCGCCCCAGGTAAACGACTGGGGCTCATCACACAGATTCCGGTCTATCCGCCGGAGTACACGGTAGAAAACGTGCTTCGTGCTGCGCACGCGCGGATTTTTGCTCTTGAGACGCGCATGAACGAACTGACCCGTCGCATGGCAGAGGACAGCTCAGAAGCACTAATGTTCGAATACGATCACGCGGTGGCCGACTATGAGCGCATTGGCGGGTACAACGCTGAATTTGAGCGCAACAGGGTGGCAAATGGCCTTGAAATTTCAGAGACTATGCGAGCCCAGCTTTTTTCCGCTCTTTCGGGCGGGGAGCGGACGCGCGTCAACCTCGCGCGGCTGATTCTGGAGGATACGGACATCCTGCTGCTGGATGAGCCGACGAACCATCTGGATCTGAAGGCGACCGAGTGGCTCGAGGAATATCTGCGCCGTTTCCGCGGTACAGTTCTCACAGTCTCCCATGACCGATTTTTTCTCGACCGCGTCGTCTCCCGCACCATTGAAATCCGAGATGGCAAGGCGGAATTCTACAGTGGCAATTATAGCTTTTACGTCGCGGAAAAACAGCGCCGCTATGAGGAGCAGCTAAAAAAATACGAGAAGGAGCAGGCTAAAATCGCTCAGCTCAAGGAAGCGGCGGACAAGTTACACCTGTGGGCGTTTATGGGTAACGATAAACTGCATAAGCGCGCCTTCTCTATGGAAAAGCGTATGGAACGCCTGCGCCAAACCGACCGGCCAAAGGCGGACAAGGCCATGAAAATCAAGTTTGCGGAGCGGAGTTTTTCTGGAGATGAGGTGCTCATTTTGGACGGCGTGAGCAAGTCCTTCGGCGACAGGACGCTTTTTTCAGATCTGGAGCTGATTGTCGAGGGTGGCGAGCGTATCGCTCTGATTGGCGACAACGGCACAGGCAAATCAACGCTCATCAAGCTCATCATGGCCGAGGATACACCGGACAAGGGAATTGTGCGCCGAGGCCCTGCGACCAAGACGGCCTATCTGCCGCAGATCATCAAATTTGACCACCCT
This sequence comes from uncultured Oscillospiraceae bacterium, assembly GCA_964424175.1. Lineage (GTDB taxonomy): Bacteria > Bacillota > Clostridia > Oscillospirales > Oscillospiraceae > UBA2658. The sequence goes on along the minus strand of CAYRIA010000006.1, from coordinate 11,402 downwards.
GAACGTAGCCTATATGACACCATGCTCTATACGGAAAAATGCACACCACAGTCTGCGCGCGACAGACTTGCCAGTTTCCGCTTTACAGGCGAGGATGTTTTTAAGGCTGTCTCCGTGCTCTCCGGCGGCGAGCAAAGCCGCTTGCGCTTGTGTATGTTGATGCGTGAGGAGATAAATTTCTTGGTCCTCGACGAGCCGACGAACCATTTGGACATTCAGAGCCGCGAATGGATTGAGGAGGCGGTAGAAAACTACGGTGAGGCGTTGCTTTTCGTTTCGCACGACCGCTATTTCATTGAGCGCTTCGCCACGCGCGTCTGGCTCCTGGAAGATGGCAAGATTACCGACTTTCGCGGCGGATTCTCAGAATTCCGGGAATACCAGAGACGGCAGAGCGAGCTAAGCGCCGCCGCTAAGGCCAGGGAGGCGCCAAAGGAGGCGTCTCAACGAACCGGCCGTCATGGGCAGACGGGAAGCGTCGAAAAGCAGCTCCAGCGGCTTGAGCGCGAGATCTCAAAGCAGGAGGAGACATTGCGTGCCATGGACGCGCTCTACGAGGCTCACGCCACGGATTTTCAGAAGCTCATGGCGCTAGACGAGGATAAGGCTGCGCTGCAGACTGCACTGGATGTGCTCTACGACCAGTGGCAGGCGCTGTCCGAGCAGATTGAAGCGGCGGACGCATGAGGAGATCGGTATGAAAAAGACTGTTTGGAAAACGACAGGCTTTTGGCTCGCGGAGGCCGTTTTGCTCAGTGGAGCTACGGTTTTTGCTTTCATGTTGGTGGGATATAGCACAATCGCGCTTGCACTGTCCGGAATCGCTGTGATAGCCCTCCTCTACAGGTTGCTTTCACGTTCTGTATCCGTAGGAGCGCGGTGGGCGTGGATTCTCGAAGTTTTGCTGACGGTGCTTCTCCTCGCAGGACTCATCTGGTTGGCTATTGTAGAAACACAGATCATCCGTTCCGCGCGGACAGACGAAAATCCCGAAGCACCCTATCTGGTTGTGCTCGGCGCAGGCGTAAACGGCACTGTGCCCTCGCTCTCGCTGCTCGACAGGCTGGAGGCTGCCAAGGCGTATCTGGATGCCTATCCCAATGCGAAGGCGGTTTTATCCGGCGCGCAGGGACCCGGGGAGGAAATTACTGAGGCAGAGTGCATGCGCCGCTGGTTAAGGGCAAACGGCATTTCAGAGAATAGACTTTTAATTGAGGACCAGTCACGCTCGACCGCCGGGAACATTGCTTTTTCATTGGATGTACTTGAGAAGGATGGGGGAGCCCCAACGGGCCGGGTCGCAATTGTCTCCAGTGAATACCATCTTTACCGCTCAAAGTATCTGGCGCGGGAGCAGGGCGCACTGCCCCTTGGTGTTGCGGCAAGAACAAGCTATCCGGTTTTGCGGCTGAACTATTTTCTGCGCGAGGCATTTGCCGTCACCGTACTATGGATTATGTAAACCGAATACAAAGGGGTCTGAACTTCTTCGGTGTATTAGACAAATTTCGCTTGCTTGTCTGTTTTATCTGACGAAATTGATATCCACTGAGGCATATATCCCTGCTTTTGCGGATTTCTTTGTTGATTTCCCCGTATATTAGTAATAAAATAGTCACATATTGTTGTTATATGTGCCCTATTTTAGCGCAATAAAAAAAGAAGGCGCGGCAAAAAACCAACAGTACCAAGTTGTGAGGGGCAGAAGGGAGACTGAGATGTACGATTCTGAAACACTGTTCAACATGGGCAAATATCGGGTACGTTTTTCCGGCAAGCACGAGGCGATTTACGATTACGACAGCGGCAAGCACTACAGCTATTCCGACCTGGACGAGCGCTCGGACAAGCTGGCGTGGTTTCTCACTGAAAAGCTTGGGTTGAAAAAGGGCGACAGACTGGGTTTTTGCGCGACGAACAACATCGCTTTTTTCGATGCGTTTTTCGCAACCTACAAAACCGGGATCATTATTACGACCTATAACTGCCTCCTCCGTGAGAAGGAGCTGTTTTCGCTGATTGCGAATGAGGATCCGCGGGTCATCTTCTATTCCAGCGAGTTCGCGTTCACGGTTGCCGCACTGCGTGAAAAAGGCTTCAAGCAGGAATTCGTCTGTCTGGACGAGCCCTGTAATGGAGACACCTATTGCTATTCTGACATTATGGGCCTCAAAGAGTACGGCCAGCCGTTGAACCCCGGCCTGGATTATGAAGATATCCAGATGCTCATACATACGGGGGGCACAACGGGCACGCCTAAGGCGGCTATGATTTCCTTCCGTTCAATTTTCTATAACCAGATTGCCGATTGCATGGGCTTTCAGCTCTCGGAAAACGACACCGCAATTTTGACATTGCCCCTGTTCCACACGGCGGGCTGGAATGTTTTTACGCTTCCGCTGCTGATGTATGGCGGCAGGATTATCCTAATGCGCGGGTTTAACCCTGCGAAGGTGCTCAGTGCAATCCGGGAGGAAAGGCCGACTGTCGGCATTTCTGTAGAGACGATGTATAAGGCCTTGGCCATGCAACCAGATTTTGCTGAGACAGATTTCTCCTGCTATCGCATACTCGTCACAGGTGCCGCACCGACGGGCAGGGAACTGCTTGAGATTTTCTGGGCGAAGGGCGTCAAAATGGTTAACGCCTATGGTATGACGGAGGTCGGCCCAAACAATATGTGCCACCCCATCGGCCTTATTGATATTGAGGATGTGCGCGCTAAATGGAACTCCTGTGGAATTCCTGCGCCTCTGAACCAGGTGCGCTTTCTCGATGACGAGGGGAATGATGTGCCCCAGGGTGAGCGCGGCGAGCTGGTTTTCGGCGGAAAGCTGCTGTTTTCTGGCTACTGGAATAATCCCGAGGCCACTGCGGCAATTATGCACGATGGCTGGGTGCACACCGGCGACATGGGTTATCTCGACGATGACGGCTACTGCTACATCAGCGGCAGAAAAAAGAATATGTATATTTCCGGAGGCGAGAACATCTTCCCGCAGGAGATTGAGGACGTGATTATGCTGGTGCCCGGCGTGCTGGAAGCCTGTATTGTCGGCGTATCCGATCCAAAGTGGGGCGAGGTCGGTCGTGTGCTGGTCGTCCGTGCTCCTGGCGCTGAAGTTTCGCGTGAGGCTGTCATCAAGGCGGTTAAAACCGAGCTGTCCAGCATCAAGGTGCCGAAATATGTTACATTTGTAGATAGCGTGCCAAAAAATGCAGTTGGTAAGCGTGACTTAAACGAAATCAAAAAATTATACGGCTCGCCGGAGGATTGATCCCCGGTGGGATGGGAGGAAGCGAGGAGAGTATTGCAGCGCCCTTTGCCGGGCTGAAAGCGATTGTGCGCGCCCAAAGAGATTGGTCGCAATTGGCCAGGTCGGAGCGCTGCAATATTCTCTGTGTTCTGTCCTTTTTGACAAAAACGGGCATATTTGTCTTGACAAGCCTCTTTTCACATGATAAACTTACAAGGCCGCATTGAGAGGGCTTCAAAGAGAAACATCAGTTTCCGCCCCGAGAGCGAGACTCCGAGAGAGGCAGGTGCAATGAGTATGAAGCACGCAATCATCGAAACAGGCGGAAAGCAGTACCGTGTTGCTGAGGGCGAAGTTCTCTTTATTGAGAAGCTGAACGCTGAGGCAGGCGAAACTGTGACCTTCGACCGCGTTCTGGCGATCGTCGACGAAAACGGCAGCGCGTTCGGTTCCCCAACCCTCGCTGGCGCCAGCGTTACCGCAAGCGTCGTCAAGAATGGCAAGTTCAAGAAAATCCGCGTTTTCAAGATGAAGCCCAAAAAGGGCTATCGCAACACAAAGGGCCATAGGCAGCCCTACACTCAGGTACAAATCGGTTCAATTACCGCTTAGTTCTGCAGATATTTGGCACATGGAGGTGTGAAGCATGGCACATAAAAAGGGAATGGGTTCAACCAAGAACGGACGCGACAGCGAATCCAAGCGTCTTGGTCCCAAAAGAGCTGACGGTCAGTTCGTACTCGCCGGCAACATCCTGGTCAGACAGCGCGGAACAAAAATCCACCCCGGCACGAATGTCGGCCGTGGCGGAGACGACACGCTTTTCGCCCTTAAAGACGGAATCGTGAAGTTTGAGCGTATGGGCAAGGATCGTAAGAAGGTATCTGTTTACGAAGAATTGGCGCAGTAAGCTATATGGGTGGGCGGCTTGCCCGCCCATTTTTTATCTTGTTTTGCCTGGACGGAATAAGCTTTCATTCATGGGACAGGCTATTTAGATGAATTAGTGCTTGCAGCGCATGGAGGGATTCTATGTTCATTGATAAGGCGGCCATAACGGTTCGCGCCGGTAAGGGCGGAGACGGCGCGGTCGCGTTCCACAGAGAAAAATATGTTGCGGCCGGCGGACCAGACGGCGGAGACGGCGGCCGCGGCGGTAGTGTCGTGCTCGTTGTGGACGATCACATGTCCACGCTGATGGATTTCCGGTATAAACGCAAATACATCGCTGAAAATGGTGTGAATGGCTCCGGCGCCCGCTGCAAGGGCAAGGACGGAAAAGACGTTGTCATCAAGGTTCCTCGCGGAACGGTCGTTCGCGACAAGCAGACAGGCGGCGTCATCAAAGACATGTCTGACAGAGAACCCTTTGTCCTGGCTCGGGGCGGGCGCGGAGGTTGGGGTAATCAGCACTTTGCCACACCAACTAGGCAGGTGCCGCGCTTTGCCAAGCCCGGCATGAATGGCGAGACGCGTGAGGTTTTTTTGGAGCTGAAGCTTCTGGCGGATGTGGGCTTGGTCGGCTTTCCCAATGTAGGCAAGTCAACGCTACTGTCGGTCGTCTCCAAGGCTCACCCGAAGATCGCAAACTACCATTTTACAACGCTATACCCGAACCTCGGTGTCGTTTATGTGACTGAGGGCGTTTCCTTTGTGATGGCTGATATCCCCGGTATTATCGAGGGGGCGAGTGAGGGCGCGGGGCTGGGACATGATTTCCTGCGCCACATCGATCGCTGCCGTCTGCTCATACACCTCGTGGACGTGTCGGGCAGTGAGGAGCGCGATCCAATCGAGGACTTCGAAACAATCAACGCAGAGCTCCGGGAGTATAGCCCTGAGCTCGCCGATCGTCCCCAGATTGTCGCCGCGAACAAGTGCGACCTCCTTCCAAAGGACAGCACACTGCTGGAGGATTTCCGGGACTATGTGACCGGGTTGGGGTTTGAATTTTTTGCTCTGTCCGCTGCGACGCATCAGGGCACGCAGGCACTGATGCAGGCCGCTGCAGAAAGACTTGCGGAGCTACCGCCGATTCGCGTGTTCGAGGCCGACTACGTCGCGCCTGAACCGGTGGTCGATACCTCTGAGAGCGTGACCATCGAGCAGTACGACGACCTGTGGATTGTCGAGGGAGCATGGCTGGAGAGACTTGTGGCAACGGTCAATTTTTCCGACTATGAATCGCGCATGTATTTTGACCGTGTACTGCGGGAGGCAGACATTTTCACGCGAATGGAGGCCATGGGTGTCAAGGACGGGGATACCATTTCGATCTATGACCTCGAATTTGAATATCAATCGTGAGATGTATATTGCAGGAGATCGGGCGGGATTTTCCCGTCCGTTTCTGTGCACCGTCACGCACATAAAGAGAGGCGCGGATGCGCCTCTCAGTTTGCGTCTTTTGTTACTTTGCAGTGCTTTCGTAGGCCTCAATCATCTTTTTAACCATTTGGCCGCCGACGCTGCCGGCCTGACGGGAGGTCAGGTCGCCGTTGTAGCCCTGCTTCAGGTTCACGCCGACTTCGTTGGCGCTTTCCATTTTGAAACGGTTCATCGCCTCACGTGCATTCGGATTAACGAGCTGGTTGCTCCTTGCCATGTTTCTACAACTCCTTCACAGTGTGTTTTGTTTCTTTCCTTCACGCAAGCTGCTTGCCTGACTATAGCATTGCCGCGTGGCTTTTTGTTATGCAAAATGGGCGCAATGTAAATTTTGTTACTTGCGGCGGGAAATAGGTTTACATAATAATGTTGTTGCAATTTCGAAAATTTGTGATTACGTCTAGATTGTGATAAAGTATAAGTAAAACGTGGAGGAGAACAATGGACATAAGCTGGACAGAGCTGGTCTTTTCCGTGGAGGCTAAAAATGCCGGGGTCGCCGAGGGGATTACGGCGCGCTTTACCAAGTTGGGGCTCTACATCGAGGATTATTCCAACATGGAGTTTGTGCTGCCGCTTGTTGGCGCGGCGGACTACATTGACGCGGAACTTGCTGCAAGGGATAGGGCGCATGCGCGCATTCATGTCTATGTTGAGGCAAAAGAGGCGCCACAGGAGATCGCAACAGCCATTTCCGGAGCGCTTGAGGCGGCAGGTATTGCGTTTTCGCTGGAGAGCTTTGGCATGGAAGAACAGGATTGGGAAAATGACTGGCGACGTTTCCATCGTCCGCAACGAGTAGGCGAGCGGCTGGTGCTGTGCCCATCCTGGGAACATTTTGACCGTAGGCCGGACGACATTCTGCTGGTCCTCGACCCGGGAGGGGCCTTTGGATCCGGCAGGGACGAGACGACGCGGCTTTGCCTCCGGCTTTTGGATAAACGAATTGTTGGCGATGAGCGAGTTCTGGATCTCGGCTGTGGCAGCGGTGTGCTGGCAGTCGCGGCACTATTGCTCGGCGCAAAGACGGCACTGGGGGTGGATATCGACCCCAATGCGCCCCCCATTGCGCGGGAAAATGCAGAGCGTAACGGCGTGCTTGAGCACTTTTCGGTGCTTCATGGCAATATCCTTACTGACGGCTCGATCTACGCGGCGCTTGCTGAAGAATATGATTTGATTTGCGCGAACATCGTAGCTGACGTACATTTGGCCATGCGGGACGTCTATGCGGAAAAGCTCAGGTCTGGCGGGGGGCTGCTTCTGAGCGGGATTATTGATGACCGTGTCGAACAGGTGCGTGCGGCGCTTGAGGCGTCAGGATTTGCCCTGACCGATGCTGAGGAGGAAAACGGCTGGCACGCTCTAGCCTTTATAAAAGAATAGCTTAACGGTTTCAACCACGCGGCCGGTGCCGACGAGTTTTTTGTTCTTTATCCGATCTTGAAGCTCAAGCCGAGGATGTCGCGGAAAAATGTTTGTAGAAGTTTTACGGGGCTAGGCTGCCCCGACCCATACAGGAAAAGCAGCCCCGGTACGAGCATAAGCAGAAAGATCAAGGCGTAAACAATCAGTTCACGCCGGTCCTTCCTCTTGAGGATGGCTGGAAGGTCTGCGATCAGTACCAGCCCTAAACCGACGGCGCTCAGTACCAGCTTCATTGGGTTGCCTCCTCTACACCGGAGCCCATTTTTCGGAGACAGGCCACCCCAAGTGTAACGGCCGGGATTAGCAATTCAAAGCTCAGCGAGAAGATTGGTGCGGTTGTTGCGCCCCAGTCTGCGTTTTCCATGGCTGATTTGAAAACAATGAGCGAATAGAAAAAGACGAGGGCAGTGCTAATCCGTAAGACGGTGTAGTAGCTTTTTAACCGGAATAGCTGAGCGATACCGATAATAAAGGCATACAGCAAAATGATGACCTTAAATAAGAACAGGCAGATTGTAATGACGGCGTAAAGACTCTCTATTCGCGTCAGTACGCCGGCAAGGCTAATATAGCGCACGGACTCAATGGAAGGTATCAAGAGCACCGAAATCATTGGGCCAAGGGTTGTGATGTCACGTAGAAGGACAACCATCATATAGATGGCTGAAATGCTTAGTCCCAGCGCAAATATTTTTCCGGCCTTTTTCTTTGCGCCAAGCATAGGTGTGATCATGGTAAAGGCCAAAATCTCGCCCATAGGGAGCGCCGCTACGGTGAGGGTGGCTTGCAGATATTTGGAGAAGGGAAGCTGAAAAAATGGCCGCAGGTAGGCTAAGTTAAGATCTTTTAAGATCAGGATGACATTCACTGCCACCATGCTCAACGCAATAAAGCACAGCGCTGCAGCAAGGTGAATCAGGTTCTCGATCCCCTTTTTGATTGAATACATGCAGACGAGCAGAAATAGCAGTATTACTGCCGGCATAGGCGTTTCCGGCATCATATAGCCTACGACAAAATCGCCGAGGTCGTGGGTGTTGAGCGCTGCAAGCGTCAGAAAGAAAAAAAGGTAGAGTACGCAGACAGCACGGCCAAAGACCCCGCCTAACGCTTGCTCGCTGATTTCAAATAAGTTCTTCTCAGGAAAACGGTGCATTAGCGCACTGTAAATGGCGACAAAAACGAGCGACACGGCAAGGCCGGAAAGTGCCATTGCCCAGGAGTCGTTCTGTGTCACACTGGTGATAAAGCCCGCGCGCAGAACCGTGCCCTGCATGAAGCAGACGACTGAAAATAGCAATGCCCGCTCCGAGATCCGTCCGGTTTCAAGCTTCATTTTTGTCCTCCCGGAATGACCGGCGCATTCATACCACCGGTATAGTCAAGACTAATATCGACCTCGATGTCAATGGGAAGCTGCTTAAAAGCCAAATCCCACTTGTCTTCGAGTTTTTCCCATTCCTTCGGATAATAAGCGCGGATTACTTCACCGAAGCCGAAGATATCGGCAGAGAGTGCACGCGCCTGCTTCAGCGCATTTTGAATATCTGCTCGGACCGCCTCCGCTTCCATCTCCTCTAGCAGACTGCTTTTTTCTAACGTCGACACATCCACCTGTGTTTCGTTGCATGAGATAAAACCGTCGCCATTGATCTTGAGCTTTATACGAAAACTGCCATCCTCAGCCTTCTCGACCGTCAGGTCGCTTTTTTCGTGCATGGTCTGTAAAACAACCTGTCCCCATTCGGTGCTCATGGTTCTTGTGGTTCTTTGGGCCTTGTCAAGCGTGAGCAGAAGCCCTCTTGTCTGCGCAGCATCCAGCTCGCCGATCATCTTTCCCTTTTTGAAAACGGCCGTGCCGGACAAACGGATTCTCATTTTGTCATCTGAGCTATATGTTTCGATAATTGGTGCTACCGGTGCTTGGGACTTGCTTAGGGTTGCAATGCTGAAATCCCGCATGGTCATAATGACAGACTCCGAACTCGCCTTTTGGTTTTCGAGTGTTTCCGCTATGTGGGTGGCGGGGATTTTCTCAAGCTCGGGGTCCTCCTCCAGAACCTCGGCAGCCTCACCTCGGGCAATAAGGATATAGACGTTCATTCTGGACTCAAACGCGCGCGAGAACGCGTCGAGCGCATCCAGCATGTCCTGCTTTGCCAACGCCTGACTGAAAATCAGAATCTGATTGTGCGAAAAATACAGCGTCCGGTTGTTCATATGCGTTAGCCCGGTGACGGCGGAATTAATACTGTCGTCCGTGTTTCGGAGGTTAATATACCCCTTTTCACTGGAGCCACCCTCGGCCTTGAGCGCACTGGGCTTAACAACTTGAGCGCAGATTTGAAGGCTTTCAGGTGTGTCACCTAAATCCAGGGCGGTTCCGAGCACAATGCCCAGGTTGTTTAATTCCTTTCTACCCCAGCAGCCGGCAAAGCCGAGCAAAATTGTGCTACAAAGCGCCAGCGAGACGCCCCGGCGCAGTGCCTTTTTCAACTTAGCTGATTTAGGTTTTATCATCGTTATCTCCTTGAGCCTCGTGGCTGGCGGCGGGATAGAAAGGGTTCTCGAAATCCTGGCGCTTCATATCCTGTGGATGGACGGCACGTGGCCGAGACCGCATCGCCCAGAGTGGAACGCGTACGAAGGTGTCCTTCAGATCGTCCTCTTGAAGCGGGGCAAAGGGTGCCAGATAATATGCACCGAAGGAGCGAAGCGCGGAGAGATGGATGACGATTGCGAACGCGCCGAGTGTAATGCCGTAGATGCCCATACTGGCTGCTAGGATTAGCAGGAACCAGCGCAGGATTGAAACGGCGTCGGAAACGAAGGGCACAACAAAGCTTGCGACTGCAGTGATTGCGATGACAATGACAATGGGCGCGCCGACAAGGCCTGCCCGCACCGCCGACTCGCCCATGACTAACGCGCCAACAATGCTGATGGCCTGACCGATGGGACGGGGCATACGCACGCCGGCTTCCTTGAGGATTTCAAACGCAAGCATCATGATGCCGGCTTCTAGCGCTGCAGGAAAGGGCACCCCCTCGCTGGCGGCTGTCATTGTAAACAGGAGAGTGGTGGGAATCAGCTCCTGATGGAAGGTTGTTAGCGCCACGTAGGTTGCAGGTCCAAACAGGCTAATGATGAACGCGATAAAGCGCAGGATTCTTAGCGCTGTCGCATAGCCTGTTCGAACGGCATAGTCCTCGGAGGTCTGGAAGTTTTCGATGAATAGCATCGGCATCGTCAGAACGAAGGGGGTGCCGTCTACTATTACGGCAACCCGCCCCTCAAGAAGTTGTGCAGCGATGGTGTCGGGCTTTTCACTGTACCACATGGTCTGGAACGGGGAATAGGTCGAGTCCTCGATATACTGCTCGACGTTGCCTGCGGACAGGATTGCGTCGGCCTTGATATTCTTTAGCCGCCGTTCAACCTCTGCTACCAGCTCCGGGTTTGCGACACTCTCCAGATAAACAATGTTTACCTGCGTATTGCTCCGGTCTCCGAGCTTGAGCGGGCGGAATTTCAGCGACGGGCTTTTGATCTTACGGCGGATCATTGCCGTATTGGTACGCAGATTTTCGATAAATCCCTCTCGTGGGCCGCGCAAAACTGTTTCTGTACTCGGCTCGGAGACTGCCCGCTTTTCCCAGCCCTTTGCGCTGATTTCCATTACCTTTGCAAAACCGTCGATCAGCAGGAGAGCATTACCTGACAGACAGCTTTCGGTAATCTCAGCGATCATCGTAAGCGTCTTGATATCCCCGGCGGAGATGAGCCTGTCGCGAAGCCTTTCAAAGGTTACAGTGTCGTCCTGCAGATCATTGCAGAGAAAACGGCTGTCATACATCAGCGGCTTTATTATGCTCTCATTTAGGATTTTCTGGTCGGAAAGACCATCCAAAAAGACCAGCGCTGCTTTAAGCGCGCCATTATGTCCGAAGGTGAACTCGCGGACGACCAGATCACAGCAGTCAGAAAATTGCAGTCTTAGCGCGTCGAGGTTTTCATTCAAGTTTTTGTACAGTGACCCTTGCTCGTGACTGCTCGCATCCGTTTGTTTGTTTTCTGCGTTTTTCTTCTCCTGGCGTAGCAGAGAGAGTAGCTTTTGCATATAACGCATGTTGAAGCTCCGTTTTTCTGTTTTGATTTAGGATTCGCTTTTTCCATGCGTTTATACAGGTTTTACCTTGTGCAAGTGTACAAGGCGATAAAATAAAAACAGAGGGCACGGGTTAAAACCGTGCCCTCTCCGCTGTGCTTGTTAGAATTCATCAATTGTTTTCGGTAAAATAGGAATGCAGAAAAAGGTCTCCAAAAGTG
>CAYRIA010000005.1:31441-32087 GCA_964424175.1 uncultured Oscillospiraceae bacterium | reverse complement strand
GAGCCCAGCGCCCCAACAAGGGCGGCCGCGCCGCCGCCGCCGGGGACCGGGGCTTCTGAGGCGAGACAGTCGGTAAAGGATTGAATGCTCTGCTCGGAGTAGATCATGGCGAGTCCTCCCGTTGATTGTTAACACATTAAAACTACCACATTAGACCGGCTATTGCAACTTGCGCCCGAACAGAAAATTCGAGCGCCAAAGAGCATAAAAGCCGTTATTTTGACATAAAGCGCCGGAGGTTTTGGTAACAATCGAAGAAATAATATGTCAAATTAGCTTGAAAATGCGTGCGTTTTCGTGACTTTGGAGTGTCAAGATATTTTAATTATGAATTGAGTGTTACAAAACTATGAAAGTTGCACAATTCAAAGCCGGTGGATGCAATTCAACTCGCTAAATTCCTAAAACATCAAAAAATGAGGTGTATCAATTTTGACCGCCGACACGTATAAAACGTCAAATAAATGTTCCATAACGTATCGTAAATGTTTCAAATTATTTTTGCTTGTGGAAATTGACCCTATCTCGAAGTTTATTTTGTGCGTTTGGACAATTGACACTTTTGTGCATGCGTGGTAACCTCATATCGTCGGAAGAATATTCCGACCGGGCCGCACGAGCTTCGCCCCCTGCGGAAAGTGATCCT
>CAYRIA010000005.1:0-31431 GCA_964424175.1 uncultured Oscillospiraceae bacterium | reverse complement strand
GCGTACTTCTCGACGGTAAAACAACACAATTTTTATGGAGGTCATTTATTATGGCATACAGCATGGATACAATTCTGGGCGACGTTCTCGCCAATCCCGCAGCAATCGAACTGATGGATTCCATCATCCCCGGCACCTCTAAGAACCCCATGATCAAGATGGCTAAGGGCTTCACCCTCGGCAAGATCGCTAAGACCCCCGCTGCTAAGATCCCCGAAGCTAAGATCGTTGAGTTCATCGAAGCTTGCAACGCTAAGGGCATTGGCTAAGCAATAATTACGTCCTAAGTTTTTCGGTCGGTGCGTCTCACCGTCAGGAGAAAGTATTGACAAATACGGAGAACTTAATTACGTTTTTTTGGCAGCACGTCGGAGTATTCCGGCGTGCTGTTTTTTGTCCTCCAGGAGAGGATTATAAATTTACCGGAGCGTCTTAAAATTTATCTAATGAACCCTTGACAAAAGTTGGGTATCCATGTATTATTGACGTAGTGTATTAGTAAACTAGTACACGACGCATAAACAAAATTCGAATGAGAGGTAGTGATGTTTTGGCTTGGGAGTTTTCAAACGATAAGCCCATATATGTGCAAGTATCCGACCAGATCGTATCCGGAATACTAACCGGGGCTTATAAAATGGGCGAAAAGCTGCCCAGCGTCCGGGAATTCGCGCTGATGGCAGCGGTAAATCCAAACACCGTGCAGCGTGCGCTTTCAGAACTTGAGAGCGTGGGACTGATTGAAACGCAGCGTAACACCGGAAAATATGTAACACAAGAGGGGAGCGTCATTTCAATGGCGAGAAACAAGCGCGGCGAGCTGCTTGCAGTGGAATTTCTTAAAAACATGGCCGCTCTGGGCTATACCAGCGAGGAGACGATCCGGCTTCTCGAACAGGCCGGAAAAGAGGAGGGGAACAACAATGCGCGAAGCGACGCTTGAGTGCAGGGGGCTGTCGAAATACTTCGGTACGAATCCCGCCCTTCACGATTTCAGCATCAGCCTGCCGGCAGGGAAGATCATTGGCCTGCTTGGCCCGAACGGCAGCGGGAAGACAACTCTGCTCAAACTGGCATGCGGTCTGCTCACGCCGACTGAGGGAGAAATCTTCGTTTGCGGCCACAAGCCCGGCATCGAGAGCAAGGCGCTGGTTTCCTATCTGCCGGAGCGCACCTATCTGCCGGATTGGATGACGGTGACGGACTGCCTCAACTACTTTCAGGATTTCTACGCCGACTTTGACTATGAGCGGGCGGTCGCCATGCTGCAGAACCTGCAGGTACCTGCCGGAGCGCGGATGAAAACCCTATCCAAGGGCACTAAGGAAAAGGTTCAGCTCGTCCTGGTCATGTCTCGCCGCGCGCAGATTTATCTGCTTGACGAGCCCATCGGGGGTGTTGACCCTGCGGCACGCGACTACATTCTCAACACGATCCTGAAAAACTACAGCGAGGATTCAACGGTGCTCATTTCCACCCATCTTATTTCGGATGTTGAAAAGGTGCTCGACGAATTTCTCTTTATTCAGAACGGGCAATTGGTTTCCTATGCCTCTACGGATAGCCTCCGTGAGGATTTGGGCAAATCCATAGATCAGTACTTCAGGGAGGTGTTCAGATGCTAGGCAAGCTGATTAAACACGACTTCAGGTCACTCTCCCGCATTCTGCTACCGACGCAGCTTGCGATTCTGGGCGCATCAATTCTTGCGACAGCGGGCTTTGTTTTCAACTTTAAATTGCAATATACTGGGACTTTCGGGAGTCTCTCTGAAAGCGGCCTGCTTGCACTGGCCAAAGCTATTACGGCCTTTCTCAGCGGCCTGATGCTGCTGGCGATCTTCGCGGCCTCTGTTTTGATTCTCTTTATCATCTTCCAGCGCTTCTATAAAAACCTAATGAGCAGTGAGGGCTATCTGACCTTCACGCTCCCCGTCACCGCCGCGGAGATCCTTTGGTCAAAGCTTATTACTGCCGGGGTCTGGATGCTGATTAGCAGCGTTGTAATCTTTTTGAGTCTGAACATCTTTATCCTGTTCGGTACGAGCAGCGGAACGGCGCTGAATCTCGAATTCTACAGGGAAGTCGGGCACTTTATCGGCCAGGCTTTTGAAATCATTGGTGGTAGGCTCGCCTGGCCGTTGCTGGAGTTTGCGCTTTTTGCGATTGTGGGGACAGTTTTCGAGATTCTTCACATTTACCTAGCGCTTATTATTGGCGGAGCGGTATCTCAGAAGCATAAGGTGCTGGCTGGCATAGGCTTCTATTTCGCCATTAACATCGGCGTCAGTATCCTTTCGACGATTATGCAGTTCTTCTTGACGGGCAGCATGGTTGATACCTTTGAGAGCTTCAATGGCGTGGTTATTGAAACTGATAGTGCGTTGGCGGCCAGAAATGTCTATGACTTCTTCTTTGTTGCGCTCCAGCCCTATTATTGGGCTTATCTCGTATTCTTCCTTGGTCTGAGCGCCGGCTGCTTCCTGCTCAGCCACTATCTGCTGAAAAACAAACTCAATCTCGAATAAGGCTTCTGTTGAAAAAGCCGGAGGCATAGGGTATAATTGGAGCTGATTTAGCCAGTTCCAATTATACCCATTTTGTGATAGGGAGCGCCGAATTATGATTGACATCAACAACAACGTCATGCTGCACGAGGCAAGGAAAGCTCGCCATAAGCCGCACATCCTTCTGCAGATCCTGATTTTCATTGCGGTACTGCTAGTTTCCCAGCTCGCTGCAGGAATGGTGATTGGCTTGCCGCTGGGTATAGCCGTTATTGCCAAGCTGGGACTGGCGGAACTCGCAGCGGCGGGTACTGCGGGCGCAACATCCGCCGTTTACGACATAATGGACAGCCTACCGGAGTGGTTCTCCGTGGTCAGTTTGCTGGGAACGATAATCACAACCCTGCTTGTGATCGTTTACTGCCGCTGGATTGAAGGCAGGAGCACTGCCTCTTTGGGGCTTGCGCGTCGCGGTATGCTCAAGCGTTACGGTCTTGGCTTTCTTATCGGCGCTGTGATGATTACGGCCACAGTAGCTCTCGCAGTGCTGTTGGGCGGGGCGCGCTTCACCGGCTTCAATCCCGGCGTTTCGGCGCTATACGTTGGGCTTTTTTTCCTCGGCTATCTCGTGCAGGGTATGAGCGAGGAGGTCTGTGTCCGCGGCTATTTTATGGTCTCCTGCATGAACCGCGTAGGCGCGGCCACTGCGGTGCTCATCAGCTCTCTTATCTTTGCTGCAATGCACCTGTTCAATTTCGGTATTTCCGCGCTGGCCTTCGCAAATCTAACCATTTTTGGCGTCTTTGCGGCGGTCTATGTGCTACGTACAGATGACCTCTGGGGTGCCTGCGCAATGCATTCGGCCTGGAATTTTCTGCAGGGGAATGTGTTCGGAATCTCGGTCAGCGGATCGGGAATGGCAAGCTCCCTGTTCGGGACAGCGTTTATAGAGGGGCGTGAGCTGATCTCCGGCGGCGCCTTCGGTATCGAGGGTGGCCTGTGCACGACGGTTGTGTTGCTTGCCGGCACAGCTCTCGTGTTTTTCCTGCCGTCAAAAACCCGCCCGGCGCTTCCGCAGGAGCTGGAGGAAACGGAGCCGGCAGCCGCACGCGCACCTCTACCGGTCTACATCCAAAAATAATACGGTTAACATAATACATATTTAGTTTACATAAAAATGCCGTCGGCGAACAGCCGAAGGCATTTTTTGAGGCAGCATTTATGATGAAAGCGAGTATGATTCGACGACTACGCCTGCCGATAGTCCTTCAGAAAGTCGCCGAGCTTCTCAATTGCCTCCGCAAGCACTTCCACTTCTGGCAAATAGACGATTCGGAAGTGATCCGGCGCCTCCCAGTGGAAACCGCCGCCATGGACAAGAAGCACCTGCTTTTCGCGCAAGAAATCCAGAACAAACTGCTCGTCGCTTTTGATGTTGAAGCGTTTTGCATCGATTTTCGGGAATACATAGAAGGCAGCGCGGGGCTTGACGTAGCTAATACCGTCGATTCTGTCGAGAGCCGCACAGACGGCCTCGCGCTGTTGGTAAATGCGCCCGCCGGGCAGCAGCAGCGCGTCCGTCGCATGCAGGTCTTGCAGCGCAGGTTTGATCGCGCGCTGGGCGGGTACGTTCGAGCAAAGGCGCATAGAGGAGAGCATATTCAGCCCCTCTATGTAGCCCTTTATGCGCGCCCTGTCACCGGAAATGCTCATCCAGCCGCAGCGGTAGCCCGCGACCAGATGCGATTTGGAAAGGCCGTTGAGCGTGATGACTGGCAGGTCGGGGGCGAGCGCCGCGAAAGACTTATGTGTGCTGCCGTCCATGAGCAGGCGGTCATAAATCTCATCGGCAAAGACCAACAGGCCGTACTCACGCGCGAGCGCCGCGATCTCCTCAAGTACAGCCTGCTCGTATAGCGCGCCGGTGGGGTTGTTGGGGTTGATGATCACGATGCCCTTGGTTTTCGGCGTAATTTTTCGCCGAATGTCGGCAGTGTCAGGCATCCAGGCGCTGCGCTCGTCGCAGATGTAGTGGACGACTGTCCCGCCCGATAGAGTTGCTGCGCCCGTCCAAAGCGGATAGTCGGGGGAGGGGATTAAGATCTCGTCGCCGCTGTCGAGCAGACCCTGCATGCACATCATGATGAGCTCAGAGACGCCGTTGCCCGTGTAAATTTCGTTTACGCCCACGCCCTCGATGCCCTTGCTCCTGTTATAGACCGCGATTGCCTCACGCGCTTCAAGGACGCCCTTTGAGTCCGAATAACCCTCAGATACCGCGAGTGTTTCGCTCATCGTGTTCAGGATGCAGTCAGGTGCGGCAAATCCAAAGGCGCCGGGGTTACCGATGTTGAGCTTGAGAATCTTCGCGCCGTCTGCTTCCATGGCCATTGCTGCGTCAAGCACCGGACCACGCACATCATAGGCAACGTTGTTAAGCTTGATTGATTTCGTGATTTCCTTCATAACTGACCTTCCTTTCGTTCGGCGCGGTGGAGCTTCCCGCCATCCGCGACCGAGGCCGACAAGCGGCATGATCTATAAATTGCATAGTCTTTGAGAAAAAATAAAGCCCTAAGCATATCCTTGGATATGCTTAGGGCGAACTTACGTCCGTGTTACCACCTAAATTCGGGAAGGCTTTCCCGCACTCATCCGGTACTTGAAACGTGCTTCGCATACCGCGCTCCCGCTAACGGCGGAGCCTCCGTTGGAGTGTACTTACCCATAGGGTTTTCCATCCACAGCTCAAAGGCGGCTTCGGCGCTCCGGTCATGAAGCCTCGCAGCAGACGGCTTCTCTCTGGATTTCACTCGGCGCTTACTATTCCTTGTCACAGCTTTTTCCTTATTGCCGCTCATTATAAACGCCTGAAATGCGATTGTCAACAGCAAATTTCCACATTTTTTGTGTTAGCCCAGTCGGGGTATCCGTCAGGTGTTTTCACACCCCCGTGAGATCAAAGTCGGGAATCAGCTCCTCCGTTGCGGCGGAGAGGGACTGATAATAGGCGTTATCGATCCCCGAGAGGCTGAGATAGCTTTTTGCCCGGACGTACTCCTCCTGTGAAAGCGTCCGGCTAAGCTCAGGAAAAATTTCGGCATCTGCAAAGGGCACAAACTGGCTCATCATGCTAAAGATTAGGGCGCTTTTTGGGAAGGACTCCACAACCCAATCGATCACGTCGAAGGCGTCGTCCAAACGTCCCGGCAAAATAAGGTGGCGTATCAGCAGCCCGTTTTGCATAAGGCCGTCTTCATTAAGCCGGTAAGGCCCGGTCTGGCGGAACATTTCCTGAATGGCAGCTTTCGCTATTTGGGGATAGTCGGGCGAAACGGAATAGCGGCGAGCCGCCTCCGCGGAGCTGTATTTGAAGTCCGGCAAATAGATTTGAACCAGACCCTCAAGCTGCTGCAGCGTCTCAACCCGCTCATAGCCGGAGGAGTTCCAGACGACGGGAATTTTCGGCTTAGCAATTTCCAGCGCCTTGACCACCGTGTCGGTGAAGTGTGTGGCAGTGACGAGGTTGAGGTTGTGCACACCCTGTTCCTCAAGCGCCGAGAGAATCTCCGCCAACCGTCCTGCGCTGACCTCACGCCCGTTCCCACCTCCGCTGATTGCGTGGTTCTGGCAGAAAACGCAACCCAGGCCGCAGCCGGAAAAAAAGACCGCGCCACTACCGCGGGTGCCGGAAATACAAGGCTCTTCGCCGAAGTGTGGCGCGGCTCGGGCGAGAAGAGGCTGGTCGCCGCAGCCGCAAAGACCGCGTTCCCCGTGTGTGCGGTCAACGTTGCAAAGGCGGGGGCAAAGTGTACATCCCGCGTTCATCCGTCTAATTCTGGAAGCTTGCAGACCTCCACCCATTTACGTGCTGCTGCGTAGCGGTAGAGTTCCTCCGGCGTCAGTTCAACAGCGCTGTTTGCGCTGCCGACTGCTGGAAATACGGTTTTGAAGCGCAGGAGCGATTTGTCGATATAAACCGGTACGCCGGCATTGATGCCGAAGGGGCAGACCCCGCCAACAGCATGGCCAACAAGGCTCTCGACCTCCACCGCTGTCAACATTTTTGCTTTTAAGCCGAAAGTTTCCTTGAATTTTTGGTTTTCGATGCGCGCATCTCCGGAGGTAACGATCAGCAGGCAGCCCTCGCCATTTTTGAACGAAAGTGTTTTGGCGATGCGTTCCGGTGCAACGCCCAATGCCTGCGAAGCAAGCTCCACAGTGGCGCTGGAAACTGCAAATTCCTGCACCCTGTTTTCAATCCCGCGGTCTCTCAAATACGCACGAGCCTTTTCTATAGACATGGCCTTTTTCTCTCCTAAATGCGTTTTGGGCCTATCTTAACACGATTTTAGGGTTAATGCAAATATTCATTAAATTTTCAATTATCACTAATAATGAGAATAATTATAAATAATATTCCGATAATAGCTAATAATTATGCATTATGGCTATTGCATTGCCGTGCGTGCGGTGGTATAATCCCGATATCAACGAAAATTGTTCGGAGGCGTATAACGATGAGCGAGATTAAAAAATGCGTGCTGGCCTATTCGGGCGGCTTGGACACATCAATCATAATTCCTTGGCTCAAGGAAAACTACGACTGCGAGGTAATTGCGGTTTCCGGTAATGTCGGTCAGGCCGACGAGCTGGAGGGGCTGGAGGAAAAGGCGCTAAAGACCGGCGCGAGCAAGCTGTATATCCTCGACCTTGTGGACGACTATGCTGACAACTATATTCTGCCGACCATTAAGGCCGGCGCAAAATACGAGACGTACCTACTTGGTACCGCCACGGCGCGTCCCTGCATTGCCAAGGGCCTAGTTGAAATCGCTCTCAAGGAAGGTGCAGATGCCATCTGCCACGGCTGCACCGGTAAGGGCAACGACCAGGTGCGCTTTGAGCTGGCCGTAAAGGCGCTGGCACCACAAATGAAGATCATCGCCCCCTGGCGCGAGTGGGACATAAAGAGTCGAGACGAAGAGATTGCCTATGCCGAGGCACACAACATCCCCCTCAAGATTAATCGAGAAACGAACTATTCCAAGGATAAAAACCTGTGGCACCTAAGTCACGAGGGGCTTGACCTTGAGGACCCTGCCAACGAGCCGCAGTATAACAAGCCAGGCTTTTTGGAGATGGGCGTTTCCCCCGAAATGGCGCCGGACAAGCCGACGTATGTGGAAATCGCCTTTGAAAAGGGCGTTCCCGTGGCTGTCGACGGCGAGAACATGAAGCTCTCTGAAATGATCTGGAAGCTAAATAAACTCGGCGGTGAAAATGGCATCGGCATCATCGACATCGTGGAAAACCGCCTCGTGGGCATGAAGTGTCGCGGTGTTTATGAAACGCCGGGCGGCACCATTCTCTATTACGCCCATCAGGTGCTGGAAACCCTCTGCCTCGACAAGCAGACGGCGCATCTTAAAGAGCAGCTTGCCGTCACCTATGCGGAGCTAGTCTATAACGGCCAGTGGTTTACCCCGCTGCGAAAGGCGCTGGATTCCTTTGTAGACAGCACGCAGGAGCCTGTCACCGGCAAGGTTAAACTCAAGCTCTATAAGGGCAATATGATTAATGCTTCTGTCACCTCTCCGAATTCCCTGTATTCGGAGGATATTGCCACCTTCGGCGAGAGCGACTATAACCAAAAGGATGCAGAGGGATTCATCAACCTCTTTGGCCTGCCCATCAAGGTCAAGGCCATGCTTTCTCAGGGCTTATTGAAATAACATACTTCCTTATTTTTCCGGCGGTGGGCATAAAGCCCGCCGCCATCATTTTATTGACATTCGCATGTAAACTCTTTATGATATATCTGAGATGTTTCGTACATTATGCTCGTGCATCGTGGAGGGAAAGATAAAAATGAAACGCTGTACAAAAATCGGTCTCGTCACCAGTGGCGGGGACTGCCAGGGCTTGAACGCGGCCATACGTGGCGTGGGCAAGGCGCTCTTCCAACACATCGACAATGTCGAGCTGTTCGGCATGTACGACGGCTATCGCGGGCTATACGAGGGCGATTACCTCTACATGGAGGCAAAGAACCTATCTGGAATTCTGACGCAGGGAGGAACGATCCTCGGCACCTCGCGGCAGAAATTTATCCCCGGCAAGGCCATTCTGGACGATGCGGGCAATGACATGATACCCGGTATGCTAGACACATACAATCGTCTGAATCTTGACTGTCTGGTCGTAATGGGCGGCAACGGCACTCAAAAAAGCGCAAAGCTTCTGATGGACGCGGGCATGAACATTATCACCCTGCCTAAAACCATTGACAACGATATCTGGGGAACGGATACAACCTTTGGTTTCCAAAGCGCAATTGATATCGCTACGAACGTCATCGATTACATCCATTCCACTGCCAGCGCACACAGCCGTATTTTCCTTGTTGAGCTAATGGGACGCGACACAGGCTGGCTCACACTCAACGCGGGCATGGCCAGCGGCGCGGATGTGGTGCTGATCCCGGAAATCCCATACAGGCTTGACAAGGTGGCGGAGGCGGTCGAGACCCGGCGGCGGCGCGGCAGCAACTTCACCATTGTCGCAGTCGCCGAGGGTGCCATGTCCGTCAACGATGCGGTTCTGACCGAGAATGAGCGACGCGCGGTGAAGGAGGCCGAGGCCATCCACCATTCCACCATCTCCTACCACCTCGCCAGCGAGCTTGAACGTATGACCGGACAGGAGGCGCGTGTCACTGTGCCAGGGCACTATCAGCGCGGCGGCCCACCCTGCCCCTATGACCGTGTGTTGGCCACACAGTTCGGCACGGCTGCGTCGAAACTCATCCGCGACAAGCAGTATGGTTATATGGTCGGCATCCAGCACGGCCAGATTGTCTCCGTCCCCCTTGAGGACGCTGCGAGCCGCACAAAATTTCTGCCAACCGACCACCCGCTCATCCAGACTGCCAGGGATGTGGGCATCATATTTGGCGACTGAGCCTGTCTCGGTGTGAGTTAGACAGAATTTACGGCGGCGGGCCTTCGGGCACGCCGCCTCGCTTTTAGAATTGAAACCTGGATTTATCTATGCTATACTGTCACAAATGTATTAATTCTTATGCAAAATAGATATACTATCGGAGGGATTTCGGATATGCCGGCACTGACGACAAAGCAGGCGTGGGCGCTGCTAAAAGAATACAACAAGGATACCTTCCACCTCAAACACGGGCAGACGGTGGCGCTCTGCATGCGTTATTTTGCTGAGACTGAGGGCTATGCGGACGAGGCAGATTTCTGGGAGTGTGTGGGACTGCTGCATGACATCGATTTCGAGGGCTGGCCGGAGCAACATTGCGTCAAGGCACAGGAAATTCTGCACAAGAAGGGGCTCGACGAGCGCTTAATCCGCGCTGTTGCCAGCCACGGCTATGGTATTTGCGTGGACATCGCGCCGGATCACCACATGGAGAAAATTCTATTCGCCACGGATGAGTTGACGGGATTAATTGGCGCGGCTGCCCTGATGCGTCCTTCCAAAAGTGTGCAGGACATGGAATTAAGCTCCCTGAAGAAGAAATTTAAGGACAAGAAATTTGCAGCCGGCTGCAGCCGGGAGGTTATTGAACAGGGTGCGGAGCTGTTGGGCTGGGAACTTATGCTACTGCTTGAAAAAACGCTCGAAGCAATGCGTACCGTCGAGGAGAAGGCGAATACCGAAAACTTTTACGAGGCCTAACGGCGCAGGCAGAGGAACAGGCGTTGACATTGAGCGCCAAAGCTGATAAAATTTATCAGTCATAGTGCAATATCGCGTTGATAAAGTCAGCGGAAAGCAGACGGTGTACAGAGAGGGAGAATGGTGAAAGCTCCTCACAGGCACTTTTCGCAGCCACTTTTGAGCGACCCGTGAGAGCGGGCGGCTCGTCCCTCGTTAAAGGACGGCTTGAGATGTCCCGCATCAGGGGCAAATTAGGGTGGTACCGCGAAGCAATTGCTCTCGCCCCTAAACCGTAGGGGACGGGAGTCTTTTTTTTCATCACTTATCGTGCATTTTTGGAGGAACACTGGAATAATGGAAAAGTTTGGACTAAATGACCTCAGAGAAAAATTCCTTTCATTCTTTGAAAGCAAGGGGCATCTGCGCCTGCCCAGCTTTTCACTGATCCCGCAGAACGATGGGTCACTGCTGCTCATCAACTCCGGCATGGCGCCGATGAAGCCCTGGTTCACCGGCGAAATTGAGCCGCCCTCAAAGCGCGTCTGCACCTGCCAGAAGTGCATCCGCACTGGAGACATTGAGAACATTGGCCACACCTCGCGCCACGGCACCTATTTTGAGATGCTGGGTAACTTCTCCTTTGGCGATTATTTCAAGGAGGAGGCAATTGCCTGGAGCTGGGAGTTTCTAACCTCCCAGGAGTGGTTGGGTATTGATCCGACGCTGCTATATCCCTCCGTTTATCTTGAGGACGATGAGGCTTTTGCCATCTGGCGCGACAAGATCGGCATTCCCGAGGCGCGCATTACTCGACTGGGCAAGGCGGACAATTTCTGGGAGCACGGCTCCGGCCCCTGTGGCCCCTGCTCCGAGATCTATTTCGACCGCGGCGAGCAGCACGGCTGCGGAAGCCCTGATTGCAAGGTCGGTTGCGAGTGCGACCGTTTCATCGAAATCTGGAACAACGTTTTTAGCCAGTTCAACAACGATGGCGCCGGACACTATACAGAGCTGGCGCAGAAAAATATCGACACGGGCATGGGGCTTGAACGCCTGGCCGTGGTCTGCCAGGGCGTAAACTCCTTGTTTGACGTTGACACCGTGATGAATATTACCAACAAGGTCAGCGAGATCACCGGTGCGCGCTACGGCCAGTCGAAAAAGACCGATGCTTCTCTGCGCGTGATTACCGACCACATCCGCTCGGCTACCATGATGATCTGTGACGGCGTTCTGCCCTCGAACGAGGGGCGCGGCTACGTGCTGCGCAGGCTTCTGCGCCGTGCAGCGCGCCACGGAAAGCTGCTGGGTGTAAACGAGCCCTTCCTCTATCTGGTCTGCGCTACGGTCATTGCCGAAAACAAGGTCGCCTACCCGGAGCTTGAGCATAAGCAGGACTATATTACCCGCGTGATTAAGATCGAGGAGGAAAATTTCTCCAAGACCATTGATGCGGGCATGAAAATCGTCTCTGAAATGTTAGAGGCGCATAAGAAGAAGGGCGAAACACGCTTTGACGGTGCGGATGCCTTCAAGCTCTACGATACCTACGGCTTCCCGGTTGACCTGACAGCAGAGATCGCGGAGGAGCAGGGGCTGGAGGTAGATAGGCCTGTGTTTGACGCCTGCATGCAGGAGCAGCGCGTGCGTGCAAGAGAGGCGCGTGCCGCGATGGGTGACTTGGCCTGGGCTGGCATCGACCTTGGTCTGGACAATACGCCGACTCGCTTTGTCGGTTACGACTGCACGCTTGAGGAGGTTAAAATTCTCGCCATCGTCGTCGGAGAGGAAATTTCTTCGAAGGTCGTTAAGGGTGAGGAGGCAATCCTTGTTTTGGACAAGACCCCCTTCTATGCCGAAATGGGCGGCCAGATGGCGGACAGGGGAACGATCAGCACCGAAAACGCTGTCTTCAACGTCACGGATGTGCAAAAGAATAAGGCCGGGAAGTATATGCACCACGGCGTGATGACGAGTGGGGAGCTTTCCGTTGAGGATACGGCCACGGCCGCCATCAGCACTGAGCGCCGCAAGGCAATCATGCGCGCGCACTCGGCTACGCACCTGATGCACAAGGCGCTGCGTAGCGTTTTGGGCGAGCATGTTGAGCAGGCTGGCTCCCTCGTAGAGCCGGACAGGCTGAGGTTTGACTTCACGCACTTTTCAGCACTTACGTCAGAGGAGCTTATCGAGATCGAACGGCAAGTCAACCGTGCGATCCTTGACGGTCTGACGGTTGACATCAAGGAAATGACCATGAACGAGGCAAAGGCGCAGGGTGCGCTGGCGCTGTTTTCCGAGAAATATGGCGATCTTGTGCGCGTGGTTAATATGGGCGGTTATTCCGTCGAACTTTGCGGCGGCACCCATTTGGACAATACCGCCAAAATTGGCCCCTTCCGCATTGAGAGCGAGTTTTCCGTTGCATCCGGCGTACGCCGGATCGAGGCAATCACCGGCGAGCTGGTTATGGATGAGATGCGCCATGGCTCCGAAATCTTGCGCCACATTTCCGCTGTCCTCAAGACCAGCCCGGGTGAGGTTGAGGAAAAGTTCCTTCAGCTTGTACAGGACTTCAAAACTGCCAGAAAGCTAATTGAAAAGCTGCAGGCGCAGCAGCTCAAGAGCGAGGCGGATAGAGTCATGTTCGGCGCGAAAACGGTTAAGGGCATGAAAATTATTACCGGCGTGATTCCCGACTTGACGCCTGACGAGCTGCGTCAGATGGGAGACATGCTGCGAGACCGCGACGAGAGCATGGTGGCGGTGCTGGCGTCGGGCAGTGGTGAGAAGATCAGTCTGGTTTCCGTCTGCGGCGACTTGGCGGTGGCGCGCGGTATCCGTGCGGGCGATCTGATTAAGCACATCACCACCATCACCGGCGGCAGCGGCGGCGGCAAACCCCAGCGCGCGATGGGCGGCGCAAAAAACGAGCTCATGCTTGACAATGCCCTAGCAACGGTGGACAATTACGTCAATGAACTGATAAAGGATTGAACGCCGCGACATTTTGAAAGGAGAACTGTGATGCCGGATTGTATTTTCTGTAAAATTATTGCCGGGGAAATTCCTGCGGAAAGGCTATATGAGGACGATGAAGTTATTGCCTTCCGGGATATACACCCGCAGACGCCGGTTCATTTTCTTGTCGTGCCTAAGGAACACATTAAATCCGCAGCCGAAATTACGGCGGAAAATGTTGGTACTGTTGCCCGCTGCTTCGAGGTGATCGCAAAGCTCGCTAGGCAGGAAGGGCTGAGCGACGGCTTCCGGATTATCAACAATTGCGGCGAGAACGCAGGACAGACCGTTCCGCACATTCATTTCCATGTGCTGGCGGGCAAGCCCCTCGGCGAGACGCTGGTCTAATGTCCTCATTTCGGGCAGTGCATGGGATTCATATTTACCCATAACGGCACTATCTGCCGTGTTCAAAAAAGCAAGTAAATAGAAACGCCTGGCGGCGGGCAGGAATGCCCGCCGCCGTTTCATAGGGGAGGGATCAGGTAATGCGAAAGCTAGCGACCGCCGCCATGGCCTTTTCGGCTGCTGTGTTTCTGGCGTATTACCTTATTCCACCTGAACTTTATCTGCCCTGCACGGGGGTGAGCCTTCTACTCACGCTGGGTGCGGTCCCGCTGAGAGGGGATGTGCGTCTACGCCTGTTGCTTGTCTGTCTTGCAGTGGCGGTCGGCTTTGCCGCCTCCTATGTCTCCTTGCAGCAAAAGACCCTGCCCGCGCGGGAGATTTCCGGTGAAAAGCTGAGCATCGAGGCGCGCGTAACAGACTATCCCAAGCTCTATGAGAATTTTGCAACCGTCCGTGTGCGGCTAACAGGGGAGAACACGCCGCGGCTTTACGCGGAGTTGTACTCCTTCGGCAACGAATTGGATGCGCTTTCACCCGGTGATCTGATTTCTGCACCCGTCACGCTCAAAGCGGCGGATGAGCGCTATGGTCTGGATTTCGGCGCGGACAACGCAGAGAATGTCTACCTTCTCTGCTATTTGGACGATGAGCTGACCCGACTGGGCAAAAGTCCGAATGCCTTCCTCTATTTTCCGAAGACGCTTGCGCAGGCCGTTAAGTCGAGCGCGCAGCGTGTCTTTCCCGCGGACACCGTCCCACTAATGACAGCGCTTCTGACCGGAGACACGGTACTGCTGTATCAGGACACAAAGCTCTATGCCGCTATGAGCGAGGCGGGTATCCTGCACGTCGTTGCGATTTCCGGAATGAATGTTGCTTTCCTTGTTGGCTTTATCAGCCTTCTTGTTCGTCGGAAGCGGACGGCGGCGCTGGTCAGTATTCCGGTCATCTGGTTGTTCGTCTCCTTTGCAGGCGGTGCGCCCTCTGTCCTTCGGTCGGCCTTTATGGCCACAACAGTACTTTTAGCGCCCCTGCTCCGCCGTGAAAACGACGTGGTGACAGCGCTGACGGCCATACTAGCGCTGATTCTGCTCGTTAATCCTGCGGCCTGCGCCTCAATCAATCTCCAACTTTCGTTTTTGGCAATGCTTGGGATGCTCTTTGTCACTCCACGCATTTACGAAACCATGCGCGGAAAAACACAGCGGAAAAAGCGAAGCGGGGAAGGTCTGGAAAAAGCCCTCGCCAGACTGCGGGATGGTGTCCTTGCCACCTTCGCCGCCACTGTCGGCGCGATGGTCTTCACTGTGCCGGTTACAGCCTTATACTTTGGTTACGTCTCTCTGATCGGCATTTTGGTGAATGTTCTCGTGTTTTGGACTGTTCCTGTCTGCTTCATCGGGGGCTATATTGCCTGTTCACTTGTATTGATCTGGCTACCGCTTGGCACGCTCTTCGGCGCGGTGACAAGTCTGTTTGCTTACTTTATCATCGGCGCCGTCCGGATAGCGGCCGAAGTTCCCTATGCAGCGGTCTATACCCAGGGGAAGCTTTTCGCGTATTGGCTCATATTGGTTTACGCCGTTTTCTTGCTCGGCTTTATTTTCCGGCGCAAGAGTGGCTTCTGGCCTGCCATACCCGTCTGTCTGAGCGTGCTTACGCTCTGCAGCGTGATCCTCGCATCTGAAATCCGGGCAGGGCAGAAGCTTGCCAGCGTCACTGCCCTTGACGTTGGGCAGGGGCAGAGTCTGGTGTTCACGGCAGAGCGGGTGACAGCGCTCATAGACTGCGGCGGGAAAGGCAAGCTGCAAAATGCAGGTGATACGGCCGCGAGCTTCCTGCTGGGACAGGGGCGGAGAAGCGTAGATCTGCTGATGCTCACTCATTTCGACGCAGATCATGTCAATGGCGTTAAACGCTTAATGAGCCGCGTCGCGGTTAAGCGACTAATCCTTCCCGGGGGGCCGGAGGAAAAGGAAGGTCTTGAGACCTTGCTGGCGCTAGCGGAGGAACAGGATACACAGGTTTACATAATAAATCAAGATACTGAAATCGATGCGGAGGGACTTTCTGTTGCGATCTACCGAGGGTTTGACCTTGGTGCGCCCTCGCTAATCTATATCGTACGAATCGGCGGATTTGAGACACTGGTCACGGGCGATGCCGAGCTTAGCGAAGAGGCGGAATTTCTTGCTGCGCACGCCCTGCCGGACGCAGAGCTTTACGTCGCTGGTCATCACGGCTCAAAGAATGCTAGCTCTGCCGAGCTGCTTTCGGTGCTGAAGGCGGAATATGCCTTTGTCTCCTGCGGCTACAATACTTATGGGCATCCTACGGAGGAAGCCCTTACCCGATTTGAAGTCGAAGGAATGACGGTTTACAGGACGGATATATCCGGGAATGTCAGCCTCCGGATTCCTACGGAAGGGGGATAGCTTCATGGCAAAAAGCGATAAGACAGAAAAAAAGACCGACTACGGCGCGGTTCTACGCGAACTGAAGGAAAAGGGCCCGGGACGGCTTTATCTGCTTTGGGGTGCAGAGGACTATCTGCGCGAGAGTTATTTTGAGCAATTAAAACAGCTATGCCTGGGCGACGGTGCCGCCGATTTTAATCACCATCGGCTTGGCGGAACGAGCCTGAGTCTGCAAAAACTTGTAGAGGCCATGGACGCCATGCCCTTCATGGGCGAGCGCACGCTCATTGAGCTGCGCGATTTTGAAATCAACGCGCTTAAGGAGGACGAAGCGGAGCGCTTCAAATCGCTGCTTGCCGACATCCCTGAATACGCAACGCTGGTACTTTTACTGCCTTCCGGTATGGAGCCGGACGGACGTCTGTCCATAGTCAAGGCAGTCAAGAAGCAGGGGGAGGCCATTGCTTTTACCACACAGCCCCAAAGTCTGCTCGTAAACTGGATTGCGCGGCGTTTCCAGGCGCTGGGGAAAGAGATTGGGCGTGCCGAGTGTGAAAAGCTGATCTTTACCTCGGGCGGCCTGATGACGCGCCTGATCCCAGAGATCGAAAAAATCGCAAGTTATGCCAAGGGTGCGCGTGTCACGGCGGAGGATATCCACGCAACCGCCCAGCGTATCCCAGAGGCGAGCGTGTTTGAAATGACCGACAGGCTCGCCGAGCGTGATTATGACCGCGCAGCTCAACTGCTTGCCGAGCTTCTGCAGTCCGGCGAGCATCCAATAAAGCTGCTTGCAATGATCGGCTTTCAGATGCGCCGTCTTTACAATGCACGCGTTGCTCTTGAGCAGAAGCTCGGCCGCGAGTTTGTGATGGAAAGCTGCGGCCTTGGCTACAGCTTCCTTGCAGACAAGCTGCTCCGCTCAGCAGTCGGCTTTACGAAAGAGCAGCTCAAGCACGCAGTTGAGCTTTGCGCGGAGAGCGATTACCGCATGAAAAGCGCCTCAGAGGACGATGGTGATGTTTTGAAAACGCTGTTGTTGCGCATAGCCGTGGGAGGATAAGCGATGCTCAAAGTCAGGGAGGTCATAGTCGTCGAGGGGCGCTACGATAAAAACACGCTCAGTCAGCTCGTTGACGGAACCATCGTGGAAACAAGCGGCTTCGGGATTTTTTCGGATAAGGAGAAGCTGGCGCTTTTTCGCCGCCTGGCGGAGACGCGCGGCCTTGTTGTACTCACGGACAGCGACGGCGCGGGCTTCGTAATCCGCAATTTTCTCAAGGGTGCGATTGACCCACGCTTCGTAAAGCACGCCTACATCCCTGACGTTGAGGGAAAAGAGCGGCGTAAAAGTGCCCCTTCGAAGGAGGGCAAGCTCGGCGTTGAAGGGATGCGCCCCGAAGCATTGATTGAAGCGCTGCGAAATGCGGGCGTCGATTTTGGCGAAGGGGAGGCCCAAACTCCGCAGCTGCCCATCACAAAGGCTGACCTTTTTGAACTTGGCCTCACCGGCAGCTGCGGCAGCGGGGAAAAGCGGCTGGCGCTGCAGAGAAGGCTTGGCCTGCCTGCCAAACTAACGACGAACGCATTCCTGGAGGTTTTGAATCTTCTGATAGCCCGCGAGGCACTCTTCGCCCTTCTGCGTGAGCCGGCCGGAACGGAGTAGCTATCTTTGATAACACGCGGGAAGGCCCCTCGGCAAGCCCCATATCTGGTGGAGATACTGCCAAAAATGCGTCCTACATGCAAATACTTGTGGCGCATGGGCGAGAAGTGTGCTAGAATACTGGAAAACGGATTTGAGGAGAACGCTTATGAAATGTCCCTTTTGCGGCTATGCCGAGAGTAAAGTCATTGATTCGCGTCCCGCCGAGGAGGGCGCGACGATTCGTCGCCGCCGCGAGTGCTTGGCCTGCCAGAAGCGCTTTACAACCTATGAGATTATGGAGCGTCTGCCGCTGGTTGTCGTCAAGCGTGACAGCAGCCGACAGACCTTTGACAAAATTAAGGTAATGAACGGCATGCTTCGTGCATGCGAAAAGCGCCCGGTTTCCATACAGTCGCTAGAGAAGATCACGGACGAGATCGAACAGGAGCTTCAGAATGCTCTTGAGCGCGAGGTCACGACGACTGAGATCGGCGAAAAGGTTATGCAGAGGCTCAAGGATGTTGATGAGGTCGCCTATGTCCGCTTTGCTTCGGTTTATCGCCAGTTTAAGGACGTGAACACTTTCTTCGAGGAGCTTTCCAAACTTATTGATAAGAAAAGCTAGCCCGGCTATCAGCTCCTAAAACAGCGTGCCTGCCCCAACGCGCTCCTTTTCCGATAGGTCGCGAAGCTTCTGCCGGAGCGCGCCAAAGGCCGCCCTTGGCGCTTCACCCCCATTTTGGACGCCGACGAGCAGCTCGTAATAGGCGTCTGTTATGGCATCGATCTCAGTGTGGCGTAACATGATGTGGGTATAGGACTTCCAGCTGAGCCAAGTATCGAGGGAGCTGCGAATGGCATTCTCTGCACCTGGCGTATCCCCGCTTTCCAGCAGAGACTCCGCCGCATCGATGTTCTCCATCAGATCCGCGCTTTTGTCCTCGATATAGCGTACGTTGGCCAGGGAGAGCACCAGCAGCGTCAGCAACAGGACAATCGCGATTAGCTCGCGCTTCACAGCTTTCCCTCCATTCTAACAAAGTAGATCTGCTCCGCAGTGTTCATCGACATCAGATAAACCTCCTTTACGCTTTTGACATGGTGTTTTCGCAGCTCCCGCTCCAGCCAAGTGGTATCCTTACCACAGAGCTCAAGGTTTTTTTGAACGATCTTTCCGTTGTTTATGAGGAGCATGGGGTAGCCGTTATCCGCTGTCTGCGCGCCGACTTGGCGCGCAGTTGCGGGTCTTTCCGCGGGAAACAGGAAGACGTTGACCCGTCCGTCCGTTTCCAGAATGGCGTACTTAATGAGGCTGATGTCCAGCACGCTCTGGCCGCGCAGCACCTCAGCCAGTTCATCCAGCGAAACGCGGTTTTTTTTCATCTCCTTCTGGTCGATGACGCCGTCGACAATTAGCAGGCTGGGCTTTCCGCAGAGGAACTCCTTGGCTTTGCTGCTCTTGACGATGACGCCGGCGATAATGAGTTCGCAGCAGAACAAAATTGCAATCGGCAACACACCGTTCATCAGCGGGATGCCGATGTCCTGCAAGGGATGCGCGGCAATATCAGAGATAAGCACGGTGATTACGAGCTCGGAAAGTTCCAGCTCGCCGAGTTGGCGCTTGCCCATCAGGCGCATCGCGAAGAGCAGCGCAACATATATGATTAAAGTACGAAAGAATATGATTCCCATTATACCCGCCTCCTGCAGCTTAGGATTGCCACGGAAGTGGAAAATATGAGGCGGCCTGTTTGTCCGGAGGTGATTCCATGAAATTTACCAAAATGCACGGCTGCGGCAACGACTATGTTTATCTCAACTGTCTCGCTGAGGAGCTTGCAGATCCTGCCGCGCTGGCCGTTCGCGTCTCGAACCGCAATTTTGGCATCGGCAGCGACGGGCTGATTTGCATTTGCCCATCTGAAACCGCAGATTTTAAGATGGATATGTATAACGCGGATGGCAGTCGTGCGCAGATGTGTGGAAACGGCATCCGCTGCGTCGGAAAATATGTCTATGACAAGGGGCTTACGGATAAGACGTGCCTTACGATCGAGACAGAGGCCGGACTAAAAACCCTGGATCTGAACGTGGTGGACGGCAGGGTGGAAAGCGTCCGCGTGGATATGGGCACACCAGAATTCCGGCCGCAGTTTATCCCCATCGCTGAGCATGGGAAGGATTTTATCAACCGCTCGGTGATTGTTGGCAGCGACGAATACTTCCTTACCGCCCTCTCGGTCGGGAACCCGCATGCAGTACTGTTTGTTGAGGATGTGGATGCACTGGATCTCAAGGTACTTGGCCCTCGCTTTGAAAATCATCCGCTTTTTCCGGAGCGTGTCAACACCGAGTTTGTACAGGTGCTCGATAAAAACACGCTGAAAATGCGTGTTTGGGAGCGGGGCAGCGGTGAGACGCTGGCCTGTGGCACTGGGGCGACGGCCGCCTTTGTTGCAGCTGCACTGAATGGACACACCGGTGACGCGGCGAGGCTGCAGCTTTTGGGCGGCACGTTGTTCATTGAATGGGATAGAGCTAAAAATAAGCTATATATGACAGGTCCCGCGGTCACGGTTTTTGACGGCGAGTTGTATCTTTGAATTTTTGGAACGCAGGCAAGGAGAAGCACAATGCTGAAAATGAATGAAAATTACCAGAAGCTCCCCGGCAGCTATCTGTTTGCGGAAATCGGGAGGAGGACAGCGGAGTTTTCAGCCGCAAATCCCGACAAAAGACTGATTAAGCTCGGCATCGGCGACGTGACGTTGCCCCTTAGCGCGGCGGTGCTTTCGGCGATGCATAAGGCGGTCGACGAAATGGGGAACGCAGCGACCTTCATGGGCTACGGCCCCTACGAGGGCTATGCCTTCCTGCGAGAGGCCATTGTCCGTCACGACTACGCGCCTTTCGGCGCGCAGATATCCGCAGACGAAATTTTCGTCTCGGATGGTGCCAAGAGTGACTGTGGAAATTTCGGTGACATTTTCTCTGCGGACTGTACGGTGGCTGTCTGCGACCCGGTCTACCCCGTCTACGTAGACGCCAACGCCATGTCCGGGCGTGCCGGAGATTGGGACGGCAGACGCTGGACGAATATTGTTTACCTACCCTGTAACGAGGGAAACAGTTTTATGCCCGAGCTACCCGTGCGCGTACCGGACTTGATCTATCTCTGCTTCCCGAACAATCCCACAGGCGCAACGGCGTCGAAGGAACAGCTTAAAATTTGGGTCGATTATGCCAACCGCAACGGCGCTGTGATCCTCTTTGACGCAGCGTATCGGGAATACATCACAGACCCCTCCCTTCCGCGCTCGATTTTTGAAATCAACGGCGCGGAGACCTGCGCTGTCGAGTTTTGCAGCTTTTCCAAAACCGCGGGTTTCACCGGCACGCGTTGCGGCTATACGACGATTCCAAAGGCGCTCGTGCGCGGGGGCGAGAGCCTCAATGCCTTATGGATGCGCCGCCAGTCAACGAAGTTCAACGGCGTGTCCTACATTGTCCAGCGCGGCGCGGAGGCGGTTTACTCCGAGCAGGGACAGGGTGAAACGCGCGCGCTCATTGACTACTACATGAATAACGCGGCGGTCATTCGAAATGGCCTCAAGGAAGTTGGTCTGACAGTTTACGGCGGGGTCAACTCCCCGTATGTCTGGATTAAGACGCCGAATGGAATGCCCTCGTGGGATTTCTTCGACAAGCTTCTGAACGAGGCGAATGTTGTAACAACGCCCGGTGCGGGCTTCGGTCCGGAGGGAGAGGGTTTCATCCGGCTCACGGGCTTTGGGAACGCTGAAAAAACGCGCGAAGCCGTTGCCCGCGTGGCCGGCGTGCTATAAAGCGAAAACGTTTTGTATTGGCCAGCTTAGGAGGTTTATATGTGCGGAATAGTCGGATATACCGGCGGCAATCAGGCTGCCCCGATCCTTTTGGATGGGCTGGAGAAGCTCGAATACAGAGGCTATGACTCCGCCGGTGTCGCAGTAGGCGGCAACGGAAACGGGGTCGAGGTCGTCAAGGCCATGGGAAGGCTCGCAGTTCTCCGCGAGAAGTGCAGCGACGGCGCGACGGTAAGCGGCAATGTCGGTATTGGGCATACCCGATGGGCGACTCACGGCAGACCCTCAGATGTCAATTCCCACCCCCATCTCAGCGAAAACGGGCGCATTGCAATTGTCCATAACGGCATCATTGAGAACTTCGCTCCCCTAAAGGAGATGCTGATTAACCGTGGCAGGGTTTTTCGGTCCGAGACGGACACCGAGGTGGCCGCCCAGTTGATTGACTATTACTATGAGGGCAATATTCTTGAGGCTGTTGCGAAGGCTGTTCGTGAGCTGGAAGGCAGCTACGCCCTCGGTGTGATTTGTGCAGACGACCCGGATACGCTGGTGGCCGTCAAAAGCCACGCCCCGCTAATCGTCGCCTACGGCGAGGGGGAAAACTTTTTCGCCTCCGATGTGATGGCGATTGTCAGCCACACGAAAACCGTCTCCTATCTCGAAGACAACGAGCTTGCCCTCGTCTCAAAGGAGGGCATACGTTTCTTCACACCCTTTCTCGATGAGATCCAGAAAGAAAAATGCCTGGTCGATTGGGATATTTCTGCTGCCGACAAGGGCGGCTATGAGCACTACATGTTTAAGGAGATTATGGAGCAGCCGGATGCCGTGCGCCGCACCATTGAGCCTTTCATCAAAAACAGCCGCGTAGATCTCTCCGCCGTACTTGACTGTGCGTATATCAACGGCTTAGAGCGAATCATTATCATTGCCTGCGGATCATCCTATCACGTTGGGGTCATTGCCAAGTACAACATTGAAAAACTTGCGCGCGTGCCGGTGGAGGTCGTGCTCGCCTCCGAATTCCGCTACTGCAATCCGATTGTGGATGCACGGACGCTTGTCATTTGCATTAGCCAGTCGGGCGAGACGGCGGATACGCTTGAGGCCCAGGTCGAGGCAAAACGCCTCGGTGCCACGACGCTGGCAATCGTCAACGTTGAGGGTAGCTCCATTGCCAAGGCTGCCGACCATGTGATTTACACCAAAGCGGGGCCGGAGATAGCGGTTGCCACGACAAAGGCTTACAGTACACAGCTCGCAATCACCGTGCTAATTGCCTTATATATTGCGGAGTGTCGCGGAACGCTGGATAAGAAGGAATATGCCCTCATCCTCTCAGAGCTTGAGACCGTTCCGGAAAAGATGTTGCGGATTCTGAACGACAAGGCGAACATCCAGTATCTTGCCTATCAGCATTTCAACAACGAAGATTTGTTCTTCATCGGACGGAACATCGACTACGCGCTCTCGCTAGAGGGCTCGCTCAAGCTCAAAGAGATTTCCTACATCCATTCCGAGGCCTATGCCGCGGGCGAATTAAAACACGGTACGATCTCTCTGGTTGTGGACGGCACGCTGGTGATAGCTGTTGCCAGCTATGCACGGCTGGTCGAGAAAACCGTGAGCAATGCTCTGGAGGTTAAGGCGCGTGGTGCGCACGTCATGGGGATCACGACTGAGGGGCTAAAGCAGCGTCTTGCTTCTACCATCGACGAGCTGATTACAATCCCGGATACGCACGAGGTGCTCCTCCCCTCGCTAGCTGTTCTGCCGTTGCAGCTTTTCGCGTATTACATGGCGCTTTACCGTGGCTGTGACATCGACAAGCCGCGCAACCTTGCAAAGAGCGTCACAGTGGAATAAGCCACGTGTGAGAACCAGGGTTTAACTGCAAAAAGGCCCGCCTCTTTGGCGGGCTTTTTGCAGTTAAACCCCCTAGGCTGCGCTTCAAGTCGTAAGATGGACAATAAATGATGGTTTCCGACAGAAAAATCCTGTCAGAGCCATTGAGATTATCAATAAAAATGATATAATTACTATAAGGTAAGATGTAAATACGATTAGAAATAAGGAGCGGGCATGGAGCTAACGACGATCATAGGAACTATTTTGGGCATCGGCTCAGTCATTGGCGCGATGTACTTCAAACATATTAGTTTTGACGTTTTTATAAACCCGGCAGCGCTGCTAGTTATATTTGTCGGAACGGTTGCTACTATTTTCAACTCCTTTCCCGGAGAGAATATCAAGAACGTCGGCTCCTTGTTCAAAATCCTCCTTACAAAGCAGAAGAGCTTTTCCGAGGCTGAAATTATTGATTTGCTCTTCGACTTGTCAAAATCAGCAAGGCGGGAGGGGTTGCTGTCTCTGGAGAGTCGTTCTGAGGAAATCGCCGACCCCTTCATCAAAAAGGGGATACGCCTGGTGGTCGACGGTGCCGGAGAGGAAGTCATTGAGGAGATTCTCGAAACCGAGATCGAGTCAATGGAAAAGCGCCATGAGACGAACGCAAGCATCTTCTCTCAGGCCGGTACATATGCGCCGACACTGGGCGTTCTTGGTGCGGTTTTCGGCCTGATTTCAGCCATGTCCTCAATTGACAACACGGAGATTATGGCGGAAGCTATTGCTGCTGCGTTTATCGCAACCATCCTTGGCATATTCACGGGTTACGTGCTCTGGAACCCCTTTGCCAAGAAGCTGCGCGTCAAAAGCCAGAAGGAAGCCACTACCAAGCGCATGGTTATTATCGGACTCCTTTCTATTCAAAAGGGCGACACGCCGTTCATGCTCAAGGAGAAGCTGCTTGCGACGCTTCCGAAAAAGCAACAGGACAAAATCACACAGCAGGCTAAGCAGGAATAAGGTGATTAACGATGTCAAGAAAAAAGAAACATGCACAACATGAAGAGGAAGCGAGCGAGGCTTGGTTATTGCCCTATTCGGATCTGATGACCTTGCTGCTCGCGGTCTTTATCGTTCTTTTTGCAGTCAGTAAGGTTGATGCGGCCAAGGCGGAAAACATGTCTCAGGAGTTTGCTGGACAGATGATGACCGAAGGGTACGTCCTCACGATGGCCACAGGCACCGGTGGTGGCACCGGCGACGTGGGGGGCGGAATCCCGATCGTCGTGGATCTGAACGATACACTCAAGGACTTTCTCGGCGAATATGAGCTGCGGAAGCTGGAGGATTTAAAGGCCGATGTGGATGCGAGTTTGCATGAAGGCGGCATGTCCGGCTCTGTTTCTACGACAATCGACATGCGCGGCCTTGTTATCCGCATGAATAATGCGATCCTGTTTGATTCCGGGAGCGCGGAAATTCAGGCCAACGAGGAAACGCTTATTCAGCTGGCCGAGCTCATAAACTCTTTGGACAACTATGTCCGCATCGAGGGACATACGGATACCGTCCCGATTAATTCCAGCGTCTACCCCTCCAACTGGGAGCTTTCTTCCGCCCGCGCAACCAGCGTCGTACAACTATTCATCAACGAATGTGGCTTTTCACCGGAAAAACTCGTTGCTGTCGGTTATGGGGAATACAGGCCCGTGGCGGACAACAGCACCTCCGAGGGCCGGGCAAAAAACCGCCGCATCGACATCATTGTCCTAAGTGAGAAATATAATAACCTCGAAGAACAGCTTGTGGAATAGGATCCCTGCCGCAAACAGGTCGTAAAATGCGGATGGATATTGACAGGGCAACACTTTGCGATTATAATGATGTTTAATTGCAGAAAGGACCTTTGTTTGAATGGACGCTGGCGACAGTAGCGACGGAGCATATCCGCCTTTGTATAATAAACGAAATACCAGCATAACCTGAGCTCTCATCGGGAGCGGCAGGCTATGCTTTTTTTACCTTTTATACCCTGACAGTCGGGCTTTAACTCATGAAACAAGCACATATCCGTCCTGCGTATCCTGCAGGCACAAAATTTACGCACATGTTTTACATTCCGGGAGGTATGTTTTTTGGAAAGCTCCATACCCTTATTACTTTTACTACAAATCCTTCTCATCGCACTTAATGCGGTTTTCGCCTGTGCGGAAATCGCCGTAATTACGATGAACGACAATAAAATGGCCAAGATGGCGGCGGCGGGAGACAGGCGCGCGATCCGCCTAGCGCGGCTTACCAGCCAGCCGGCACGCTTTCTTGCGACAATTCAGGTCGCAATTACCCTGTCCGGCTTTCTGGGCAGCGCCTTCGCGGCGGACAATTTCTCCGACAGGCTAGTGGCCTGGCTACTGCACATCGGTGTAGCGATTCCTGAACAAACGCTGGATACCCTAGCCATCGTTCTGATTACCATTGTTTTATCCTTCTTCACACTGGTTTTCGGGGAGCTTGTGCCAAAACGGGTCGCCATGCGTAAGGCGGAGAAGCTCGCGCTGGCCATGTCCGCCTTTATCGACCTGATTGCAAGAATCTTTGCGCCCATTGTATGGTTGCTCACTGCTTCGACAAACGGCATCCTGCGCCTATTCGGGATTGACCCGAACGCGGAGGACGACGAAGTCAGCGAGGAGGAGATCCGCATGATGGTCGACGTCAGCAGCGAGAAGGGTGGCATTGATCAGGAGGAAAAAGAGTTCATCCAAAACGTCTTTGAGTTTGATGACCTAACTGCCGGGGACGTCGCCACCCACCGCACAGAGGTCTCTCTTCTGTGGATGGATGAGAGCATGGCCCAGTGGGAGGAGACGATCCACGACAGCCGACACTCGCTCTATCCGGTCTGCAACGAAAGTGTGGATGACGTAGTCGGCGTGCTCAACGCCAAAGACTATTTTCGACTCCATGACAAGAGCCGCGACAGTGTATTGCGTGCAGCGGTGCGCGCGGCCTATTTCGTGCCGGAGAGCGTCAAGGCGGACGTGTTGTTTCGCAACATGAAATACACACGCAACCGGATGGCGATTGTGCTGGATGAATACGGCGGCGTCAGTGGCATCGTGACGATGAACGATCTGGTCGAACAGCTCGTCGGTAAATTTGATGATGAAGACGAGACGCCCGAGGATGTTCCGGACATAGAGCGCATTGACTCTAAGACCTGGAAAATCCGCGGATCGGCGTTGCTTGAGGAGGTTTCCTCCGCGCTGGGTGTGCAGCTCCCGGATGACGAATATGATACCTTTGGCGGCCTGATTTTTGGCGCACATGGCGTGATTCCGGAAGACGGCAGCAACTTCGAGATTGAGACGGACGGCTTGGTGATCAAGGTCATCGAAATCGGCGACCATCGCATCCAGAAGGCACTGGTCTGTCTTAAGGAGCCGCAGGGGAAGAACGCTTAGTAGACTCTTCGGTTGAGTCTTAGATTCATGTTATAAAAGGCTTATGCGGGCAATGCCTGCATAAGCCTTCAGCTTTATAAGATAGCCGTAAAACCAGATTCTCAAAGTATCGTTCAGAGTTGTTTGACTGCGTGAGGATCGTGTCATCAGGAAGTTGCGTGAGCCGGGAAAAGTTCTCCTGAAGGGATAGCCCGCAGTCAAAACTAAGTTCTTACCGTGATCTGAAACGAGTTACAAGCCGAGGAGCTCCTCATAGAAGCGTCTTGCTGCGCAATGCCCTTGACCGCGAAGACGGGAGAGCAGAATTTTATGGTGCAATCTCCTTTTTGTTTCTTATCTGTAATTGGCAAGACCATGCAGATATGATAAAATACTCTGGAAATTTGTGGGGTGCCCGTATAAGCTGCGGAAATTTGCGCTGGCTGCGGTGCCGTTTTGGAATGGAGTCTCTTATGCCAAGGAAAGTATTTGGATTGCTGGTTCTGATCCTGCTCATAGCCCTGCTAGGAGCCCTCGTGGCCGGAAGAAGGCTCACCCCCGAGCGTCTGACACCCTCGCCCTCACCAACCGTGATGGAGGCGCCTTCGCCTGCGCCTAGCCAAACGCTTCCGCCGACTCCGTCACCGACGCCAGAGCCTTTCGAAGACAGACCGGATATCGAGATCAGCGACTGGCAGTATACGCTCGTCAATGGTGAGAATTTGCTCGCCGCAGATTATGCGCCGGAGCTGGCCGCAATCGGTGATGGGCAATTTTTCGACGTCCGTGCGGCAGACGCATTGAAGGACTTTATCGCGGGCGCACGGGCAGAGGGACTTAAAGTTTACATAACATCTTCATATCGCGCCTATAACACGCAAAAATACCTCTTTGACAAGAAGGCTGGCGAATACCTGTATTCCATGGGTAGCCAGGAGGCGGCGGTGGAAAAAGCCAAAACTATCGTGGCTTATCCCGGCACGAGTGAGCACCAGCTTGGCCTTGCCTGCGACTTGGTAGACCAGTACTACGACTACATGAACGAAACGCTTGCGGACACGGCGCTGTCCCAGTGGATGGCAGCACATTGCGCAGAATACGGCTTCATCCTGCGCTATCCACAAGACAAGACGGAGCTGACAGGGGTGATGTTCGAACCCTGGCATTTCCGCTATGTGGGGCAGGAGGCGGCGGTCTACATCATGGAAAATGGGCTTACGTTGGAAGAATTCGTCGTGCTCTATAAGTAATACTCTACAAATTATTGCCCAAAGCAGCCTAACACAGACTGTTTTGGGTTTTTTTACGCTTTTTTGCAGGAAACAGTCGCAGATTCGTCACGTGACTGAGCCGCCAAAGACTAAGGGAGAAATTGAAGATTTCCTCAAAGAAGATGATGGCGATATAGCCGCGGAGCGCAAACTGCGGCAGCAGGGTATACACGAGGACAACGCCGAGCAGGGCATCGGCAATGTTAAAGCCCATCGACCAGAGCTGCTGGCCAAGCCCCTTTAAGCAGCCGTCCGTAACCATGTCCATATACATGATAGGTACAAGGAAGGCGAAGATGCGCAGGTAATAGCCCGCCTCCTCGCTCTTATAGATTGCCTTGCCCAGCGTTTCGGAGAGGATGAACAGAAAAAGGCCGATCAAAAGAGAAAAGCCGAGAGATTTACGCATCAGAAGTGATACTGTGTCTGAGATTCGTTCTTTTTTCCCCGATACCTGCGCGGAGGTCAGCTCCGGCACAATTAGCTCGGACAGGGCGGTGATGATGCAGGAGGGGAAGAAAATGATCGGGAATACCATGCCCTGGATCGTACCGTAGCCCGCCAGAGCGCCGTTGGCCGTGTAGCCCGCCAGCTTCAGACCGCGCGGGACAAGAAGCTGCTCTACTGTCGAAAGTGCGCTTCTGGCATAGGCAGAGAGCGCCAACGGCACAGCGATGCTGAGCATCCGTGTTGGAAGCCGGGGGGAAGGTTCTGCCCGTTTGCCATATTTCCCCCGGTCATAAAGGAAAATGGCGAGCATCATCAGAAAAGAGCATAGCTCAGCACAGCTGCTGCCTGCGGATACTGCCGCGCAGCTTCGCTCAAGGTCGCCACTCTTTGCGTAGCTAAGAAAGACGACGACAAGCGCTATGCGGATAAGCTGCTCTAATACCTGCACAGCAGCAGCTTTGAAAATGCGTCCACTTGCCGTAAAATAACCGTAAATCACCGAAGAGAGGGAGATAAAGGGCAGACTTAGGGAGAGGATGCGTAAGGAGAGTACAGTTCGTGCATCGCCAACCCAAAGGAAGCCGATTGGCTCTGCGCAGAGCCAGAGGATCAGCGCGGAGGATAGGCCAAAAAACAGGCTGTAGGCCAGACAAATGCGCATCGCCCGTCCGACGCCGCCCGCACGCTCTAATCCCAGTTCCTCTGAGATCAGCCGCGTCGAGGCGAAGCGCACGCCGGAGATTGCGACAGTCGCTGCGAGAAAGCCGACCGAGCCGACAAGCCCGTAAAGCCCGACACCGGCAGCGCCGATACGCGAAACCAGCCACATTTGAAAGATTAGCGCAATACAGCGCATGAGAAGCGTTGAGCTGGTCAATAAAACCGTGTCCCGCATCAGCTTCCTTTTCACCACCGGCTGTCTGCCCCCTTACCCAATTGGTTTAGGTAAGTATATGCGGCAGGGTGGACAAATTAGCCGTGCTATTCTGTCGAAGTGTGTAGAGGAGTGTTTTTCCGCGTGCAATTCGGTTGCTTAATCAGTTGAAGGCGGAGCCGTTAATCTCGAACAGTTGGTCGATACGGACTTTTAGGCGCGCGTTTTCGGGTGCGCGTAGCTCCGGATCGGCTTTCAATAGGCACTGGGCAGACTCCTGTGCCTCGGAGAGCACCCGCATGTCCATCCCAAGGTCGGCTATACGCATGTCCGGCAGACCGTGCTGACGCGCACCGAAAAAGTCTCCGGGGCCACGGAGCTTCAAATCCTCCTCGGAAAGCTTGAAGCCGTCATTTGTCTCCGCCATGGCCTTGAGTCGGGCCTTGGATAGCTCATTTTCGGTATCGGAAAAGAGCACACAGTAGCTTTTATGCGCTCCGCGCCCGACGCGGCCGCGAAGCTGGTGAAGCTGGCTCAGGCCAAAGCGCTCAGCATTCTCAACGACCATTAAAGAGGCGTTCGGTACGTCAACACCAACCTCAATCACCGTCGTCGCCACAAGAATATCGATCTCTCCCGCCACAAAGCGTGCCATCGTTGCGTCCTTTTCTGTGGGCTTTAGTTTTCCGTGGATACAGCCGACACGTAATTCGGGAAAGACGCTATTTTGCAGCAATTCGGAATATTCTTTGGCGTTTTTTAGTTCCTGCGGACGCATTTCACTTTCGTCAATTGCGGGGCAGACGACAAAGACCTGCCGTCCAGCCTGAATCTGTTTTTTCATAAAGGCATAGATGCGCGAGCGCATGTCTTCACTAACGGTGAAGGTGTCCACTTTCTGGCGACCTGGCGGCAGCTCATCGATCAGGGAGACGTCGAGGTCTCCGTAAATAATCAACGCAAGGGTGCGTGGGATGGGCGTTGCAGACATAACGAGGGTATGCGGGCTTTCGCCCTTGTCGATCAGCGCTGCTCGCTGGCCGACACCGAATCGATGCTGCTCGTCAGTCACGACGAGGGCGAGCTTATGAAAGGTGACGTCCTCGCTTAAAAGCGCATGCGTGCCGATGACAAGCCCAGCCTCCCCGTCGGCGATTTGGGCTAGCGTCTCGCGCCTTTGTTTTGCGGTTAATGCCCCCGTGAGCTTTACAACCTTGATGCCATAGGGAGCAAGCAGAGCAGAGATGGTCTGATAGTGCTGGTTTGCGAGAATCTCTGTAGGCGCCATGAAGGCGCTCTGCAGGCCACCCTCGAATGCGCACCAGACGCAAGCTGCAGCAACGATCGTTTTACCGCTGCCTACGTCACCCTGGATCAGGCGGCTCATCGCCCCGCCTGAGGCCATGTCCCGTGCACATTCGCTGATTGCGCGCTTCTGGGCACTCGTTAAGACGAAGGGGAGCCTGGCATAAAAGCCCTCTAGCCTGGGGGTAGAGACAATCAAACCGCTTTTCTTCGCCCTTGTTCGTTTGAACGAACCAAGCGCGCAAGAGAGTACAAACAGCTCCTCAAAGACCAGACGACGACGAGCTAGTGCCAGTGCCTCAAAATTGCTGGGAAAGTGAATGTTCTCAAAGGCGAAGGCCGCCTTGCAGAGCTGGGCCGCCTCTGCAACGGCGGTGGGCAGAGCGTCCGGTACATTATCCGCACATGCGTCCAGCCCCCCGCGCACCGCAGCCAGCATCATTTTCTGTGAAAGCCCGGCAGTCAGACGGTAGACGGGCACGAGCCGGCCCGTGACGGCATTTGGCCAACCTTCGGCCTCAAAGACGGGGTTGACCATGGTGCGGCGGCCGCCCTCAACCGTGACCCTGCCGAAAAAAACATAGCTTTGTCCCTTTTTAAGCTGAAGGCGTATGTAGCTCTGATTGAAATAAGTCAAGTCAAGTGAGCCGCTGTCGTCTGCGACGCGCAACTTGACCAGTTCCATGCCCTGCCGCACGCGGCTGAGCACCGGCTCCGTGGCAACGAGCGCGCGCACGCAGGCACTCTCGCCGTTTTCCAGCGC
>CAYRIA010000004.1:0-34040 GCA_964424175.1 uncultured Oscillospiraceae bacterium | reverse complement strand
GTTATTATCATTATTGCGATTATTGTCGTTATTACGGGTGTTGTCGTTGTTTCGGTTGTTTTCGTTGTTTCGGTTGTTCTTATTTCGATTATCATTTCTGTTTTCCGGCATTGTTTATCACCCCTTTCTTGACTATTATTTCTCGTTACGGGAACTCTATTCATATAAAAGATTGAAGGGTGATAAAAATACTAATTATTAACTCAAAAATAATTACAATGTCTGAAAAAAACTATGATTCCGGCTGTATTCTCATCCGTGATAAAAAAATAAAAAAAGTAGCTGAGTGCATTGATATCACGGAAAACAACGACAATATAGTTATTGATGCCGCAGGAACATGGACATTACCGGGTCTTATTGACGCACATAGTCATATAGGAATTTTTGAGGAGAAAAAGGGTCAGATCGGCGATAGCTCCAACGAAACCACCGAGCCCTTAACCCCATATATCAAGGCAATCGACGCGATAAACCCTATGGATTCTGCCTTCCACAATGCAATCAAAACAGGGATTGCCTCCGTCATGGTTGGGCCTGGCAGCTCCAATGTAGTCGGGGGACAGTTCGCATTCATTAAGACAAACGGCAGAAGCATAGATGATATGGTGATTCTAGAGCCGGCAGCCATGAAGATTGCATTCGGTGAAAACCCAAAAACCAATTACGGAAACAACAACATGATGCCGTCCTCCAGAATGACTATTGGCGCAATGCTTAGAGAGGAACTGCTTGGGGTAAAGCAGTATATTGACAAAAAGAAAGAAGCAATAGAAAGCGGGAATGGTTTTAAGGAGGATTTTCGTAAAGAATGCTGGATACCTGTATTCAAAAAAGAAATCCCATTGAAAGCCCACGTGCACAGGGCTGATGATATACAGACGGCTATCCGTATTGCAAAAATGTTTAACTTAAATCTTACTCTGGATCATTGTACGGAAGGACATCTGATTTCAGAAAGGATAAAAGAATCGGGATATCCGGCAATTATCGGTCCAAGTCTGGCATCAAGAAATAAAACCGAGGTTCAGTATATGGACTTCAAAACTCCCGGAATTCTATGCAAAGCCGGGGTTAAAGTAGCAATTACTACTGATCATCCTGTTACGATTATTCAATGCCTACCAATTTGTGCAGGTATCGCGGCTAAAGAAGGGCTAGGAATGGATGAAGCCTTAAAAGCCATAACAATCAACGCTGCCGAG
The DNA here is from genome assembly GCA_964424175.1 of uncultured Oscillospiraceae bacterium. Classification (GTDB taxonomy): domain Bacteria; phylum Bacillota; class Clostridia; order Oscillospirales; family Oscillospiraceae; genus UBA2658. Next base: position 32,835 of record CAYRIA010000004.1, on the reverse strand, counting down.
ATTTGCAACGTCTCCTCAAGGGTGGGAAGTATTGAGGTTGGAAAAGATGCTGATTTAGCAATTTTTAGTGGTAACCCATTAGAAATACCAACTAACTGCCTATATACCATTATCGATGGCAATATCGTGTACAAGTATGATTAGTCTCGAATAATGCGCTGTCTCCTCTGAATAAAGCGGAGCCTTTTTATGCCGGGGTTTTGCCGTGGGCACAGTCCTGTTTTCCCAACCGTGCCATACCGTGCATACAATGTGGCATGGAAGGAGGTGTTACTGTTTTGAGACGCAGAAACCCTCTATGCTATATATTCCCTTGGTGGTCACCTTGCCGGCGATACGGCCCTCCGCGACCGCCTGGCCCACCGCCTCCGCCCCGCCCTCCGGGATTTCCACGTCCACCCGGGCCGCCCCCTAGGCCGCCTCGTCCCCCTGGGCCACCAGGACCGCCGATTCCTCCAAGGTACTAATAGCAAATATCAATCGGCAAGGGATGGTTAAAACCTTCCCTTGCTTTTTATCCCTGTTATCATTACACGTCCGATCAAGGGGGCATGGGATAACATCTTCCATTTTCCGCAAAAGATCTTGTGTAAAGCCGCTGCGCCGCTTTATTGGCAGACTTCATCTCAACGGCGATAAGCCTTTTCAATAAATTTCCTCGGCAACAGTGCCTATAACTTTGCATCTTGCGCTTGCCATACCGCGATCCGAATCTTCTTTTTATGCCTCACAGCTCATCGATTTTTGCATTAAGCAATATTTTGTATTCAGCGAGCTGTTATCAACATATAATCTCTTCATTTCCTCGTTGACGAATCTCTTTATCCGACGTATAATACTATTGTCACCTGACTAGGGGAACTAATTTAAAAGAGGTATTTCATGTTCAAAGACAAGACAATCACATGCAAGGACTGTGGCCAGGAGTTTGCCTTTACTGTAAAGGATCAGGAGTTCTTTGCAGAAAAGGGCTTTACCAACGAGCCCCAGCGTTGCAGATCCTGCCGCGATGCCCGCAAAGACAACACCCGTGGACGCAACACCAACGACCGCCAGATGTTCGACGCCGTTTGCTCGGATTGCGGACGTCCGTGCAAAGTCCCCTTTGAGCCCCGCAATGACCGCCCTATTTATTGCAGTGATTGTTTCCGTAGATAGTTTCGCGTTCAGATTAGCGTGCCATATTTTGGCACGCTTTTTTATTTTTCTCGTCTGTTTCGGAGAGCAGGCGCTCCCTGCAGTATTGACAAGTGGGCGGGCGGTGTTATAATGTTCTATGGCAAACTGTTCGATGTCTAACAGTTTGTTCGAATGTGCAGACCGAAAGGACACAGGAATGGAAACGATACGCATCGGTATGGAACTGAGGGCGCTGACGAACGCGATCCGGCGCTATTTTGAGTTTTCCACGCATAGCAAAGAAATCCGAAACGCCACCGGCAACAACAAGCTGATCGTCCACTATCTTGCAGAGAACGCGGGGAGGAACATTTATCAGAAGGATATCGAGACGCATTTCAATATCGCCCGCTCCACGGCCTCGAAGGTGCTCAAGCTCATGGAACAGAAGGGCTTGATTGAAAAACAGTCTGTCGCGCAGGACGCGCGCTTAAAGCGCATTGTCCTCACGGAGGAAGCGCTGAAAATTCAGGGGCTGATGCGCGAGGATGCCGAGCGCATGGAGCAAACCATAACCCGAGGCTTTTCGGACGAGGAGCTGAAGGCCCTACACGGCTACCTGATGCGCATGCGGGCAAACCTCTTAGATTAATCCGCCGCTTCTGCGGCGATTGAGATAGAAGCAAGGAGAATCAGTATGATAAATACGCTTTTGGCCAGCGTTCGGGAATACAGGAGAGACAGCATCCTCTCGCCTGTTTACGTGACGATTGAATCCATTCTGGAAATCGGTATTCCCACGCTGATGGCCTATCTGATCGATTATGGTATCAGCGAAGGCAGCATATCGGTTATTCTGAAATTCGGGCTGGCACTGATTGTCTGTGCGATGCTCTCGCTCTGGACGGGACTGCTCGCGGGGCGGCATGCCGCCTATGCCTCGGCGGGCTTTGCGGCCAATCTGCGTCACGACATTTTCCACAACGTTCAAGGCTTTTCCTTCTCCAACATCGACCGCTTTTCCACTGCGAGTCTCATCACACGGCTGACCACGGACGTCACAAACGTGCAGAACGCCTATCAGATGATTGTCCGCATGGGTGTGCGCGCGCCGATGATGATTATCTTTGCGCTCATCTTCGCCTTCAGGATAGACAGCCGCCTTTCCCTGGTCTTCGTCGCCGCGATCCCTGTGCTGGGCGTCGCGCTGTGGCTGATCATCACGAATGTGCATCCGCTATTTGTAAAGGTTTTTAGAACATATGACCGTCTCAATAATGTGGTTCAGGAAAACCTCCTTGGTATCCGTGTGGTCAAATCCTATAACCGCGAGGCGCACGAGGAGGAGAAGTTTGCGGAAATCTCGCAGAGGATTTTCCGTGATTTTTCCCGGGCAGCCAAGCGCCTTGCCTTTAACATGCCTCTGATGCAGTTTTGCATTTATACGTGTATCCTCCTGCTCTCCTGGTTCGGTGCAAAGGAGGTGCTGGCAAGCGGCAACGACCCCGTTCAAGGCCTCTCCACCGGCGAGCTGACAAGCCTGATCACTTACACTATCCAAATTTTGATGAGTCTGATGATGCTCTCGATGGTATTCACGATGATTATCATCTCCCGTGCCTCGGCAGAGCGCATCGTCGAGGTTCTGACTGAGGAGAGCGACCTGAAAAACAGAAAAAACCCAGTCCTAACCGTACAGAACGGCTCCATTACCTTTCAAGATGTGTGCTTCAGCTACTCCAAAACCAGCGGAAAGCCGGTGCTCGACCGGATCAATCTCTCCATCGCCTCGGGCGAAACTGTGGGCATCCTCGGCGGCACAGGCTCAGCCAAATCGAGCCTCGTGCAACTCATCCCGCGGCTTTATGACGTGACGGAGGGCAGCGTCTCCGTCGGAGGTGTGGACGTACGGGACTACGACCTGTCTGCTCTGCGCGACCAGGTAGCGATGGTTCTACAGAAAAACGTGCTGTTTTCGGGCACGATCAAGGAGAATCTACGCTGGGGCAACGAACAGGCTACGGACGAGGAACTGGAGCACGCCTGTCAGCTTGCGCAGGCGGATGGCTTCATTCGTGAGTTTCCACAGCAATACGACAGCTATATTGAGCAGGGCGGCGCAAACGTCTCCGGCGGCCAAAAGCAACGGCTTTGTATCGCCCGGGCTCTGCTGAAAAAGCCCAAAATCCTGATTCTTGACGACTCTACAAGTGCCGTAGACACCAAGACCGACGAGCTAATCCGTCAGGGATTTAAGAAGGATATTCCCGACACGACAAAGCTCATCATCGCGCAGCGTGTCTCCTCCGTCGCTGACGCAGACAAGATTATTGTGCTGGACGACGGCAGGATCGCTGCCGTTGGCAAGCACGACGAGCTGCTGGAACGCAGCGACATTTACCGTGAGGTTTATGAATCCCAAAGCAAAGGGGGCGTGCTCAATGGCTAACACTGAGAAAAAGCCCTTCGCCAAGCAGGGCAGGCCACCCGCCCCGCGCTTTAAGCCCGGAACGATCAATCGGCTACTCGGCTACATGTCTGCCTACAGGCTGCAGATGGCGCTGGTCGTCGTCTGTATCCTCGTCAGCGCGGCTGCGGGCGCGGCGGGCTCCCTGTTCTTGCGGGTTCTGATCGACAACTATATCCTCCCGCTTTTGGGGCAATCTTCGCCGGAGCTTTCCGGCCTTGTACGGGCGCTCGCGCTTATGGGCTGCATCTATGCCGCAGGCGCGCTTTCGACCCTGCTCTACAACCGGCTAATGGTAATCATCGAGCAGGGCACGCTGAAAAAGATCCGTGATGAGCTGTTCTCCCACATGCAGACCCTCCCCATTCGCTATTTCGATACCCACGCCCACGGCGATGTGATGAGTCGCTACACCAACGACACCGACACCCTGCGCCAGGCTATCTCTCAGAGCCTGCCGCAGATGTTATCGTCAATCTTTTCCTGTACCGCGGCTTTTGCGGCGATGCTCTACCTAAGCGTCAGTCTCTCGGTCATTGTTGTGCTGTTTTCCCTCCTGCTGATGCGGATCATCCGTTGGCTTGTCGGCCGGAGCGCAAGCTATTTTGTCCGGCAACAGAAGTCCCTGGGCGAGGTCAACGGCTATATCGAGGAGATGATTAACGGGCAGAAGGTCATTAAGGTCTTTTGCCACGAAGAAAAGGCCGAGGCCGCTTTTTGGCAGAAAAACGAAGTCCTGCGTCACAGCGCAGCGGAGGCAAATAAATACGGCAACATTACCATGCCGGTTATCATGAATATGGGCTTCATCCTCTATGTGCTGCTGGCCGTCATCGGCGGAGCAGCGGGTGTCGCGGGGATTCCGAACCTCACTCTGACCGGCCTGCAGCCCCTGACCATCGGTGCAATTTCCTCCTTCATCCTCCTCTCGCGCAGCTTCGTCAACCCCATCGGTCAAATTTCCATGCAGTTCAACATGGTGGTGCTAGCCCTCGCCGGCGCCTCACGCATCTTCGAGCTAATGGATGAGCCGTCTGAGGGGGACGATGGCTATGTCGCCCTCGTCAACGCTAAATACGTCGAGGACGCGTTCACCGAGTGTCCGGAGCGGACAGAATGCTGGGCGTGGAAGCATCCCCACAACGACGGCAGCGTGACTCTGACGCCGCTTCGCGGTGAAATTCGCTTTTACGACGTGGACTTCGGCTATGAGGAGGACAATCTTGTCCTGCACAACATCACGCTCTATGCCGAGCCCGGACAGAAGGTTGCGCTGGTGGGCGCGACCGGCGCGGGTAAAACCACCATCACGAACCTCATCAACCGCTTCTACGACATCGCCGACGGAAAAATCCGTTACGACGACATCAACATCAATAAGATCAGAAAACCTGACCTGCGGCGTTCACTGGGCGTCGTTCTTCAGGACGTGAACCTGTTCACCGGCACAGTGCTGGACAACATCCGCTACGGCAAGCTCGACGCAACGGACGCGCAATGCATCGACGCCGCCAAGCTCGTAAACGCCCATGAGTTTATCCGGATGCTCCCACAGGGATACGACACCGTACTTGAAGGCGATGGAAGCGGCCTTTCACAGGGTCAGCGGCAGCTCCTTTCCATCGCCCGCGCCGCCGTGGCCGACCCACCGGTAATGATTCTGGATGAGGCAACATCTTCCATCGACACACGCACAGAGGCCATCGTCCAGCGTGGCATGGACGCACTGATGGAGGGCAGGACGGTGTTTGTCATCGCACACAGACTCTCCACCGTGCGCAATGCCGACGTCATCATGGTGCTGGAGCACGGACGCATCATCGAGCGAGGCAACCATGAGCAGCTCATTGCAGAAAAGGGTAAATACTATCAGCTCTATACCGGTGCCTTCGAGCTGGACTAAACCGCACAAAACAGAAAAAGCTCCCACCGTCTGCACGGTGCAGACGGTGGGAGTGCTTGTTTTTTGTCCGGTGCGAGGATTCTGTCCCCTGCGCGCTCAAGCTCTGACCTGTGCGCGTTCCAGAATCTCGGTGATCGGGATGAAAGACTCAGCACCTTCCGTATGCCCCTCCAGCAGCTTTTCCATCCAGATTACATCATACCATGTATCGAACTTATAGCCGCATTTCGTAAAATGGGCAGCCTTTGTATAGCCAAGGTGCGCGTGAAAGGCAGCACTGGCGTTGTCGAGGTGCGTATTCTTCTCCACCGTGTAGGCAATGCAAGCGTTTAGGTTGAGCACGTTCTGTCGGTGTAGAAGCTCCTCCAGCGCCAGATACAGCTTTTTACCCACACCCCTACCCCGGCATCCCTGCCGCATATAGATGGTCATCTCCACCGCGTGATCATAGGCCGGACGCGGCTTAAATGTTGAGGCATAGGCGTACCCGATGATACACCCGTCTTCCACAGCGACGAGGTAGGGATAGCGCCGCAGGGTCTCCCTGATGCGCCGGGCAAATTCCTCGGCCGTCGGGACTTCATATTCAAAACTGATCGCGGTGTTTTTCACATAGGGAGCATAGATTTCCAGGAGCGTTTCCGCGTCCGTCTCTGCGGCCATTCTGATGTTCAGCCCATCGTACATAGATCAAACCTACCTTTCGCTGATTTTACTATAGGCCGCGGTGCGGGAAAGTCAAGCGGATTTTATTTCGCAAGCGTAGTTTTTTGCAATTGCGTCGGCAAAGAGCGATATTCGTGCTATACTATAGTTCATGCTCTAAAAATGAACTGTCGCCACTTTCCGCGTCGGCAAATCGCACCAGTCGGAGGCAGACCTTGAAAAAGCTGCTGGTTTATTTAAATGATTACAAAAAAGAATGCGTCCTAGGGCCGCTGTTTAAACTGCTGGAGGTCGTTTTTGAGCTGCTCGTCCCGCTGGTGGTGGCTGCGGTCATCGACCGCGGTATCGGCCATGCGGACACAGCCTATATCCTCCGCATGTTTCTGCTGCTGGTTGGGCTGGGGCTTGTCGGCCTTGTCAGTGCCGTTACCGCGCAATATTATGCGGCACGCGCCGCCGCGGGCTTCGCCACGAAGCTGCGGCGCGCGCTGTTTGCGCACATCCAAAGCCTGGCCTTTTCCGAGCTCGACAGGCTTGGCACCGCCAGCCTCATTACCCGGATGACCAGTGACGTCAACCAGCTGCAGACGGGCGTCAATCTCGCTCTGCGCCTTCTGTTACGCTCCCCCTTTGTCGTGTTCGGTGCTATGCTCATGGCCTTTATCATCGACGCTCGGGCAGCGCTGATCTTCGCCGTTGCAATCCCTCTGCTCGCGGGCTTCATCCTCGGCGTCATGCTCCTGTGTCTGCCGCTGTATAAGCGCGTTCAGACGCGGCTAGACGGCGTTCTCGGCCACACACGGGAGAATCTCTCCGGCGTCCGCGTCATTCGCGCCTTCCGCCGCGAGGAAGCAGAGCTGCGTGAATTCACGAGGCGCAATGAGCTGCTCACGCGCACACAGAAGAGGGCCGGGCACATTTCCGCCCTGCTCAATCCCGTCACCTTCTTGCTGATTAACCTTGCCGTCGCTGTGCTGGTCTGGACGGGAGCGCTCCGGGTAGAGGCAGGGCTGATTACGCAGGGCGCGGTCGTTGCGCTGTATAACTACATGTCACAAATCTTGGTCGAGCTGATTAAGCTGGCAAACCTCATCATCACGCTCTCCCGCGCCGCGGCCTGCGGAAACCGGATACAGGCGGTGTTTGCGCTAGTCCCCGCACCGGACGCGCTAGAGAAAGCACCGCCGGAGGACCCGGATGCACCAATGGTGGAGTTCCGCGGGGTCAGCCTCCGCTATCAAGGCGCAGGTGAAACCGCCCTGACAGGGCTGGATTTCAGCGTCCGGTGCGGGGAGATCATTGGTGTGATCGGCGGTACGGGCGCGGGCAAATCCTCGCTCGTCGGCCTCATTCCCCGCTTTTACGACACCACGGTCGGCGAGATTCTGGTTTGTGGAGTCAATGTGCGCGACTATCCGCTGGAAACCCTGCGCAGGAAAATCGGATTCGTGCCACAGAAGGCCGTGCTGTTTCGGGGCAGCCTCCGTGAGAATCTGCAGTGGGGTAAGCGCGGCGCAAGCGATGCGGAGATTTATGCCGCGCTTGAAACCGCGCAGGCGCGGGATGTCGCCGAGGGCAAGGGCGGACTTGCGTTCAAAATCGAGCAGGGTGGCCGCAATCTCTCCGGCGGGCAGCGCCAGCGCTTCACCATCGCGCGCGCCTTAGTCCGCCGCCCCGACATCCTGATTCTGGACGACAGCTCCTCGGCGTTAGATCAGGCCACGGACGCGCGTCTGCGCAGGGCCTTGCGCAGGCTGGAAAACCGGCCCACAGTCTTTATCGTCTCTCAGCGCGCCTCGGTTGTACAGCAGGCCGATCGTATCCTCGTTTTGGACGACGGTGCGCTTGTCGGTCTCGGCACAGCGGAGGAGCTGATGCGAAGCTGCGCAGTATACCGCGAGATCGTTGAATCCCAGTTCCGAAAGGAGGATGCGATCTTATGAACCAGCCAAAGTCCCAAAAAAGCACGCTGCGGAAGCTGCTGCTGCGCTTAAAGCGCTACCGCCGCCTGCTCGTGCTCTCGCTGCTGCTTGCCGTCTTTTCCGTTGCGCTGACGCTCTATGTGCCGATTCTGGTCGGCCGGGCAATCGATCTTATTGTCGCACCGGGGCAGGTTGACTTCGGGGACATTGTACAGCTCCTGTTGCGCATGCTGTTGCTCGCAGTAGGCTCAGCCCTGCTACAATGGGTGATGACCGTAGTCAACAACCGTATCAGCTTCCAGCTCGTGCGCGACCTGCGCAACGAGGCCTTTGCCAAAATCGAAGTCTTGCCCCTCAAGTATCTCGACGCACATGCCCAAGGCGAGCTTGTCGGTCGGGTGATCACCGACGCCGACCAGCTTGCGGACGGTCTGTTGCTGGGCTTTGCCCAGCTTTTCACCGGATTCGTGACCATCCTCGGCACCCTGCTGATCATGCTGGTCATCAACTGGAAAATCGCTCTAGTGGTCGTGATTCTGACGCCCCTTTCACTACTTTTGGCACGCATAATCGCCCGGCGCAGCTTCCGTTTTTTCTGCCTGCATTCCGAAATCCGCGCAGAACAAACCGTTCTGATCGATGAACTGATCGGAAACCAGAAGCTCGTGCAGACTTTTTCCCACGGGGTCGAGGCGCTGGATCAGTTCGACGAGATCAGCGCACGGCTGGAAACGGCCTATACGGACGCGACCTTCACCGCCGCCATTTCCCAGCCCGCCACACGCTTTGTCAACGGCCTGGTCTACGCCGGTGTGGGGCTGACCGGGGCGCTGAGTTGCCTTGCCAGCGGCGGGCTGTTCACGGTCGGCCAGTTGGCTAGCCTTTTGAGCTATGCCAACCAGTACACCAAGCCCTTTAATGAGATTTCCGGCGTCGTCACGGAGCTGCAAAACGCGATGGCCAGCGCCGAGCGGGTCTTTGCTCTGATTGAGGAGCCACCACAGCCTCTGGAGGCCGCCGACGCCGCAGTGCTCAGGGGCATTGCCGGAAACATCAGCTTGGAGAATGTGGATTTTTCCTATGTGCCCGAAAAGCCGCTGATCCTAGACCTTAACCTCGCGGTCAAGCTCGGGCAACGCATTGCCCTCGTCGGGCCGACGGGCTGCGGCAAAACCACGGTCATCAATCTCCTAATGCGTTTCTATGACGTAGACAGCGGCTGTATCCGTGTGGATGGGCAGGATATCCGGGATGTGACCCGCGCCAGCCTGCGCGGCGGCTTCGGAATGGTATTACAGGACACCTGGCTAAAGACCGGCACAGTGCGCGAGAACATCGCCTTCGGCAGACCTGAGGCAACAAACGAGGAGATCATCGCCGCCGCCAAGGCCGCCCACGCCCACAGCTTCATCCGACGCCTTCCGCAGGGCTATGACACACCTGTCAGCGAGGAGGGAGAGGGCCTCTCTCTCGGGCAAAAGCAGCTTTTGTGCATCGCGCGGGTCATGCTCTGCTGTCCGCCCATGCTGATCCTCGACGAGGCCACCTCCTCGATCGACACACGCACGGAGCTGAAAATCCAGGCGGCCTTCGCCCGGCTTATGGAAGGGCGCACGAGCTTTATCGTCGCGCACAGGCTCTCCACCATCCAAGAGGCGGATCTCATCCTTGTCATGCGAGACGGCAGAATCGTTGAGCAGGGCAGGCACGAAGGCCTGCTTAAACAGGGCGGGCTTTACGCCGAGCTTTACAACAGCCAATTTGCCGGCTAAACTCCGCGTGACAGTAACAACAATGGAGGAAACTGCAATGAAGCTCTTTATGCGTCAGAAGGTCTTTTCATGGACAGACCGCTTCACCGTCAAGGATGAGTCCGGTCAGGACAAGTATTTTGTGAAGGGCGAGCTGTTTTCCCTTGGGAAAAAGCTGCATGTCTGCGATCTGAGCGGCCGCGAGCGCGTCTATATTCACCAGAAGGCATTCGCCTTTACGCCCCGCTTTTCCATCTATCTAGATGGGCTGAAGGTGGCACAAATTGTACAGAAATTGAGCTTTTTCAAGCAGCGCTATGTGGTCGAGGGCCTCGGCTGGGAGGTCAGCGGCGACTTCTGGGCACACAATTACGATATCTCGGAAAACAGCCGCCCCATCGTGCAGATCCACAAGCAGTGGATGAGCTGGGGTGACAGCTACGCGCTGGAGATTGCCGACCCCGGCCTCGAGTTGCCTGCGCTGGCGGTTGTGCTCGCCATCGACTGCGCGATGGCGGATTCTGCCGCAGCTTCCAGCGCGGCTACCTAACTCCCCATATCGCAGAACACGAGTTTCCTTTTCCGTGTTCAATGCAGATGCAGTCGGAATCCACAGACCTCAAAGCACCAATTCTTTTTACCCCGTCTAGAACAACTGATACAAAAAGTGTGCAGGCTTACGCCTGCACACTTTCTTATGATAAAGCGGCTCGGAAAAGGTTTAAAGCGCAGGGATGTCTCCCACTCCGTCGAGCACAAGTCTGGGGCGGTAGGGATAGCGCTTAATTTCCTCGCGTGTGGTGACACCGGAGAGCACAAGCACCGTGTCCAGACCGCTTTCTATGCCGGCGATGATGTCCGTGTCCATCCTGTCGCCGATCATCACTGCTTCGTCTGAGTGAATGCCCAGCATTTTCAGGCCCGTGCGCATCATCAGGGGGTTCGGCTTGCCCACGTAATAGGCGCTCACGCCCGTCGTAAGTTCCACAGGTGCGACCAGCGCTCGGCAGGCGGGGATCATGCCGTCCTCCGCCGGGCCGGTAAGGTCGGTGTTTGTACCAATGAGCTTTGCGCCGTTCATCACATGGTGCATTGCGCGTGAGATGCCGTCGAAGTTATAGTTCACCGTCTCGCCGATCACCACGTAGTCGGGGTTGACGTCGTTAATCATAATGCCCGCGTCGTGCAGGGCGTTGAAAAGGCCGTGGTCGCCGATGACATAAGCACTACAGCCGGGGCTTTGCTTGGAAAGAAACTTCGCCGTCGCCAGCGCGCTGGTGTAAAAATGGCGCTCGTCAACTTCCAGCCCCATGCGCTGCAATTTCTGCCGGAGCTCGCCGGGCGTGCGGCTGCTGGCGTTGGTCAGGAACAGGAATTCCTTTTTCTCGCGGTAAAGCCAGTCCACAAATTCCTTAACGCCGGGGAGCAGGCGGTTACCGTGGTAGATCACACCGTCCATATCGCAGATAAAACCTTTTTTTGCCCGTAATATTTCCATAGTCCACCCTCGCAAAAATGATTTCCGTTTACCTTACTATATCGTCAATCACCAAAATTTGCAATCATTCATAGCTAAAATATACGAATAATGTGAAGGGGTGCCCCAACAGCCCTCTTCATGCAAATCTATCCAAGCGTATCGAAGTGATAGACCGTCTCCGTCCGGAGGTGCTCACCCTTTTTCAGCACCGCGCTCGGAAAGTGCGGTTGCGCGGGCGCGTTTGGAAACATTTGTGTCTCCAAGCAGACCGCTCCCCGAGGAAAAAGTGGCCTGCCCGACTTTCCCGGGCGCGCGCCGAGCATGTTTGCGCTGTAGACCTGCATACCGGGCAGGGTCGTGAACACGGTCATTCTGATCCCGGATTCCGCGCAGAAGAGCACCGCCGCGCGCTTTAGTACAGCCGTATCCGAGAGCACATAATTGTGGTCATACCCCCTGCCGCGGAGAAGCTGCTCGTCGTCGGCGGCAATGTCCCGTCCAATAGCTTTGGGTGTGCGAAAATCAAAGGGTGTACCCGCCACCGGCAGGATTCTGCCCGTCGGCAGACAACTTGCGTCGTTTTCCGTATAGGCGTCGGCAAAGACCTGCAGCTCGTGGCCGAGCACGTCCGCACCACCGAGCCGGAAATAGCTGTGGTTAGTGAGACTCACGAGCGTATCCGCATCCGTCTCCGCCTCGTAAACAATGCGAAGGGCATTATCCTCCGTTAATGTATAGGTGACCTGCAGGCTGAGATTTCCAGGGTAGTTTTCCTCACCGTCGGGCGAAAGTCGGCGAAACACGAGCGCATCGCCCGCAATTTCAGCATTCCAAACAAACTTGTCGAAGCCGCGAAGTCCCCCATGCAGGTGATTTTCGCCATCGTTTTTTGCTAGTTCATAGCGTCTGCCGTTCAGTGTGAGTTCGCCACCGCCGATGCGGTTGGCAAATCGGCCAATCAGCGCACCGAGATAGGCGTCGTGCGCCTCGTATTCGCTGACCGTTTCAAAACCCAAGACGACATCAGTCAGGACACCGGTTTTATCCGGCACGCAGAGCGACTGGACGGTACAACCGTAATCGAGGAGGACTGCACTCGCACCGAGGCGGTTTGTGAGCCGATAGGCGCTGACGGCCTCCCCTGTCTTGGTCGTTCCATAAGCTGATTTATTAATCATAATGCGATCCCCCACAACGTTTTTCCGTGCTAGCTTTAACGGCCATCCTTTTTTCGTCCCATAAACCCTCGCTTGTGCCCTGCGCCGCCAGCCTGCACGCGCAGCGTTTCGACGAGCCGAACCTGAGTTGGTAGCCGCCTGTGCTTCGGATACTGCTTCACATAGCGCGCGTAGAGCGCCGAGGCATCCTCCGGCGTGAGGAAGCGAACAAGCCCCTCCGTCAGGCCGTGGACGGCGATCAGCATAAAATAGACCGAAGATGTTTCCTCGTGCGCTTGCGGCGCATCATAAACAAAACCAAGAACCTCGGCAACTTCCGCAGAGGAGGGAACACCGTTGGCAAAGGTCGCAAGCGCACTCTCAAGCCTGTCCGCAAATTCTGCATGACAGGGCGCGTCCTTTACACCCTTGCCAAAGCCCAAAAGCCCGTCGGTCGGTTTGAGCTTGGCCCTGAAGTCTGCAAGCTCGTTCAAATAGTCGGCATAAATCTGCCTGAGCGTATCAGAAAAACCGGATGGCATACGCTTTTCCTCCTTGTCTGCTTTGCGAAACCCCCATTCTCCTGGTCGGAAACTGTCGGAAGCTCCCGGAGAATGGGGGTGTGCGGCGAAAGCGCGCCGCGTCTTATTCGGAGTCATCTGTGTCCTTTTCGCTGTCAGTTTCAGCCGGAAGCTCCGCAGCCTTTTTAAGCTGGCGGTATTGCTTCCACGCAATCACGCAGAAGGTCAGCGCCGCTCCGACAAAGAATGCAAAGATTAGCCAGCTCGCCCAGAGGGGGATCGTGCTCTCACCCTTCAGAGCGCCGGTGAGGATGTTCCAGGCCAGATACACGAGATAGCCCGACACCAAAAGACGAAGAACAAAGCCGGTCAGCGCCCTGCCGGTCGGTATGGGGTCAAGCTGTTTTTTCTCTTTCATCCGATTTCTCAGCCTCATTTCCTGGTCTCCCCGAGCAGGCGATAGACCGGCCTGAGCGCGGGATAGATGTTTTTGAAAACAGTATAGCAGTTTTCATAGCGTTCGGCAAGCGCAGGATTGGGCTTTGTGACCGAAGTGACCTTGACCAGCTTCGACGCTGCCTCGCGCACGGAAGCGTATTCCCCGCAGGCGACTGCCGCAAGGATCGCCCCGCCATAGCCGGGGCCTTCCTCGGTTTCAAGGCTGTCCAGCTCAAGGTTCAGGACGCTGGCAATAATCTCCTTCCACAGAGGGCTTTTCGCGCCGCCGCCGCAGATCTTGCTGCGCCTGACATCGATGCCGAGCGCGCGCGCCACTTCCAGCGAGTCGCGAATGCCAAAGGCAACGCCCTCAAGTGCCGCGAGGGTCATTTCGGCACGGGTCGTGTCCAGCGACAGGCCGACGAAGGCGCCGCGGGCGTCTGAATCATTGTGGGGCGAGCGTTCACCCATCAGGTAGGGCAGGAAGTAAAGCCCGCCGCGTCCAAGCATGTCCTTTGTTATGGTGGCCAGTTCTCCGGCATAGTCCTCAGTTTTTAGAATATCCTCCAGCCACCACTTGTTGCAGGAGGCGGCGGAGAGCATCACGCCCATGAGGTGGTAACTCCCGTCCGCATGAACGAAGGCATGCAGGGCGTTATTCTTGTCGACGCCAAAGCTATCGCTTGCGATGAAAATGGTGCCACTGGTGCCGAGAGAGATATTGCACATCCCGTCCCCCACCGTGGCGGTGCCGACAGCGGCGGCTGCGTTGTCCCCTGCGCCTGCTACAATCTTCACGCTTTGCGGTAGGCCTAGAGCCTCGGCTATCTCCGGCTTGAGCGTGCCGACGGCCTCATAGCTTTCAAAGAGCTTGGGCATCTGCCCTTCCGAAACGCCACATATTGCCAGCATTTCCGCACTCCAGCACTTGTTTTTCACGTCAAGCAACAGCATTCCGGAGGCATCCGAATAGTCCGTGCAGTGCACGCCGGAGAGCATGTAATTGATATAGTCTTTGGGCAGCATGATTTTATCGATCCGGGCAAAAAGCTCCGGCTCATGCTTTCGCATCCAGAGGAGCTTGGGTGCGGTGAAGCCCGCAAAGGCGATATTCGCCGTGAGTGCCGAGAGCTTCTCATGACCGATGGTGCTATTGAGCCACGCAGTTTCCTCCGCAGTACGTCCGTCATTCCAGAGGATAGCCGGGCGCAGAACTCTGTCATTTCGGTCGAGCACGACCAGACCGTGCATCTGCCCGCCCGCGCCGACGCCGGCGATTTGAGACTTGTCACAGTCCGCTGTCAGCTCGCGGATACCAGCGATGGTTTCATGCAACCAGTCCTCAGGATTCTGTTCCGACCAGCCCGGGTGCGGAAAAGCCAGCGGATATACGCGGGAGACTATTTTCTTGATGACTCCCGCGCCATCCATCAGCAGGAGCTTGACCGCCGAGGTGCCTAGGTCGATTCCAATATAAAGCATAGTGTTTTCCTCCTGGGCGGGTACGGATGATATCGTCCGACTTATGCCTTGCCGGTTTTCTTGTTGGATACGACGTCAAAGATAACGGCGATGAGCAGAACGGTACCCTTGACGACATACTGCCAGTTGTTATCCAATCCGAAAATAGACATTCCCTGGTTGATAACGCCCAGCAGGATCGCGCCGATGATGACACCGGAAACTGTGCCAGAGCCGCCGTAGGCCGAGGCGCCGCCGATGAAGCAGGAGCCAATGGCGTCCATCTCGTAGGACATGCCGGTGTCGCCGTTGACGGAGCCGATGCGTGCCGCCACCAACAGGCCTGAGAAGCCAGCAAGAATGCTCATCGAGCAGTATGCCCAAAAATAGACCTTCTTGGTGTCAATGCCGGAGAGCTTCGTCGCCTTTTCATTGCCGCCCACGGCATAGAAGTAGCGGCCAAATGCGGTCTTGGCGGTGATGAAGGCATACAGTAGTACCACAACCAAGATCCACAGCAACATGACGGGAATGCCCTTATAGTGGGCAAGCTGCCAGGTATACGCAATGATTAGGGCGTCAATGACGAGGATCTGCCCATAATCGGCAGCAGCAGATTTCATGGCATAGCCATTTCTGGCCTTTTTAGAGCGGCTGACAAAGGTCAGCACCACCAGCCCCACGGCCACCACAATTCCCACAATCAGTGCCGACCAGTACACGCCATCCTTGTCAATACCGGGAACGCTGATGTACGAGGAGAACATGCTCAGAAAACTCTCGTCGCTGATAGGAACGGTTTTAGAGCCGAGCAGGACGCGCCCCAGACCACGAAATAGGAACATGCCTGCCAGCGTGGCAATAAAGGGTGGGATGTGCACGTAGCCAATCCAGAAGCCCTGCCAAGCACCAATTGCAATGGCAACGCTCATACAGACGGCTATGGTCACATAGGCGTTTACCCCGAACTTGCTCATAAGCTGGGCGGCTATGGCTGCAACGAGGCATAGGGTCGCACCGATTGAAAGGTCGACGTTGCCGCCCGTGAGGATGCACAGCAGCATACCGCAGGCCATGACAAGAACATAGGCGTTTTGCAGCAGCAGGTTTGAGACGTTCTGCGCATAAAGCAACCTGCCCTCCGTCAGAATGGCGAAGAAGACGAACACCACAACAAGGGCGATCGTCATGGTATATTTTTTTACAAATGCCGATGCTTTCATTTTTCTACGCTCCCTTGTTCTCGTGTCCCTCATTCCGCTTATCGGACTTAAGGATCGCGCTCATGATTTTCTCCTGTGTAGCCTCCGCCGCGCGCATTTCACCGACCATCTCGCCCTCGTTCATAACATAGATGCGGTCGCACATGCCCAGCAGCTCCGGCAGTTCCGAGGAGATCATTACAACGGATTTTCCCTGAGCAACCAAGTCGTTCATAATGGTATAAATCTCGTATTTCGCGCCGACGTCGATGCCACGCGTCGGCTCATCGAGGATCAGCACGTCTGGATCAGCAAACATCCACTTCGACAGCAGTACCTTCTGCTGGTTTCCACCGGAGAGGTTGTTCACCATCTGTTGGACAGTGGGCGTTTTAATCCGCAGCTTCTCTCGGTAATCCTCGGCGACGCAGTTTTCCTTGTTGACGTCAATAATACCACCTCGACTGCAGACCTTTTCAAGCCTTGCGAGGGTGCTATTGCGCGCTAAGGAATCGATCAGCACAAGGCCGTTGACCTTGCGGTCTTCTGTCACGTAGGCAATACCCGCCTCGATGGCCTCTCGCTCGTTTTTGAGCTTGACCTCACGGCCGGCAATCTTGAGGGTGCCGGTGATTGCAGTACCGTAGCTCTTGCCGAAAATCGAACGAGCCAGCTCCGTGCGTCCCGCACCCTGAAGACCTGATAACCCGACGATTTCGCCCTTGTGCACCTTGAAGGACACGTGGTTAACGACGCGCTTTTCAGTATAAATTGGGTGGTTGACGCACCAATCAATTACCTCTAAGCCAACCTCTTCGCTGATTTCGTGCTCACGCGCAGGATAACGGTCTGTCAACTCGCGCCCGACCATACCGCGGATGATGCGGTCCTCGTCGATGCTGTGGTCGGCGTTGTCGATCGTCTCGATGGTCGCACCGTCACGCATGACGGTGATCTTGTCGGCGGCATAGGCCACCTCCGAGAGCTTGTGGGAGATGATGATGGAGGTCATCCCTTGCTTTTTAAATTCGATCAGCATATCCAGCAGCATCTTTGAATCCTCCGCATTTAGGGAGGAGGTCGGCTCGTCCAGAATGAGGAGCTTAACGTCCTTTGAGAGAGCCTTTGCAATCTCAACGAGCTGCTGCTTGCCGGTGCCGATGTCCTTAATGAGCGTCGTCGGTGAGTCTTTGAGGCCAACACGCTTTAAGTGCTTCGCCGCTTGGCTGAAGGTTTCGTCCCAGTTGATGCCGAAACGCCCCTTCCGCTCGTTTCCGAGAAACATATTCTCGCCGATGGAAAGCTCCGGGATCAACGCAAGCTCCTGATGGATGATGACAATGCCCAGCTTCTCGCTGTCGCGCACGTTTTTGAAGTGGCAGTTGCGTCCGTCATAGAGAATCGTTCCTTCATATTCGCCGCTGGGAATGGTTCCGCTCAGAACGTTCATCAGCGTCGATTTCCCCGCGCCATTTTCACCGACAATAGCGTGGATTTCTCCGCGGTCAACCGCAAGGTTGACGTTGTCCAGCGCGCGGACGCCGGGATAGAGCTTTGTGATATTGGTCATTTTCAGAATATGATCTGCCAAAAGAATGCCCCCTTATGCATATGTCTCTCTCGGAGCCATACCGGAAGTTGGAAAATGGGCGGGGCCGGAGCCCCGCCCATTTTTATGCCTTGTAATGTTTGGGCTGTTTTTTGTTTTCGAGTTTAGCCGACAGCCTTGGGATATCCATCGGTGCCCATGGTGTAGTAACCGGTATCGACAAGCTCTTTCTGGAGGTTGTCCTTGGTCACGATCAGCGGAACGAGCAGATAAGAGGGAACAGCCTTCTTATTGTTGTTGTAGGACTCGGTGTCATAAGTGCAATCGAAGGTCCAGCCGGCAGAGGTGATGAGGCCCGCATCGGGGGTCTCGCCCTTGAGGATGGCGATGGCGAGGTCAACGGTGACAACCGCTTCGTTTGCCACGGCCTTGTAAACCGTCATGGACTGCTTTCCGTCTACGAGGTTGGCGAGGTTTGCTTCGTCGCCGTCCTGACCGGTGATGATGACGGTGTTGCTGCCCTTATAGTCGGAGCCGATGGCCTGGGTGACGCCCAGAGCAGTGGAGTCGTTGGAGCAAAGGGCGATGTCAAGCTGTGTGCCGTCTGCATAGTAGGAAGCGAGGATGTTCTGCATACGGTTGAGGGCATTCTCGGTCTTCCAACTTGCAGTCGCAACTTCCTCGAACTTCATCTGGCCGGAGGGGATCTTCAGGATACCAGCGTCGATGTAGGGCTTAAGGGTGTCAAACGCACCGTTGAAGAAGAAACCCGCGTTGTTGTCGGCGGGATCACCGGCTGTGAACTCGATGTTGTAGGTCTTAGAGGTGTCGTCCACCTTGAGGCCTAGGGTATCAATGACATACTGACCCTGCAGCTTACCGACGGTGTAGTTATCAAAGGATACGTAGTAAGCGATTGCGTCGGTGTTCATGATCAGACGGTCATAGGAGATGACGGGAATGCTGCTGTCAGTAGCGGTCTGCAGGACAGTGGAGAGAGCCTCGCCGTCGATTGCCGCGATCACGAGGATGTCGACCTTGTCGGCGATCAGGTTCTCAATGTCGCTCACCTGCTTATCGACGTTGTTGTCGGAATAAACAAGCTCAACCTCATAGCCTTTGTCTTCAAATTCCTTCTTCAAGAAAGAACCGTCACGGTTCCAGCGCTCAAGGGACTTGGTGGGCATTGCGATGCCGATCTTGCCGCCTTCGGTGACGGCAGGCTCATTGGACTCTGCGGGAGCGGGCTCTTCGGACTCCGCAGGAGCAGTTGTTCCGCAGGCAACCAGAACAAGTGCCAGTGAAAGAACAAGAACCAGTGCAATGACTTTTTTCATTTTTTTCCTCCTAAAAATGATTGAAGTACAACCTTTGCTTACGTCTTACATAAAATTCTTTTGTAAAATTTGTTTACAAAAGTTCTTGTAATAATAATACAATCCTCATCCTTAGAAGTCAACCGATTTTTGGCGGTTTGTCCATTTTAGGAACTTTACACAAATTTACACAAATATTTTTTGATGAAAGATCTTGCATAAACGCTTGGTTCCCCCTTTTTCAAGCGTGAATGTCAGGATATCCCACACGAATATATGCGGGCGTGCTTCTTTCGGCAAAAATCCGTCAAATCGTCCGCCAGAGCAATTGACAATTCGGCGTGGCATGTTTATCATAGACCTCATATATAAAGAACATTTATAAAAGTCAGGTGAAAAAGTCCATGTCCAAACTTGAAGGGACAATTACAGAGCGCCGCAGACAGACCAGAAACAGCATCTATCAGTATCTCTTCTTTTCCGAGGGCGCCCGTTCCAAGCTCGAAATTGCCTCCGACCTTTCTCTGAGCCTGCCCACGGTGCATCAGAATCTGACCGAATTGATTGAAGCCGGCCTTGTCCGGCGCGACGGTACGTACCAATCGACCGGCGGGCGCAGGGCCATGCGCCTAACCATCGCCGAAAACGCCTATTTCGCTGTCGGCGTCTCAATCACAGACGCCGGACTTAACTTCCTTGCCGTTAATCTGCGGATGCAGGAGATCGCCCATAAAAAGACCCAAAAGCTCACGATGAACGAGGTGGACGACGTCGGCCGCCTGTTGGCCGATGAGCTTGAGCTCTTTCTCGATGAGTTCGGTCTGAGCCGGAGCAAGCTATTGGGCGTGGGCATAACCCTGCCGGGGGTACTGGACATCGAAAAGTGTGTCATCTCTCTGTCGCCGACGTTGCACCTAAAGAACATCAGTCTAAACAATATTACGGCCTATCTGAAGTATCCGAGCTACGTCTCAAACGACGCTAACAGCGCCGGCTACGCCGAGTGGTTTGCCTCCCCCGAGCAGAGCAACATGGCCTATCTGTTTCTTGAAAGCGGAGTTGGGGGTGCAGTGCTCCTCAACGGCGCCCCCTATTTTGGCATCAACCAGCGTAGCGGAGAGTTTGGCCACATGTGCGTAGAGCCGAACGGACGGCAATGCAAGTGCGGCAAATTTGGTTGTCTGGAGGCCTATGTGTCCACGGGTCGCATCAGCGTGGATCTGGGAATCACAGTCGAGCAATTTTTCGAGGGGCTCCATAATCAAAATACTGAATACGAGGCGATCTGGAAGGATGTGCTCATTCATCTGGCGATCGGCCTGAACAACATCCGCATGTCCCTCGACTGCGACATCGTGATCGGCGGACAACTTACGCAGTTCATTGACCCCTGGCTGCCCGAGTTAAAAGAGCTGGCAGCGGAACTCAACCCCTTTGAGGCGAACGCGGACTATATCCGCATGTGTCGCTATATGAAGCACGCGGGCACGTTCGGCGTCGCCCTGTATTTTATCAAAGAGTTTGTTGAGAGCATCTGAGGACCGGTGCCCTCTCCTTCTTCCGCTCGGGCGAAAACCAGAGAAAAAAGAGGAACGGACATGTTTCGTAAAATGCGAAGAGAAAACCAGGCGCTGCCTCAGGCAACGGCTGCTGAAATCCTGAAAAACGGCTCTTACGGCGTGCTGGCGCTTGCCGGCGACGAGGGCTATCCCTACGCCGTCCCCATCAGCTATGTCTACGCTGATGGCAGACTCTATTTCCACTGCGCACCTTCCGGGCACAAGCTGGACGCCCTAACACGGAACGACAAAGCGAGCTTTTGCGTCGTCGCACGTGACGACGTGGTTCCAGAAAAGCTGACAACTCTGTACGCAAGCGCGATCGCCTTCGGCAGCATAAGCCTGGTCGTGGACGACGGGGAAAAGCGCCGTGCGCTTGAGCTGCTGGCGGCGAAGTATTCCGCCGTCAACGGCGCGGAGAAAAACGCGGCAGAGATTGACAGCGCCTGGAACCGAGTTTGTGTCCTCGCCCTCGAAATATCTTATCTGTCGGGCAAGGCGTCGATGGAGTTGATTGGGCAGCCTTGAGGCCGTAAGCCCGACAGTGCGTCCACTTCCTTAACATATATCAAGGGGCGGCAGAAAGCTCTGCCGCCCCTATTTTAATCCGAAACGCTGGAATAAATCCTCTCAAGATTCGCAGCCATGCGTTCAAGATAGGATCGGCCGTTCTCCGCACCCTCGATGGTATAGATGGTCTCAATCTGCGCCCCCGCCTCGTCTGCCAAAGTCCGCGAAATTTCCGGACTACCCAGTTCCTCAGCAAAGACAACCTTAACGCTGTTTTCTCGGCAGAAGGTCACAAGCTCCGCAAGCTGCTTTGCGCTCGGCTCGCCCTCGTCAAAAACGCCCCTAACGCTCATCTGGGTCAGCCCGAAGTCGCGGCAAAAATAGGCGAAGGCCGCGTGGCCGGTCACGAGCAGTTTCCGTTCGGCTGGAGCAAATTTCGCATAATACTCATCATACAGAGTCTGAAGCTGCGCTATGAAGTCCGCGCAGTTTTGTTCGTAATATGCTCTATTTTCAGGGTCAACCGCAATCAGTGCATCGCGAATATTCGCGGCCTCGACCTGCGCACATTTTAGACTCAGCCAGATGTGTGGATCGCTCTCACCGCCCACACCGCTGGGGATGAGGTCGATACCCACTGAAGCGTCGATTACAAGCAGCCCGTCGTTGCCCGCGGCTGATGCCGCCTCCTCCGCCCAAGGCGTTAGCCCTAGCCCATTGTGGACAAATACCTGTGCCTCGCGCAGGTCGGCAAGGTCGCGCGCCTTTGGCTCGAAGTCATGCGGTTCCATGCCCTCTGGGATGATGGTGGAAACGGCGACCCGATCGCCCCCCACCGCTAACACAAATTCATTAAGCGCGTTGAAGGTGACAGACACACGTAGCCGCCCTCCGTCCTCCTCGTCCCCTCCCGCGCTCCCGCAGGCGGCAAGCCCAGACAGTACTGCAAGGCAAAGGGTAAGGGCAAGCAATTTCTTATACACGGAAAATCATCCTCTGAAGTTTTACTTGCAAATGATTCCCATTTGCATATAATAGATGATAGCTCGTCCGGTGCGGATTTGTCAAGGTAAATCCCGCCTTTCAGGGCAATTTGGATTGATTGGACGGCGATTCCATGATACGAGCCGAAGCTCTCGCGTTCTCCTATACCGGCACCGCGCCCTTTGTCTTAAACGGACTGACGCTGGAAATAAAAGACGGCGAATATGTCTCCGTGGTCGGTGAGAACGGCTGCGGAAAATCCACATTAATCAAACTAATGCTCGGCTTTCTCAAACCAACACGGGGCAGTCTCGTCCGCGCGGCGAAACGGATGGGCTATGTTCCGCAGAAAAGCGAGGCTGCGGGCTCTGGTTTTCCGATCACTGTCTGGGAGATGCTCAACTCCTACCGGCGACTGCTGGGGGTAAAAGACAGGCGCACCGTGACCGAAAGCCTTCGTCAAGTCGGCCTTGAAGACCGCGCCGACGCCCTTATGAGCAGTCTCTCCGGCGGGCAACAGCAGAAGGCCCTGATCGCCCGCGCGCTGATGGGCAATCCTGAGCTGATTTTACTGGACGAGCCTTCAGCCGGAGTGGACGCGGAGAGCCAGCGCGAGATTTACGCCCTCATAAAGCGCCTAAACAGCGAGAGGGGCATCACCATTGTATCCGTCGAGCACAATCTGGCTGCGGCAGTCTCAAACTCCACCGCGATCTTCCACTTACACGGTGGCAACGGTCACTTCTGCACACCGCAGAAATACGCCGAGGAATATCTGGGAAGGAGTGGCGGGAATGTTTGAATTCGGCTTTATGCAAAACGCCTTCATCATCTCACTGTTTATCTCCATCCTCTGCCCCTGCATCGGCGTCTTCTTGGTGCTGCGGCGCTATGCGATGATTGGCGACACGCTCTCCCATGCCTCGTTGGCGGGCGTGACCATCGGCTTGCTTTGCGGGCAGAACCCCGTGCTGGGTGCTTTTGTGTTCACAGCAATAAGCGGTGCACTGATTGAATTTTTAAGGCGGTATTTTAAAAAATATACCGATCTGATTTTGTCCATTGTCCTCGCTCTCAGTGTCGGCGTGGCAATCACGGTCATCAGCTCCGGCAAACTGCACACCAACGCCGATGCGTTCCTGTTCGGTAGCATTCTCACGGTCACACTTTCCGACATGCTTATGGTCATCCTCTTGAGCGCGGTTTCCGTACTGGCGCTGGTGCTGCTATACCATCAGATGGTCTACATCGCCTATGACGAGGAGGCCGCCCGAGTCGCTGGCGTAAGGACGGGCTTAATCAACTACGTCTTTTTCATCCTTGTGGCCTCCGCGATTTCGGTTTCCATCCGCATTGTCGGCATGCTGGTGCTTAGCTCGATGATCACCCTGCCGGTGGCAACCGCGCTGCAGCTTGAAAAGGGCTTCAAAACCACGCTAATCTTCTCGATTGTATTCAGCCTAATCGATATTTTGGCTGGACTAATCCTTTCCTATTACCTCAATGTCGCACCCGGCGGCTTTACGGCGCTCGTCTCGGTGTTTGTTTTGGTAGCAGTGATGGTTGGCAAACGGCTTGCGCGGAGCGTCAGCACACGGCGTGGGCGCATGGAAGGGGGTGGTCGGGCGTGAAGATGCGCGAAATGGCCTGGCCGTCAGGTGTCAAAAAAACGAAACAGCGCGCCTGTGTGCTGGCTCTGCTGGAGGCGTCTGAGTCTCCCCTGAGCGCGGCGGAGCTGTATCTGCGCGCCCGGCAGGGTGAGGACGCCTCCGTTAGCCTCTCGACGGTCTATCGCATCCTGGACCACTTCGTTGAGAATGGGCTTGCCGTCAAGTCGGCGGTCACAGACGGGGGCACGGTGCTCTATGCACCAAACCGCCAGCAGCACCGACACTACGCGATCTGCGTCGACTGCCGCCGTATCGTCACGCTGGAAAGCTGCCCGATGGAGGCGCTCACTCCGGAGCTTTCCGAAAACGGCTTCCATGTACTGGGACACCGTGTCGAGCTGTACGGCTACTGCGGTGACTGCGACAGAAAACACAACGCCGCACAGAAATAGGGACAGCGTGTCCACAGGGAGCACAAAAGCATAAGAGGGACGGCTTGGAGCCATCCCTCTTATGCTTTTTCCGCAACTACGCGTGCTACTTCCCCGTTGCTTTTAGCCCTACAAAATGTAGCAGAGTAAAAAAGTACAGGCTTATGCCTGCACTTTTTATGAAGCACTAAAACAATACGCCGCATCCCCTAGGGGAGCCTTGCAGCAGCAGGACAGCCCTTATAGTCCCAGATAGGCCCTCTGCTCCGCCGTCAGCACATCGATCTCCAAGGCAAGAGAGCGGAGCTTTCTTGCGGCGACCTCTGCGTCGATTGCGCGCGGCACCTCGATGGCGCTCACGGGCAGGGTTCCACGGTTCTCGGCAATGTATCGGGCGGAGAGTGCCTGGATGGCAAAGCTCATATCCATGATCTCCGCAGGATGCCCGTCGCCGGCGGCAAGGTTGACGAGCCTGCCCTCGCCGATGACGAATAGCGTGCGTCCGTCGTCCAGCACAAAGCCCTCAATGTTCGGCCGCGCCTCATAGCGCTCACGGGTCAAGGCCGCCAGCTCAACGAGGTTGACCTCCACGTCGAAGTGCCCAGCATTGGTCAGAATCGCTCCATCCTTCATAGCAGCGAAGTGGGCTTTTGTGATTACGTCCCTGCAACCCGTAACGGTAACAAACACGTCCCCAAGAGGTGCGGCCTCCGCCATGGGCATCACTTCAAACCCGTCCATCACAGCCTCAATTGCGCGGATGGGGTCGACCTCCGTGACGACAACACGTGCGCCAAGTCCCTTCGCCCGCATCGCAACGCCCTTGCCGCACCAACCGTAGCCAGCGACAACAGTGGTCTTGCCTGCAATAATGAGGTTCGTTGTGTTATCGATGGCGTCCCAGACGGACTGACCTGTGCCATAGCGGTTATCGAATAAGTGCTTGCAGTCGGCATCGTTGACGGTCAACATGGGAAAGCGCAGCTCACCGGCTTTCGCCATCGCGCGCAAGCGATGGATGCCGGTGGTCGTCTCCTCGCAACCGCCGAGGATTTTGGGGATTAAGTGCATATGCGTAGAGTGGAGGAGATTGACCAGATCGCCGCCGTCGTCAATGATGATATCCGGCCCACACTCCAGCACTGCACACAAATGGCGAGTATATTCCTCCGGCGATGCAGCATGGTAGGCGTTGACATCCATTCCTCCTGCGGCCAGCGCGGCAGCAATTTCGTCCTGCGTGGATAGGGGGTTCGAGCCGGTGACGTGCATCTCTGCCCCGCCTTGTTCAAGCGTGCGGCAGAGGCAGGCCGTCTTGGCCTCAAGGTGAATAGAAAGGGCAATCTTCAGCCCCAAAAAGGGCTTGTCCCGCGCAAAATCGGCGGCGATGCTATTCATTACCGGCATGTTGCGCCAAGCCCAGGCCAGCTTCCGCTCGCCCCGCGGGGCAAGGCTCAAATCTCTGATGTCACTCATAAATAACTCCTTCTCACAGGCGCTTTGCCAGCGCCCTGATCTCCTGCCTGACGCGCGCGGCGTCAATCGTCTTATACTCGCCCTTTTCCAACAAAACCTGGCCGTTAATGAGCACCGTCTCTGCCTTCAGCCCGGCGCTTGAGTAGCAAAGGGCGGCTTTGGGATCACCGATGGGCATAATGCCCGGGGCATCGAGGTCGAACAGGCTCAGATCTGCGCACATGCCAACGCGGATTTCCCCGACCCTTCCGGCCAGCCCCAGCGCCTTCGCGCCGCTGACCGTCGCCATTTCAAAGACCTGATGGGCGGTGATGGTTGTAGCCTCGCGACTTACCCCCTTGTGGATCAGAGACACAAGCTGCATCTCACGCAGGAGGCTCTGGTTGTTGTTGCTGGCGGCGCTGTCCGTGCCGAGGCAAACATTGATGCCGTGCCTGAGCATGGCCGGAACATCAGCAAAACCGTTTCCAAGCTTCAGGTTGCTGGCTGCGTTGTGAATCACGCTCGTTCCACGCTTCGCCATCAGCGCCATGTCGCTCTCAGAAAGATAAACACAGTGGGCGCAGACCGTGTTTTCGCGGAGGATGCCGTATTTGTCGTAATACTCCGCGGGCGTCATCCCGTAACGCTCCCGTATGGTCTTCTGCTCGTCCAAGCTCTCAGAAAGGTGGGTGTGGATGCCAATGCCCATTTCGTCGGCCAGCGCAGCGATCTCCGTCAGGTACTCTCCGTCGCAGGTATAGGGTGCGTGGGGCGCGAGCATAAAGCCCAGTGTAGGGACATCCCTGTATTTTTCAATATCTTCCCTGGCCTCCCGGATGCGGCGCGCGCCACCCCCGCCGTCCCCCCTGCCGCCCTGGAAACCGCGCGAAATGACTGCGCGGAAGCCCGCATCCAGTACAGCCTGTGCGACGATGCCGGGAAACATGTGCATGTCCAAAAAGCAGGTCGTCCCGCTCTCCAACAGTTCCATCAACGCCAACTGTACGCTCCAGTAAGCATCCTCTGGCGTCAGTCTGTCCTCCATCGGCATCACCTTGTCGAACAGCCAGGTCATAAAATTGAGGTCGTCCGCCCGGTTGCGCAACGCCGTCATGTGCACATGCGTGTGCGCGTTGATAAAGCCCGGAACGAGCAGCTTATTGCCCGCATCGATTATCTTGTCGGCCTGAAAATCCTCGCCCGGCGCAAGGGAAACGATCAGCCCGTCCTCGACAGCAACGCTTATGTTTTCACGAACGCCCTCCGGCAGGATGACCAAGGCATTGCGGATCAGGAGCTTCATAAGACCCCTCCTTGAACACTTTTCTTTATTCTACCATCGCGCACCGCGGAAAACAACTGCCTCAGTGTGCTTGCGACAGAAAAAGCACCGCCGGGGGTGTATGCTTGTCTCATACCCCCCCGGCAGACGCGCTACCGCTATCGCCTTGTCTGAACGTTACCCTCGGCACAGGCTCTCATACGCCGATCAGCCGTACGGCGAACCAAGCTGCCCCGGCAATCGCCGCCCCAGCTGCGACGAAGAATGGCGCAGGCAGGCGCATGAAAAAACGTTTGACCTTCTTGCTCCGCCCCGCGACATAGGCGTTTGCCGCTCGGCGAGCCTCCTGCATAACCGCCTCGCTGCTCGCGCCGCGGGCGCAGAGGACATCCTCGCGGATCACGAAGATCGCCTCCTCAAAATACTTGTCCGGCGATTTGACTACGATCACTCTGTGTGAAACACCTTTTATCACGTCGGATCCCCCCTGCGACTCCATATGTTCCCAGTGTAACCGTCGCGGGGTGAGATTATTCAGCCTGAGGCCGCGAGGCAACACGGAAAACATTCTTTTTCTGCCGTTCTGTTTCCCCGTCCGCATGGCCTCAAGCCCTCTCATCAACGCGTACGGCGAGAACCGTCATGTCATCCTCGCAGCCAAATTGCCGCACGGCAGCGCGCAGGGTTTCCTTGGCCAGTGTTTTTGTGTCCATTCCGTCGCTGCCGCTCAGCATTTCGCGCAGCCAAGCATCGTTATTTTCCACCAGCACGCCGTCCGAAGCAATCAGCGCCACGTTGTCGGGTTTAAGCTTCATGCGAATGATGTCGGGCGAGCTGCCCTCCCCAGCGCAAACACCGGCTGCCAAGCTCTCACAGCGCACCCTGCGGATGGCCTTGCCATTTTTTACGAAGGACGGTGCTGCTCCGTACTTATAGAAGCAGGCCTCGCCTGTGAACAGATCAACGCACATCAGATCGACCGTTGAATAGCCCCACTCCTCGCCGTTTTTGAGCAGGAGGACGGAGTTTAGGATTTTCATCGCCACAGCGGGGTCAACCCCGGCGCGCAGGAATGCCTCAAGCGTTTTTACGGCGTTAATGCTCTCGCTCGCAGCCGCCTCTCCACTGCCCATGCCATCGGCCAAGATCACACAGAGCACGCCCTGGTCAGTCTTAAAATACGTCCCTCGGTCGCCGCTGACGGGCTCGCCCTTTTTCTTCATGCCCGCAATACCGACGGAGGCAAGCAATGGCTCCGCCTCCAGCACGACCAGCCGACGATCGGAGATCTCCTCGTCCGATGGCGGGCGACAGAGGGGCACACCAAGGACGCCTGAGAGCAGCTCAAGGTAATTGCCCTGCCGCAGCAGCGGCCCTAAGCGCCCGCTCTCGATTACCGCGCGCAGCCGCCCGCGGCTGTCGCGGAATATTGAAACCTCGGACTCAATGTCCATTGCGCGCAGGAAACGCCGCAGCCGCCGCTCTGCCAGCGGGTCAGCGCCCTTGGCGTAATTGAGTTCCTTTGCTACACCCTCAATAATGTCCGCAAGCTCTTTATACTGCCCGTAGGCCGCGGCGCGGTTTTCGTTGAGTCGCGAACGGAACTGCCGCCGATACATCAGCCCGCGAAGCTCGGCGTTTACGGCGGAGATGAAGGAATAGTGGGACAGGCACTTGTCCGTAAAGCGCTCGGCAAGGTCCTCCTTGACGAGCTTGCCGCGCCTCAGCATGGCACCTGTCGCATCGTTCATGATGGATAGTGTGTCCATAAAGCTCTTCTGCCAGCAATCGTCCCGGTTTTTGCAGCTCACGCAGACAGCCTCCGCCGCCCGGTCAAACACGGTTGCAATATCATTGTCGTTCTCCGCCAAGGAAAGGCTCCTGAACACCGTGGCGTACAGCTCACGGAAAGCCGAGCCGACGCGCTGCGCCCGCGCCGCGGCATATCGACGAAGCCCCGATTCCCCCGTTGCCGGCAGGGGGAGCTGTGCAACACCGCCGACATATTCCAGCAGTGTATCAGGCAGGATGGCAAAAACGACTGTCGCAGCAAACACCTCATACATCAGCTCCACGCGCAGCGAAACGCCCCAAGTCCAAAGCACGGCGATGGTGTTCGCAAGAATGTAGCTGACGAGAAATAGCAAGCGCCCATGCTTAGAAAAGGCGCCACCGATAAGGCCCGCGAAGGCATAGGCCATCGAAAAGAACACCTCTCCGCCCGCGGCCATGTCCATCGCCAGTCCCAGAGCCGTTCCAGCAGCACAGCCGGAGAGCATGCCGCCTTTGAAAGCCGCGGTCAGCACAACCAGAAGAGCGAAAAAACGTCCGATCGAGATAACGCTCATGAGCGTAATCCCGCTCAGTGACATGAGCAGACACGCAGAAAGGACAAGCAGGCTGACCGCCTTCCGGCGCTCTTGTACCTCGCTGTCGGCGCGCTGCGGAGCAAGCGCGTTGCTAAAAAACCAGGTCGCCGCGCCAGCCAACACAAGCTCCATAAAGACGCTGACGGCACTCGGGAAGCTGTCCAGAAAGTCATAGCTGTTGAGTAGGGCGGTCGCCGCTGTAATGACGCTGACCACAGCCGGCATGAACCACGCGCGGCTGATTGTCCGCGTCTCCCGAAAGACAAATGCCACGGTGAAGACGAGGGTGATTGTCGAGACATAGCGAATGCCCCAATCAAAACCGCCTAAAATTATGTAGCCGAGTACCGCGCCAACGAGACAGGAAACTCCACCCCAGTCCGCCCGCGCCCTCCCCACGGCCGCGATCCCGAAGGGAGCAAGATTGTCCATAACGACAGAGCCGGATAAGGCAAAGCCGAGGATAAAGTTCAGGACATAGCCCGCCACGCTCTTCACACGCGGCCTGTCCCCCAGCCGCATGAGCCCGACTAAAGCCGAGCGCCTGATTCCGATTTTTTGCTTAACAGCCATTGGATGCGCCTCCGTTCAGATGTGTTGACATAATTATAGTTATGTGAACGCAAAAAATGGCGTCGTACCCTGCTGTGGAAAAGTGAGACTTTTTTAGCGGAAATGTACGGAAATAGAAAAAATATCCGGAGGCCAATTTTTTCTTGGCCTCCGGATTGATGCAAATGCGGTTTTGGCGTGTCTTATTCGCCTTTTTTGGGCTTTTCCCCACCCTCAATCAGGTGTTCCCCCAACTTGTAAACGTCGCCCGCGCCGACCGTGAGGATGATATCTCCAGGTGAAGCCGTTTGCCTGAGCTTAGCCTCGATCTCGTCAAAGGTCTTGAAGTACTGCGCGCCGGGAATCTCAGCGGCCAGCTCAGCGGAGGAGACATCGAAGCTGTTCTGCTCCCGCGCTGCGTAAATTTCCGCGAGCAGCACCAGATCTGGGCGGCGAAGCTGCGCAACAAAATCAGCAAAAAGCGCCCGAGTGCGCGAATAGGTGTGGGGCTGGAACACGACGATCGTGCGCTTATAGCCCAGCGGCTCCACGGCATCCAGCAGGGCTGCAAGCTCGCCGGGGTGGTGTGCGTAGTCGTCATAGATGTCCGCGCCATTGAACTTGCCCTTGAATTCAAAGCGCCGTCCCGCACCCGTAAAGCCGGCCAACCCATAGCTGACGGCGGCAGGGCTGATGCCAAGGCAGATTGCGGCGGCGGTTGCAGCAAGCGCGTTTTTGACATTATGCAGCCCGGGCACGCGCAGGCTGACATGCGTAAACAGCATGCCTTTGTTCATGATGTCAAACTCGGTCTGTGCACCGCGGCGCTCGATGTTCGAGGCATAAACCTGTGCCCTGTCCGTCAGACCAAAGGTCACAAGCGACCGGTTCAGCGGTGCAAGCGCGTCCATCGTGTTCTGGTCGTCGAGGTTGGCAATGACACACCCGTTTTCGGGCACTAGCGCGGCAAACTGGCGAAAGGAGACCTTCACACCCTCCAAATCCTTAAAAAAGTCCAGATGGTCGGCTTCGATATTCAGAATGACGGCAATGGTCGGGAAAAAGGCAAGGAAAGAATTATAATATTCGCAGGACTCCATCACGATCGTGTCGCCCTTCCCCACCCGATGTCCGGCGCGGAGCAGCGGCAGAGTGCCGCCGATCATCACGGTCGGATCGCGGTGGGCGGCCATCAGGATGTGCGTGCACATAGAGGTCGTCGTGGTTTTGCCATGGGTACCGGAGATACACAGAGCGTTGTCATAGTCGCGCATGATCGCGCCCCAGGCCTGCGTACGCTCAAAAACCGGGATACCCTGCGCGTGGGCAGCCTGAATCTCTGGATTCTCGTCATGCACCGCCGCGGTGCGAACGACAAAGTCCGTACCTGGGGTGATGTTCTCTGCCGCGTGGCCGATGCGGATGGCAACTCCGAGCTCGCGCAGGTGCGCGGTCTTTTCGCTCTCATTCATGTCGGAGCCGCCGATGCACAGCCCCATTCCGCTCAAAACCTCCGCCAGCGGGGACATGGAAACACCGCCGATACCGATCAGATGCCCCCGTTTCCCGGGGACGATATATTGTTCAAATCCAGCCATTCCTGACGATCCTTTCAAACGCGAAAAGCCACGTACAGACAGCCTCGCGCCTCGGCATCCGGACACGGAACCGTCCGGGGCACTTTTATTTTTCTATTGCTGTTGTTTGGTAACTAAAGTGGTATTATAATACAAGCGCGGCAGCTTTACAAGAAAAACCGTTTTGCGCCGATGCGCCGGCTTCATTTACCGGATATTTTATCCAGTTCTAACTTCTTTAAACAGCTCTCAAAAGGAGGAGAAACGCAGATGCATCAATTAGCTCCGCCGAAATATGTCCTGGAAATTCTGCTGCGGCTAGACGGCCTCGGCTATGAAAGCTACATGGTCGGCGGCTGCGTGCGCGATCTGCTGATGGATAAGCGTCCTCACGACTGGGATCTGTGCACCTCTGCCCTCCCGGAGGCGGTAATAGCGGCCTTCCCCCGCACGCATCTGACGGGTTTAAAACATGGCACGGTCACGGTTGTCTCTCATGGCCACCCCGTGGAGGTAACAACCTTCCGTGCTGACGGTCCCTACACCGACCGCCGAAGGCCGGATTCCGTGCGCTTCGTCACCGGGATTCGGGATGACCTTGCACGCCGCGACTTCACGGTCAACGCCCTCGCCATGGACGCCGCAGGCGTGATTACCGACCCCTTCGGCGGCCGGGACGATCTGCGCACCAAATGCCTCCGCTGTGTCGGTGACCCTGATCGTCGCTTTGGTGAGGACGCGCTGCGTATGCTCCGCGCCCTGCGCTTTTCGGCTGTGCTGGACTTTGAAATCACACGCGAAACCTATGCGGCAATTCGGCGGAATGCTGCCCTTGCGGAGCAGCTTGCCAGAGAGCGCGTGCGTGCGGAGCTGGAAAAGATGCTGCTGTCACCCGCGCCGGGGCACATCACGGAGCTGATCGGCCTCGGTCTGCTCGGCAGCCTCACCGCTCAAACGACTGTGCCAGATCTCACCACCCTCGGAAGGCTGCCAAAAAAAGCAGCTCTGCGCTGGTCGGCGCTCTGCGCGCTGCTGGAACAGGCCGGCGTGATCGCCGATGCGGAGGCGTTTCTGCGCGCTCTGCGCCTGGATTCTGCTACACTGCATGCCGCCGCGTGCGGCTGCCGGCTCGCGCTCGAAGGCCCAGCCCAGGACTCCGTCGTCTGGAAAAGGCTGCTCGCCCGCCATGGCGAAGCCGTGGCCATATGCACCGCCGCAGCCTGCGAGGCACTCGGTGACGCGGGGTCCCTACGGAGGCTCCGGGTCATCCTCGGCAGCGGCGAGTGCTTTTCCCGCGAGACGCTTGCCGTCTCCGGCGCGGAGCTGGAACAGCTCGGCTTCAAAGGGCCGGCTCTGGGCAAACTGCTCTCCGTGCTCTTGGAACATGTGATTGAACGCCCTGAGGACAACGTGCGCACGCTGCTACTTGAGCTTACACAGCAGCTCGGTCCGCACTGAAGGCCGGGCAATTTTGCCCGACCCTACAGTATATGCTGCGCTCGCGAAAAGCGTTCATTGGTAATGGCGCCGGATGTAAATACATCCGGCGCT
>CAYRIA010000003.1:9294-39533 GCA_964424175.1 uncultured Oscillospiraceae bacterium | reverse complement strand
CATACCAGTTGCTGTTTTTGCAGTCCCCGTCCACCTGTGTCGCTGCGGAGGCCGCGCCAAGGAAAAAGCTCTCAGGAAAAGAAAAAGCATCCATGTAAAATCCTCCTAATTGCATTTTGTTCGATTATAGCACTCAGCAAACTTCAACGCAAGCAGACATTGTTGTGACTTTGTGCAACATTCACATTAGTACAGTGGCCACATCGTCCTTATCTGGGTGGAGTTACACATTAGGGTCGTGTTTGGCTGGTGGACAAAGCGCTCTAGCGAGTCAAAAAACGAAAAAGCAGGCTGGCTCCCGCCTGGGGGAGCAGCCTGCTTAGCTGTGCAGCAATATTGGACCTTCGTAGTTCAACTGAGCATGCAATTCGGCTTTCCCGGCATGTGGCAGCCACTTACCCGCAGCTTTGCTTGTAGGAAATCACGGTAAACGCATCCTTGAGCTGTGCGGAATCCGAAATTTCCAGCACCAGACCCACCAGCCTCCCCTTGTCCGGCTCGTTTTCCAGCCTTGCTTTTAGCTCCTCGGCGATAGGCAGCGACAGAACCCCTTGGCGCGTTTTCTCTGTAAAAAAAACGCTCAACTTAAAAGACTCTTGCCAAACGGAGAGCCAGAAAACCGTTTTCTTCTTTGAGACAGCTTTCCCGAGCCAAGATTTACCGTCCTTGTAGTAGCGCCATTCCAAGGTAATATGATAATCCGGCAGAGTGCCGACAAACGCCTGATAAATCGCAATGCAATCGCCCAATGCGTCAGCCAAAACGACATCCGTAGGATACGTTTCGGCGTCATTTAACAGCGGCTGTTCCATCCCTTTTCACCCCTGCTCCACCGCGTCAATGTCTGCGGCAGTTGTTTTTTTGATTATCCGTTTCTCTCTAAAATAGGCAGTTCTATTATCCGTAAACTTCCATTTTTATCATCTTATCATAAGCCGCATAAAATATCCAGAGCGGATTAGTCCACTCCCCCGTTCATACTGCCGCTGTGGCGTCTTTTCAGATCGGGAGAAAACGAACAATGCGCCGGAAAGCCGGCGCACTGCCCATATGGAGGACGGCCTGCCTCCTGACGGTGAGACATGCCGCCGTAGGACGCAATTTGGGTGTTCTGGTTAAGCCTTAAAGCCCCTTGGCGTTGGCTGCGTCGATGAATGCCTGGATCTGCGACTCAGGCATTTTTGCTGCGGGGGTCTTGGCGATCTTGCCAAGGGAGAAGCCCTTTGCCATCTTAATCATCGGGTTCTTGGTGACGCCGGGAGTCATTTCTTCCATCAGATCGCAGAGCGCGGGGTTGCCGAGGATTTCGCCGAGGGTCGTATCCATAGAAACTGCCATAGTGATGACCTCCAAAAAAATATTGAATAAGTATAGTGCAAGTGCCGCCGCCGTGCATGGCTGTGCCGCCAGAACTTCCACACATCCAGTTCGGAGGGCCCTTGCCGACAAACCGGACTCGAGTGCTCCGGCTCAATCGTTCTTTTTTCCACTTCATGCGCCGGGGGGCACAATGAAGCGCCGTGCGCACGGGCTATGCCTCAATTTCCTCCTCGGAAATCAGGGGCGTGGTGCAGATCTTTTCCTTTAGCCACGGCCTGAAATCCGGGTGTGCGATCTTGATGATCGCCCTTATGCGATCCTTAGTAGTCTTGAGGAACACGTCTGCAAGCCCCCACTCCGAAACGATATACATCTGGTAGTTCTTGGGCGTTGTGACAATGCTACCCTCGGGCAGCCAGGGCACGATGTTCGATTGCAAAACGCCGCCTTTGTCCTTGTGGGTCGAGCGCAGGCAGACGAAGCTGCGCCCGCCGGGAGCGAACATCGCGCCGAAGATATACGCAAAGGAGCCGCCTGCACCACTATAGGGCTTGAGCCCCTGCGATTCGGAGCAGGCCTGTCCCAGCAGGTCGACCATGAAGGTCGCGTTGATGGCGACGATGTTCTCCAGCTTGGCGATCTCAAACGGATTGATCGTGACGCCAATCGGGATCAGCGTCGCACGCGGATCCTTAGCAAGAAATTCAAAAAAGCGCTCGGAGCAGGCGCCGGGGCTGCCCGCCACCACCTTTGTTAGAACGCCCTCCTCGACCAACGTGGCCATGTTGTCGCAGGCCACCTCCGAAAAAATCTCTAGCTTGCCGACATCCTTGAGATGTGCCAAGATCTCCTCTCCCAGGCCGCCGAAGCCGATTTCGACCTTATCTCCCTCATGGAGATACGGCAGGACATGAGATGCGATCAGCTTATCGATTTCCGTAGGGGGTGCGGCGGGGATCGGCATCAACTCCGTGTCGTTTTCAATGATGTAATCGAACTCGCTGATGTGTATCGAGACGTCCTCCTGCTTTCCAGGGATGGAGAACTGGCCGTTGTCGATAAACGCAAACCTCTTGGTGATGCGGGAATCAGGCGCAATCAGTGAAGCGTTGCTAACGCCGTAAGCGCCATAGTTGCAGTATCCGTTTTCGTCGGGTGGGCAGATCTGGAAAGCCACCGTGTTGCAGCCGTACTCAAAGGCGTGTCTGGCCGTAAACTCATAGCCCACACTGGGATATTCCATCACGTCCATTTCGCCCGACATACGTTCAAGTGGCAGGCAGAACAGGGATAACAGGCGGAAATGCTTTTTGACCGAGGGGTCAAAGAGCATGTCGAAGGGGACGTTCGCGCAGTTCCAGATCAGGCTGACGTCGCTATAATCCTCCTTGTGCGCGTAAAGCGTGTCCAAAAGGGTGTAGGGAATCTGCGTAGCCTGTCCCATCCACACAGTGTCGCCGGGCTTGATCGCCTTCGCAGCCTCCTCAACCGTGACTGTGTGATCCCTTTGGTATTGCCTCCAGTCAATTGTCAGGTTCTTTTTTGCCATGATGCGCCTCTCCCTCTTATAATAATTGCTTTTCGGCTGTTAAAAGCATACCTGATTTGCATGGCCGGAAAAACAGACAAACGGACTTAAATAACTGTGGAGAAAGTCCGATGCGGTGGGAGCCGGGACGAGATTCTCACCCTTGAAGTCAAAAAAGCCCAGAAAAAGGAGGACTCTCGTCAGCCGAAAGTCCTCTTTCCATTTGCTTGCGTTTATTCAGCGGGAGGCCGCCGCGGCTCGTCCGCCCGGAGTCTTTTCAGCATTTCCTTTCGCGAGCCGACGCCCAGCTTCCCATAGATATTGCTGATATGCGTCTTGACGGTTGAAGCGCCGATGAATAGCTCGTCCGAAATTTCTTGGTTACTATAGCCCTTCGCGACAAGGAGGGCAAGTTCCGTCTCCCGGCGGGTCAAGCCATACCGCGCGGAGAGGGACACGGAGTCCAGGTCCGGCACACGGACGCCCCTGTCTTTCTGGAGCGTGATAAAGAACAGGTTCTCAGTGCGTATGGAGAGCACAACACGCTTTTTCTGTATCGTGATAAGAACGCCGTTGACATGCGCCTCCTCGCGGAAGTAAGTGTCCTCCGGTAGCTTGTCCTTGCCCGTGACAGCGAAGATAATGTCGTTTGCAATCTCCCACTTCGTAAGACCCGAGGACAGCTTGGCACTGAAATTCATGAAGGCTGCATTGCACTGCAGGAGCCTGCCCTTGCCGTCGAGAATCGCAAAGCCGTGGGCGGTCTCGTCACAGTAGGCAGAGACGGCCTCCAGCTTCCTCTGTTGGCGGACAAATTTGCTGTAAAGCATCTTACTGTGATTAAAAGCCTGCCCAATATAATGAAACAGCGCCCGTTCCTGTTCGGTAAAATCTCCGGCGTCAATCGTTTTATACACGCGGATCACATGGACAAGGCTCCCCGGCAGGCCGTTCACACCGATCATCGCTTCGTGTCCGATACGGGATTTTCGCAGCAGTTTGCTATAGCCGGAATTCCGATAGCTCTCTTCACTTAATTGATCGTCCGTGAAATACGTAGCGTCTGGGTTGGTATAGCAGATCTGTGCGTAATTATTAAGGAAGGGATCCTCAAGATAAATTTCTTTTTTATAGAGATCCAAAAATTCTCCCCGAATGCTGTTGCTAATCAGACGACTGAGCTTAATCGCACCGCCAGCACCGATATAAAACGCGCCATAGACCGTCAGCCTGATATTAAAAATTGTTGAGAGGGAAAACAGGACAATATTTTCGTAGTTTGTGTAATCGCTGTTGATCGCCGAATAAAAGGAGAAGATGTTGTCATACTCCTGCTTTGTCAGTTGATACAAATGCGTTCACCTCCATGCTCACACCGCCCCGCAGAATACCCGGTCTGAGCCTTAGCTGAGCGCATTAACCGGAAACTGCACCCATATGCCGTAGTATATATTATAAAATGTCTGCGCAAAAAAAGCAATCCCGCAATAATACCTCCAAAAATCGCAGTTAAAGGGCATATTCTTTGGGATATAGCGGATAGAGCTGTCTTTCTATAGAGCATTTTCAGGACACTTATACAGGACAATGTGGTCGCCACTAAACGGAGGCTCTTGGGGCAGAACCAAATTAATAAAAATATCCCTCATTTTAACAAGCGTCTAAAGCTGGCCTTCACCACAAAATAAAACCGGCCTGCCCTGCTGGGCGGGTCGGTTTTCCGGTCATAACAGACTAGGCCTGGGGCAACTGCGTTTTGGCCATCGAGATCATTCTCTTGACCATTTGGCCGCCGATCGGGCCGCCCTGCTCGCCGTTCACGCGGCTTGAAAGGTCGCCCTTGTAATGATCGTTGTTTTCCTTTACGAAATTTATCTGCCCGACCTCCTGCGCACACTCCATCTTAAATTTTGTCCACTGGCTGTCAGGGGCAGCTTTACGATTTTGGT
Organism: uncultured Oscillospiraceae bacterium; assembly: GCA_964424175.1. GTDB lineage: Bacteria > Bacillota > Clostridia > Oscillospirales > Oscillospiraceae > UBA2658. The sequence goes on along the minus strand of CAYRIA010000003.1, from coordinate 34,736 downwards.
TAGCCATGAATTATTCACATCCTTCCGAGAATAGTATTTGCAATTGTGCGCCGATAAAAAGTATTAAATATTGACAGGACAGCCGCATCTTTCAAATTGCTCGAAAAGTGTGTATTATGTTATCAGAAAAGCAAACTGTGACCGGCTGTGAATTGACCGTTGCGGGATGCGGCAAATTTTGCTATACTGGGCAAAAATCGCACGTGAATGGACCATGGATTTGGAAAACTGTCTGCGGACAAAATACCTCCGGCAAACGAAAAGGACGAAGAATCATGGACGATCTGGAAGCCCTCAGCCTACGCATGCAAAGCCTCATTATTTTCCGTAATCTGCTGCGGGACGAAGCTCTGAAAAAACTGCTCCCGCTGCTGGACGGCGGAGAGCTGTATCCGGCAGACGGTGTACGCGCTTACGCGGATTTTGTGGCGGTACTCTTTGCCGAAACAGAGAATCTTACGGACTATGTTTGGGCGCGGATCGCATCGGATGAAAACCCTTATATCTTAAAACGTGCTCAAGGCAAGCCGGTAAGCGCCCAGCTCGAAGCCTGCCTTGCCGCAGAGCTTGAAACCCTTCAGACGCTCTCGCACCTCGACGCGGGACGGCTCCGTGCGCGTTTGGCCTATGACGGCCCTTTGCCCGAATGGGAAACGCAGACACGCGATTTTGCGGCGGACTACCGAGCGCTTGTCGCGCAACTAGGCACGCGCGGTTATGGTCCGTTTGCTGAGCATAGCATGTTCAGTTACGAAGGCGGCGTCTTCACAGGAGTCAAGCATCCCGACCCGGTCCGCCTAGCCGAACTGTATGGCTACGAGGGCCAGCGCGCCGCTGTTCTTCGCAACACGGAGGCCCTGCTCGCCGGAAAACCCGCCGCAAACGTGCTCCTTTATGGCGACGCGGGTACGGGAAAATCTTCGACGGTCAAGGCCATTATTAACGACTATGCCGATCGGGGCCTGCGCCTTGTCGAGCTACGGAAGGAACAGCTACGCGAGATTCCGGACGTAATCGCAAGACTCTGGCAGAACCCTCTGAAGTTTATCTTATTTATCGATGACCTCTCCTACGCGGGTTACAGTGAAGAGATCAATGCCCTCAAGGCCATTTTAGAGGGCACGGTTTCGGCGCGTGCCCACAACGTCGTGATCTATGCGACAAGCAACCGCAGGCATCTCGTCAACGAGCGCTTTTCTGACAGGGGAAACGACGAGCTGCACGCAAACGAGACGATTCAGGAACTGGTATCTCTCTCCGACCGCTTCGGACTATCCGTAAGCTTTATGCGGCCCAGCCGAGCGGATTACCTGGATATCGTCCAAGCGCTGGCTACGCAGCATGAACTTGCAGATACCTCGGAGCTGGAACTTTTAGCGGAACGATACGCGCTCGAGCGAGGCGGAAGGTCTCCGCGCGTAGCAAAGCAGTTTGTAGACTACCTGCTGAGCATGGAATAAAGAGGTCTCGGATAGCGAGGCCGCGAGGCGTTTTCATATCTCGCGTCGCAAAGCTTAACCGGGGCAGACATAATAACGGACGGCCGTCTTAGGATGGCCGTCCGTAAGTCTAAATACTCTAATGCTTACCGCGCTCGCCGCGCAGCGTGCCGATGCCGCTGATAATCAGATAAAGTGCGACAGCCACCGACCCGGCGAGATCCATATAGAAAGCCGCCACGGAAGCGGGTGCTCCGGCAACAGTAGCCAACGCGGCGGTCACGCAGGCATCGACGAGCGCCTTCGCGCGATACAGCCTGCTCTGAACGGCCAGAATCGCATTCGGCTGCGCCCTATTCAGCTTGCGATAGCACAGCCAAAACCATGCGTTTGTGGTAACACCAAGAATGGCGATCACTAGCCCCGGGACCACATTGCCTTTCTCTCCTCCCTGCGTAAAAAGCGCAAGCGCCAGCATGGCCGTTCCGCTCACGCACATCGCCACGCCGACACACAGGCCAGCAACACGTTCAAGCCGTGCCTTTTTTGCCGCATCCTGTTCCCCGTCCTTATTCGTAACGCGGAAAATGACCCAAGAAACGATGATCGCTACAAGCTCTGCTGTCCGGCGTATGAAATCTGCAAGCTGTGTGGACGACCTTCCAAGCGCCAGCCCAATACCGACGACCAGCGGCCCCGGTGCACTCAGTAGTACGGACGCAAGCAGCGTCCGCTCCCCTGACTTCGACTTCATCGTCTCACTCTCCCCACAGTCCCACCAGTGGAACAAGAACCGTAGCCGCAGCAAAGGGGCAACTCACCGTATCATAACCGTTGAGCGTATACAGCTCTACCAGTGCGCAGGCCGCAGCCGTAAGTGCTGCGGTTGCTATGTAGCCATGCCAGGGCAGGCCGCCCCGGAACAGCAGCACGACAAAAACTGCCACAAAGGACACCGCGAACATCGCAAGCGTTCCCTCCAGGCTTTTACGCCCCTCGATCAGTCTACCCTCAAGGAAATGCCGCCCGAAGCGCTTGCCGGCCAGCGCCGCAGCTGCGTCGCCAAGCCCCCAGGCAAAAACGCAGGCCAAAACGAGCATTTTATCCCCACGCCAGCCCCAGCAAACGGCAATAACCACGGCGAACATGCCGAATACCAGAATCAGGCTGTTTTTTATCTCGCCCTTGCTACGCTCGATAAGCAGCTTAGAATAGCCCTTGATGCGCTCTAACAGCGCAAGAATTGGGTAGATCAGCGCTGCGAACAGCAAAGAAGCCAGCGCCGATATCCACCAAGTATCAAAGGCGTAAACCCAGACCAGCACCGAAAATAACGCGATGAGGTGGAGCGTCTTACGGAACAGCTCTCTTGGTGGTCTGGCAATGAGGCGGAGCAGCAGTGCGCTGGATGCACACAACACAAAATAGACAAGCACCAGCACAAATCCCACAAAAAGTTCTTGTATCATCTCTTTACCTCTGTTATATGGAGATTTGAGACAGCCCTTTCGTGTCGTATAGGAAGTCTCAGCCTCCTCCTTTGCCTTGTTAATCTCATGCACCGCGCCCGCATCGTCCGTAACATCGGAGCTGTAGCAATGGGCATTGCTCCGGAGGCATAGCCGACGAGGACGGCGACCACCGCAAGGGCAAATATGCGCAAATTAATCCAATTTATGCTTGCTCAAAAGGCGGCCGATCCTAACCGACCCTATATGAGCGGACTACATCAGCCGCCGCAGCACATGGGGAAAAAGCCGACCTCGGAGCCGGGTTGGAGCTTGACCTTTCGAATAGCCAGTACCTTTTCGCCGTCGGCCACGATCAGTGACGATCTCGCCACCTTTTTCGCGGGCTTACCGTAGCGCCGTTCCAGCTCTCGAAGCAGCTCGGTCAGACTCTCAGCCTCTATGTCGTCATCGTTTCTGCCCGCCATCGCGCGCAGGTCACCATAGTACTTGATGTGCGCCATTTCAGCACCTCCGTTAAAGCGTCACGTCTATGCCAAGTTGCCGAAGTTTTTTCGGCTTTGGCACGCCGTTCTTGTCCCAGCCGCGCACCTTGTAGTAACGCGGCAGCATCTTGTCAAGCGGAACAACCGTGTCCGGGCGCTTGGGATCCTGCGGCGTTTTGGTCAGTCGCTCGCAGAGAGCGTCGTCCTCAGCCGTCAGCCCCTCCCGGAGGTTGAACAGGCGTTCGGTGTTGAAGCAGCGCTCGCCGAGCTGCAGGAATCTTCCGGCGGTGATTGGCAGTCCTGTCACATGCTTAAGCGCCTCGGTGTAGGGCAGCAGATACATCCAGTTGAACGGCAGCAGCCAAGGCATCATCGGCCAGAGTGCGCCGACCACAGGGCGCGCCGTGATCAGGAACTTGCTGACAAAGCGCGTCACCGGATGTGCCGGACCAAGCCGCGACAAGAAGCCGGGGATAACCGCCATCGACGTAAACAGGCAGAAGCCCGCCGTGGACGCAGCCTCGATCATGTTCTGCAAAAACACGCTCAGCTCTGCCTTGCCTTTGTGCGTCTGGGTGTCGACGGAGATCACGCCCACGGTTTCGAGCAGGGCGGCGTACCCGCCGTTTAGATGGCAGCCGCCGCGGTTTGATGTGGCGTAGCCCAGTCCCATGCCGACGGAGCGGCGCGGCTCATAGGCCGCAAGCTCCAGCCCCTTGGCGTTAACGGCAAAGTCCCTCCCGCCGTATTTTTCCGCCAGCAGCTTCGTGCCCAAGCCAAGCTCCCTGCCGGTGCCAATGCCATAGGCGATGTTGTGGATGGCTTCGAGCACACCCTCCTTCGAGCCGAAGTGCAGGCCAAAATCCGCCATGCCCTTCTCCTGAAGCTCCATCGCGAAGGCGATGGTGCCACCGAGGGAGATGGCGTCCATCCCCAGAATATCGGCCTGATAGTTGACGATATTGATCCAGTTCAGGTCGTCGTTGAGGATGTTCGAGCCGAACAGCCCCACCGTTTCATATTCCGGGCCCTTGACCTCCTTGTCGCCGACCATCACGCGGCGCTCACAGCGGATGGGGCAACTGACGCAACTGCTGTTGCGCGTGAGCACGGTGTCCGCCAACTCCTCTCCGGTGATTTTGTCGGCGTGCTCGTACTGCCCTTTGCTGAAATTTTTCGTCGGCAATGCATGGGAGGCGTTGGCGTTGTTCAATAGCCCCGCGGAACCGTATTTCGGTAAAGCATCGCCCGTCATCGGGTGCTTCCGCAGGAAGTTAATGAATTTCTGATTGTACTTGTCGAAGGCTTCCTTGTTATGGATGGGTGCGCGCTTCGTGCCAAAGGCAACCAGCGCCTTAATATTCTTCGCGCCAAGCACCGCGCCCGCGCCGCAGCGACCGGCAACGCGTTCACCAGAAACGGCGGCAGCGTAACGTACGCCATTTTCACCCGCAGGGCCGATGACGAGCTTGCCCCAGTGGGAGTCGAACTCCTCCTGTGTTTTTTCAGCATCAAGCCCCGCGAGGTGTTCGGCGTTTTTAATCAGAATCTCTCCGTCCAGGATCTCAATGTAGGAGAGCTTTTCCGCTCCGCCCTTGAGAATGATGCCGTCATAACCCGCGGCCTTGAGCATCATACCGAACTGTCCCCCGCAATTACTGGTAGCGATGCCTCCCGTCATTACGTTCTTGAACGAGAGATTGAATCGGCTGGTCGAGGGCGCTCCCGTTCCGTTCATAGGGCTGGTGTTAATAATCAACACATTTTCGGGAGAAAGCGGATCGACAAGCGGAGGCATCAAGTCAAGCAGCAAACGCGAACCAAGTGCCTTGCCGCCTATGTACTGGGAAAACAGCTTCTCAGAAATCGGATAATCGCGCACCTCGCCGGTAGCTAGGTCGATCAAGGCGTATTTCGGCAGGATCATGTCATCTCACCCGCTTCCATCGTGATGGCGTGAAGCGGGCAATAGCTTTCACATAGCCCACAGCCAACGCAGCGTTTCTCGTTTTCCAGTTGGGCAAACACATGAATGTCGCCCTTGAACTGCGGCAAGGATATTTGCAGCGCATCCCTCCCACAGACACTCACGCAGAGGGCGCAGGCGCTGCATAGCGCCTGGTCGATAACCGGCTTCTTCCACTTTGCACGAGGCAATTTCACCGCTATCTCACCTTTCGCGTTGACAACCGCCTCCTTATTGCAGAAGTTCCCGCACACACCGCAGTCAATGCAGCGCTTTTGGTTGATGACGTGCCGTTGCTTGAGCACGCCCGTCACCGCCCCGACCGGGCAGTTCTTGGCGCAGAGCGTGCAGCCGATACAGTGCTCCGTTATAAAATGCGGCATCCTCATACCCCCTTAAATAGATTTTGGCAGGCGCTACAGGACAACGGTGGTAAATTCCAACGAAAGCAGGTCAACGAGCAGCAAACGGCTTTGCAACACAGCCTCCCTATGCACGAGAAGCTTCACAGCCTCCGCCGCCTGAACGGCCGCGGCCAGCGCGGGCGTGAAGGAGAGGCTGGATGGCGGTGAGGTTTCTCCGGCATTCGCAGGATAAATTTTGTCCAAAGCACCCGTACCCGGTAAAATGACCGCCACCTGCGCGCTCCAGCCGGAAATCGCCCCGTGCACCAACGGCATGCCAAGCCTGTCGCAGCCCATGGCTGCGATGCGCCGAGCGGCTATGCTGTCCAGCGCATCGACCACCAGGTCGTGCCCGCACAATACTTCGCCTACGTTCTCCTCCGTAAGGTATCTCGGTACAACCGTCACCCGAACCCCGGGATTAATGCTGTGCACACGCTCGGCTGCAATCTGCGCCTTGCCTGCGCCAAGGTTTTGTTCCACAGCCAAAAGCTGGCGGTTGAGGTTGGAGGGGACAAAGAAGTCCCCATCCACAACTGTCAGCGCGCCGACGCCGAGCCGCGCCAGCAGCTCGACAGCATAGCCACCCAGTCCGCCACAGCCGAGTACGCAGATGCGCTTTGTGCGCAGCTGCGCCAGCTCATCCTCCGTCAACGCACCAAGGCTGCGCACGTAGCGCTCTTCCATACCTACGCTAATTTGCCCCCGCTTCCGCGGAGACGGGGCTGCGCAGACGCTTGATGGTGCGGGTCATCTGTTCGGCATCCCAGATTACAGGCACGGGGTAGATCGGGTTAGCCTCCTTGATCGCCCATTCGACCATTTGCGGAATGTCCTTTTCCTGAATCGTATCAGTCTGCTCAGGGATGTTCATATCTCGGTTCATACGGCGGATTTCCGCAATGAACGCACGTGCTCTTTCCCCGTCGTCACGGCCATAGATCCCGACGATTTCTGCCAGCCGCGCCAGCTGCGGATAGACTGCCGCCCCAAAATCCTCCAGCACATAGGGGAGGATAATGGCATTGGCAAGGCCGTGCGGCGTGCCGTAAAGCCCACCGAGCGTGTGTGCGATAGCGTGCACATTGCCAACACAAGCGCGGCTGAACGCCCTTCCGGCATAAAACGAGGCCAGCAGCATGTTGCTGCGGGCTTCCAGATCACGGCCATTGGCATAGGCCTTTTCCAGATTCTCAAAAATGAGCTTCGTTGCCTTTTCCGAAAGGCGGCGCACATATTTGGGGGCAAATTTATTCGTATATGCCTCGACCGCATGTGTCAGCGCATCCATGCCCGTCGTGGAAGTGACGTGCGGAGGCAGACCGACTGTCAGCTCCGGATCGAGGACGGCATACTTCGGTAGCAGACAGGGATCCTGGATAGCGTATTTATGGTGGGTGGCATAATCAGTAACAACGGCGGCAACCGTTGCCTCAGAGCCGGTTCCCGCTGTGGTCGGAACCGCGAACAGCGGGGGCAGTTTTTTCAGAACCTTGAGCGTGCCGCCGAGCTGTTGGATGCTGCGCTTCGGCCTTGCGACCCTTGCGGCGGCAGCCTTTGCACAGTCCATCGACGACCCCCCACCGAAGGCAATAAAGCCCCGGCAGTGATTTTCGTTATAGAGCTTGAAGGCTTTTTCGATGCATTCGATGGAGGGGTTGACCTCCGCGCCGTCGTAGAGCACATAGCTGAGCCCCGCCTCTGCGCAGGCGGCAAACAGCCCGTCCAAAAGGCCAAGCTTTGGCAGCACATTGTCCGTGACAACGAGCACCTTGTCGATGCCCTTTGACTTGATGAAGGCGGGAAGGCGTTTGATGCTTCCCGGGCCGTCAAGCAGCTCTGGGCTAGGCTGGGGCATGAAAGTCTGGCCGATGCTGAAGAAAAACTGAAATGTTCGGTACGATGCGTTTTTTAGACTCCCCATACTATGCTCTCCTCAAATTAGTTATTTACCGCTGCACAGCGGTCTGGGTAAAGCGCTAAGAATTCAGGCGGAAAAACGGTTAAATCTTCCACTATATCAACATTATGTCAGTGATTTGGAATCATGTCAATCAAATAATCCATCTGCACACGCCTATGTATTGTGGTCTTTCTCCTCCGTCTCGATGGCGGCGGAAAGACGGTGTTCAGCCCGTCACATCACCCTCTGCCGCCCCGAGAAAGGCAATCAGCTCACCGGGCGCAAGAAGAAGCTGCTGTCCGCGCAGGCCGGCGCTGACTGCAATCTCCTCAAATAGGCACGCAGTCTCATCGATGAAGGTCGGATATTGCTTTTTCATCCCGATCGGTGAGCAGCCGCCGCGTACATAGCCCGTGAGCCCGAGAAGCTCCTTGACCTGGGTCATCTCCAGCTTCTTGTTGCCGGAGGCTACTGCTGCCTTCCACAGGTCAAGTGCGCAACAGACCGGGATGCAGAACACGCAGACCCCGGTTTTGTCTCCGCGTGTGACGAGGGTCTTGAAGACCTGCTCTGCCGGCATCCCGATCGCCTCGGCGGCATGCGTACCCGAGAGATCAGCCTCGTCATATACATATTCCGTTGTCCTGTAGCGCAGGCCGGCCGCATCCAGCATGCGCATTGCATTCGTCTTGATCACAATCCTTTTCTCCTATGCCTCGAACAAATAGCCTGTCATGGATATGGCGCCGAGGACACGAGTGTCATTGAATACCGTGAGTCTATCCTTTTCATGAGCTGCACCGAGCACATAGAGCAGGGGGTCAAAGTGCTCCGTCGTGTAAAAGGCGTTTTTGGCAGCCGGCCCCGCTTTTTCGTAATCAATCACGCCATCAAAGTTGCGACGGGCGACACAGCCCTCGATATAGGCGTCAAAGTCATCCGCCCAGTCGAATCCGCCTGTCCTCTCCCAGTCGACGCGCCCGAGGTTATGGACGACGTTGCCGCTACCCAGGATCAGAACTCCCTCATCGCGCAGGGGGCGCAGCTTTCTGCCGAGCGCAAAGTGCTCCCGTCTGTCCGCGCGGGCGTCCAGGCTGAGCTGGAGGACGGGAATATCCGCCTCAGGATACAAAGCTGCAAGCACGGACCATGCGCCGTGATCCAGACCCCAAGTGTTATCCTCCCGCACCTCGCCCGCCAGCGAGGTCACCTCGGCGGCAGTCGCGGGAGCGCCCGGTGGCGCGTAACGCAGCTCGTACAGTGCCCGCGGAAAGCCATACATATCATAGATCTGCTGCGGCTGCCCGGCAGAACAAACGCAGCTACCCTCCGTGACCCAGTGCGCTGAAACCGCTAGGATAGCCTTCGGCCTCGGGAGCCTCGCCCCAAGCGCTGCCCAGGTTCTGGTGAATTCGTTGTCTTCAATTGCATTCATCGGTGAGCCGTGGCCAACGAAGAGAACCGGCAATCTATCCATTTCCTTACCTCCCGGAGATGATTTATTTTAATTTTATACCGATATATTATATAATGCAAGAAATAAGCCCGTCGGGGCTTGCCCGGACGCCAATCCGGTGCTACAATCGGAGACACGCACAAAGCGAAAGGGGGGCACAGCCATGAAAAGTCCAAAGGATGATATTGTTTTTGAAGCCGCGGAGGACGGTGGGCTGCTCGCCTGCGCCCGTAGCGCACTGCCGAAGCTGCCTTCCGGACGGGTCAAGTCATATCTTGAACACCGCATGATCTCCGTGGATGGTGCGGTGACAACAAAATTCGATTTCCCGGTAAAACGCGGGCAGACTATCCGGATAAACCTGTCTTCTCGCAGCGCCTTCGGTGCGCCCCTGCCGCTGGTGTATGAGGACAACGACCTTCTTGCGGTCAACAAGCCCTCGGGCCTGCTCACGGTGGCTAATGAGAACGAGCGTGAAAAAACCGCCATACACTTGTTAAGGGAAAGCGGGATCGATCCACTTTTTGTCGTCCACCGGCTTGACCGCGACACCTCCGGAATACTGCTGTTTGCTAAAAATGCCGAGACCCACGAGGCGCTGAAAAACAACTGGGACGCGCTCGTACAGAAGCGTGAGTACCACGCGGTCTGTGAGGGCGTTTTTGAAGAAAAGCGTGGGCGACGCGAGAGCCTGCTACGCGAGACGGCTGAACATCTCGTCTACTCCGCAAAATACGGCGAGGGCAAGCGCGCCGTCACGAACTATGAGGTTCTGCGTGAAAATGCCCGCTGGTCTTATCTGCGTGTGGAGATTGAAACGGGGCGCAAAAACCAGATCCGTGTCCATATGCAGGAGCTTGGTCATCCGATTGCCGGGGACAAAAAATACGGCGCACACAGCAACCCTCTTGGCAGGCTCGGCCTGCATGCGAGTGCTCTTGTGCTGACCCATCCCCGCACGGGACAGGAGGTCACTCTGCGGGCGAAGCCCGAGGGGCGCTTTCGGTTGCCAAAGGACGACTAAAAGAGGACTTCTCCCCAAGGGAATAAAAGCGTGGCGCTCTATGCAGCGCCCCGCTTTTTCTTTTGCGGCGTTTTTGTACAGATTCCCGTCCAATTGCCGTTTTTTGTGCGCTTTTCATGCGAAATATCTGTGATTTGGTCCAATTGTGCGGGAAGCCGTTATTCTGTATAATAAATCTCGCACCGGCGCGTCCGCGCCGCGAGCTTTGAAAGCGGAGGGGCTTTTATGCGGATTTTGCTCAGAGGTGTGCTGGCGGGACTTATGGTCAGCCTTGGCTGCATCGTTTTCCTCATGTGTTCGAACAAAATTGTCGGCAGCTTCCTGTTCTCCTTTGGCCTTTTTGCGATACTAAACCTTCGGTTGGCGCTTTTTACCGGCAAAGTCGGCTATCTGGCTGTGGATTTCAGCCGCAAAAACCTGATCAAGCTGCTTCTGGCGCTCATTGGAAACCTTCTGGGCACCTTGTTTTCCGCTCTTCTGGTCCGAGGGACACGGCTGGAGATTTTGGACGCCGCACGCACAACCGCCGCCCTCAGGCTTGAAGACGGCGTTTTGAGCCTCTTTATCCTCGCCTTTTTCTGCGGAATTCTGATGTTTCTTGCCGTCGAGCTGTTTTGTACCCTCGACAGTGCATTGGCCAAGGTGCTGTCCGTCGTGTTCGCCGTGATGCTGTTTATCAACGCCGGCTTCGAGCATTGCATCGCGGACATGTTCTTTTTGGCGCTCGCGGGAAGCCTTGACCCCCTCCGGCTATCCGTCGTCATTCTGGGCAACGCGGCAGGCAGCATGCTGTTTTGCTTATGCTATAAAGCAACCGCCCCGCTCTCCCTGCAAAAAAGCCCAAAATAAACCGCCTCTTTAGGCGGTTTTTCCGCGCAAGGACTTGACAAATTCAATAGATAATGGTATATCGATATTAGAATATCGATATACCATTATCTATTACCACCTTATCACGGCAGACGCCAATGATTCGCGGGAGGCACAAACCATGCCAAAACAGCTTTCAATGCAAACCTTGCAGCGGCTTCCGCTCTATCTTCAACATCTGCGTACCCTGCCCGACGACCAGGAAACCTTCATTTCCGCCAGAGCGCTCGGAGCAGCACTGGGCTTCGGAGAAATCCAGGTACGCAAAGATCTCGCCTCCGTTTCCGACGGCGGGCGGCCAAAGCTCGGCTACTGCGTGGCGGGGCTAAGGAGCGATATTGAGTGCTTCCTCGGCTACGACAACGTCAGTGACGCAGTACTCGTCGGCGCAGGCAGGCTGGGCAAGGCACTTTTGAGCTACGAGGGCTTTCGCGCCTATGGGCTAAACATCGTGGCAGCCTTCGACGCCGACCTCGGAAAGTGCGGCACGGACGGCAGCGGCAAGCAGATCCTTCCCCTTGGAAAGCTTGAAAATCTCTGCGAGCGCATGAAAATTGAGCTGGGAATCATCACCGTCCCGGCGGCAGCAGCACAGGGCGTGTGCGACGCGTTGGTTGCCAGCGGCATCCGGGCAATCTGGAACTTCGCCCCGATCCACCTCTTGGTTCCGGAAAACGTCATTCTCAAAAATGAGAACATTGCGGCCTCTCTGGCAGTGCTGTCCAAAACCCTTTTGGAAGCGACGCACAGCCAGAACGATCACATATGAGAAAAGGAGATCCCCCATGAAACTCATCGTTTGCATTGGAAGCTCATGCCATCTCAAAGGCTCGCGCCAGGTTGTCGAGCAGCTTCAGGCGCTCGTTCGCGAAAACGCGCTTGAGGAAAAGGTCGAGCTGGTTGGCACCTTCTGTCTCGGCCAGTGTCAGAACGGGGTCAGTGTCAAAATCGACGAGACGCTGTTTTCTCTCAATCCCGAAGACACGAAGCATTTTTTTGCGCGTGAGGTTCTCACGCGGATCTGAAAAGTTCCGCGCAAACCAGGCGAAATGGAGGAAAGCCCATGTCAGACTACATCCGCCTCAAAGAGGCCAACTGCAAAAACTGCTATAAATGCATCCGACACTGTCCGGCCAAGTCCATCAGTTTTTCCGAAAACCAGGCGCAGATCATCGCCGATGACTGCATCCTCTGCGGACAGTGTTTCCTTGTCTGTCCCCAGAACGCCAAGGTCGTGCGCGATGATACTGCACGGGTGAAAAGCCTGTTGGCATCGGGCGCACCGGTCATTGTCAGTCTCGCCCCCTCCTTCGCTGCGGCCTTTCCGGGGGTCGGCATCGCAGGGATGGACGCGGCGCTCAAAAAGCTGGGCTTTTTCTCCGCGGAGGAAACCGCGCTGGGTGCAACGCTCGTCAAGCGTCAGTATGAGACGCTGGTTGCGCTGGGTGAACAGGAGGTCATCATCTCCTCATGCTGCCCGACTGTCAACCTGATGATCCAGAAGCACTTTCCGGAGCTTCTCCCCTGTCTTGCACCGGTGGTTTCTCCGATGGTCGCGCATTGCCGCGACATAAAGCGCCGGCTGCCCGAGGCGAAAACCATCTTCATCGGCCCCTGCATCTCTAAAAAAGCCGAAGCGGACGATTCTGCGATTGACGTTGACTGCGCACTAAGCTTTGAGGAGCTGTCCGCCTGGCTGCGCGAGGCAGGCGTGGAGCCTGAGCCCCTGCCGGAAGCGGCAAACGCGTGCCGCGCCCGCAGCTTCCCGACGGCTGGAGGTATCCTTAAATCCATGGATTTGTCAAGCAGGGACTACAGCTACTTTTCGGTTGACGGGCTGGACAACTGCGTCGCCGTCTTGCGTGACCTGACGGCCGGACAGAGTACAAGATGCTTTATTGAGATGTCCGCCTGTTCAGGCAGCTGCGTCGGCGGCCCCGCATCCACAAGGGTGCGCCGTGCCCCGCTGCAGGACTACATTGCTGTCGAAAAATACACCGGTACGCAGGACTTCCCTCTTGAACAGCCCCCCGCCGCGGAACTCACCCGCGACTTCGGCTGTCTTGTCTCCCCCCAGGTCTATCCGACGGAGACGCAGCTCGACGAGCTGCTCCACAAAATGGGTAAGAAAACGCCAGCGGACGAGCTTAACTGCGGAAGCTGCGGCTATAATTCCTGCCGTGAGAAAGCCATCGCGGTCTTTCAGGGCAAGGCAGATCTATCCATGTGCACACCCTTTCTGCGGGACAAGGCCGAGACCTTTTCCAACAACATCCTCAAAAACAGCCCCAACGGTATTATCGTTCTCAACGACAGGCTAGAGGTTCAGCAGGTGAATCCCGCGGCGCTGAAAATGCTTAACATCCGCAGCGCCCCGGACATTGTGGGCGCAAACGTGGTCTGCATCCTGGAGCCTTCCACCTTTGCAGAGGTGCTCAGGACAGGGCGCCCGCTTCGTAACCGGCGCATCTATCTGGCCGAGTATCGCAAATACATTGAGCAAACCATCATCCTCGACCGTGAGTATCGGATGCTGCTATGTATCCTGCGTGACGTAACTGAGGAGGAGACTGAGCGCCAGAAAAAGGAGGAGCTGAGCCTCAAAACCATAGAGATCACCGACAAGGTGATTGAAAAGCAAATGCGCGTTGTACAGGAGATTGCCTCCCTGCTGGGAGAAACCACGGCCGAAACCAAGGTCGCGCTGACAAAACTCAAGGAGTCACTGGAAGATGAATGACCTCTGCGCAGACATCGGCTACAATAGCCTGAATAAATATGGCGAGGAGCTCTGCGGTGACCATGTAGAGGTCGTCGAGCACGGGGACAACTCCATGGTCATCGTGCTGGCGGACGGACTTGGCAGCGGCGTTAAGGCGAGTATCCTCTCCACACTGACCTCGAAGATCATTTCGACGATGATGGCCGCCGGCATGAGTATCGAGGATTGCGTGTCCACTATCGCCCAGACACTCCCCGTCTGCTCGACGCGCGGGGTTGCCTATTCCACCTTTACGATCATCCATATCGTCAACGGCACGGAGGCTGAGCTGATCCAATACGACAACCCCGAGGTCATCCTGTTACGCGACGGTGAGAACGTGGAGTACCCACGGGAAACGCTGGACATCGCGGGCAAGCGTATCCTCAAGTCGAAGGTCCGTATACAGGACGGCGACATTTTCATAGCCCTGAGCGACGGTGCACCTCACGCCGGCATTGGTGTGACGCTCAACCTCGGCTGGAAGCGGGAGAACATAATCGATTTTATTCGCCCCTTCACCCACGTCGGCTTCACGGCTAAAACCCTCACGACGATGCTGCTGGACGAGTGCTGCGGCCTCTACGGTGGCGAGCCCGGCGATGACACGACGGTCTGCACGGTCAAGATCCGGCGGCGCGTGCCCCTGAATCTTGTGATAGGCCCGCCCTCCGACCCTGCCGACTGCAACCGGGTGATGAGCCTGTTCTTTTCCAAGGCAGGCAAGCATATTGTCTGCGGCGGCACGACCTCCAACATCGCCGCACAGTATCTCCACGTCCCACTCCGCACGCAGCTGGAATACTTCGACAACGAAATCCCCCCCACGGCAGAGATTGAGGGCGTCGACCTCGCGACGGAGGGCGTAATCACCATCAACCGCGTACTGGCCTACGCCAAGGATCACCTCAAAGACAATGAATCCTATCAGGAATGGAGCAGCAAGCGGGACGGGGCATCTCAGCTGGCGCGTCTTCTGTTCGAGGAGGCAACGGACATAAACTTTTTTGTCGGCATGGCCGTCAACCCCGCACACCAAAACCCCAAGCTTCCGATCAACTTCAGCATCAAGATGCGACTGGTCGACGAACTTTCCGACTGTCTGCGGAAAATGGGCAAAAAGATCAAGGTCAGCTATTTTTAGTTTGGCCAACGCAACCCGGGAGGCACGGTATGATTAAATTTGACACCAAGGTACAATATCTAAAATACAGGGTTTTGAGCGAGGTCGCACGACTGGCCTTTGCTGACAAGCTGCTTGAGGGCATCACGGACATCCCCAAGGCCATAATCCCCGGCAAGGAGCCGACGATGCGCTGCTGCGTCTACAAGGAGCGCGCCATCCTTGGCGAACGCGTGAAGCTGGCGATGGGCGGCGATCGAACGAACCCCAACATCGTCGAGGTCATTGACATTGCCTGCGACGAATGCCCGGTTGGCGGGTTTGAAGTCACCGAGTCCTGCAGAGGCTGCATCGCGCATCGCTGCGAGGAATCCTGCCCCAGGGGAGCGATTGTTTTCGACCACGAACAGAAGGCGCGTATCGACAAAAGCAAATGCGTCGAGTGCGGCCGCTGCGCCAAGGTCTGCCCCTATACTGCAATTGTCAGCCGCAAGCGTCCCTGCGAGAACGCCTGCAAGATCAAGGCCATAAGCATGTCCGAGGACAAGACTGCTGAGATCGACAACTCAAAGTGCGTGGCCTGCGGCGCCTGCGTCTATCAGTGCCCCTTCGGTGCCATCATGGACAAGTCGTACATTCTTGAAACCATCGCGCTGCTGAAAAAGAGCAAGGACAACATGGAGTACAAAACCTATGCCATTGTTGCGCCGTCGATCTCCAGCCAGTTTACTTATGCAAAGCTTGGGCAGGTCATCAGCGGCATCAAGGCGCTGGGCTTTCACACCGTGGTTGAAACGGCCCTCGGCGCAGATATGGTTGCCGATCTGGAGTGCCGGGAGCTTGCTGAAAAGAAGCTTTTGACCAGCTCCTGCTGCCCTGCCTTTGTCCAATACATTGAGCAGGACTTCCCTGACCTTAAAGAGTACGTCTCTCACAACCTCTCGCCGATGGCTGCCCTCGGTAAATACATTAAGTCCCGAGAGCCTGAGGCAAAGGTCGTCTTTATCGGCCCCTGCACGGCGAAGAAGGCTGAACAGCAACGCGACAGCGTGCGCCCCTATGTGGATGGCGTGCTGACCTTCGAGGAACTACAGGCGCTGTTTGACGGAAAGGGCATCGACATCACACAAGCTGTGGAGGATGTTCTGGACAACGCCTCATATTACGGGCGCATCTTTGCCCGCAGCGGGGGGCTGGCTGACGCCGTGCGGCAGGGTCTCAAGGAAAACGAGCTGACAGCCTTCGACTACCGTCCTCTGACCTGCGATGGGCTGGAGGCCTGCCGCGCCGCTCTGCTACGTTTGCGCGCAAAGCGCCTGGACGCGAACTTCATCGAGGGTATGGCCTGTACGGGCGGCTGCATCGCCGGCGCCGGCTGCCTGACCCACGGCGATAAGGACAGGGATCAGGTCGATAAATATGGTCGAGAGGCCTTAGAAAAGACCATTAAAGATGCCATCAGCGTCCTTAAATAAGTGGAAAACACGCCCACCTCGTTCTGAGGCGGGCGTGTTTTTTCACCCTCAGCGCCCCCGCTCGCGCAGGATGGTCACGAACTTGACCGAATAGAGATCACACATGGTTTCTGTTCCTACAGAGGGGTCGCTAAGCACGAAATAGTTGATGCCCACCTCCGTAAGAACGCCCGATTTATCGACATACTGGTTGCTGCCGACAATAAACTCCGCCCGCACACTCTTGCCAATGTTCTGCGTCAAAAAATAGGGAATAAATCCCGGCTCCGTTGAGGGTGGGGGACCCTGCACCGTCTCATCCATCAGTGGAGTCGCGGGGATAGGCGTCCGACCCTGCACCGGGATTGTTGCTGTGTACTGCTGACCTGGCGACCGCGCCGCCGGGGGGTCAAGCACCCGGTTTCCCGTCCAATTCATGTTGGTGGCCAAGAAAAAAGCACCTCCGTTTATTACGTCCTGCCATAGGCTTCCGTTGGATTGAAAAAGCAATGCTGGTTGACCCGTGTGAACCAATAGCCGGTTCTGTTGTAGGGGAAAAAGTTCGGACACTCTGGGGAAAAAGGATTCATGAACCACAGAACGTTGGAACCGACACCGGTGTAGGTTCCGCCGTTCATGGCCCAGTCCGCGATCTCATAATGAATCGGTTCCGGACTGACGACCCAGACGTTCTGGTTGTTCGGCTGGCCGCCAATCACAGTCTTAAAACAGGAGAATTGACACATCTGCTCGATCACCAGCCGTATGTTGCCCCGGCAGACCCGTTGATACTCTCCATAGGGAACCTTGGCGCGGTTCATCACGACGGTCGCCACCGCCCGCATCCCCGCAAGCCCCTCTCCGCCCGCTTCGCATTTGATCAGTCTTGCAAAAAGCTCTCGCGTATCCACCTGCCTCACCTCTGCCTTATTTTACGCAGTACCGGCTCGTATGGTGACGGGCACGCAAAGGCAGCTATGGGTACTTTTTGCCAAAACTCGGTGCGTTTTTTCTCCCCTGCCAGTGTGTGGGATTGCACCTCCCACCTTGACAGCTCGTACACCTTGGGTTACGCTGGGTAAGATGATGTGCACGATTCCACGTCACCTTGAAGGCCTATTTTAGCTAGCATTTTGGAGGATGTGTCAAATGGTAACTAGCGGAAGATACTTCGAACGAGAACTGCTCGCCCCGGTCGATCTCTGTGTCGGGGAGGGCAAGCTCAATCGGGAAAGCATCGGTTGGGCGCGGCAAAGCCTCGTCAACTGCAATCTCGCCGGCCACCGTCTGCGGAAAAAGCGCTGGAACTACTGGTGCTCCATGAACGCGGACTGTCTGTTTTCGGCTACCATCTCCCACCTCGACTATGCGGCGCTAATCTTTGTCTACTTTTTGGATTACAAGACGAAGCTGTTCATTGAAAAAACCGTCACCGTCCCCCTTGGTATCGGCTGTAAAATGCCAGACAACGTCCATGAAAGCGTCGTTTTTAAAAACGCCGCTATGGAGGTTCGGCTGCTTGAGGAACAGGGCGACACGCACATCATCGTCAATTGCACGAATTTCGGCGGCTATTTGTTGGAGGCCGAGCTTCTGGCCACCCGCCCCACGGGTCACGAAACGCTCAACGTCGTCATTCCCTGGGACAACAACACCTTCCAGTTCACCTCCAAACAGGAGGCTCTACCGACAAGCGGCACACTCCGCGTGGGTGGGCACAGCTACCGTTTCAACCCGGACATCGACTTTTCCTGCCTTGACTTCGGGCGCGGGGTCTGGCCGCGTAAAAGCAGCTGGAACTGGGCGACGGCCTCGGGTCTGTGCGGAAACAGGCGCATCGGCCTAAATCTCGGTGGCAAGTGGACTGACGGGACGGGCATGAACGAAAACGCAATCGTCGTCGACGGCAGGCTCTCCAAGATCAGCGAGGACGTCGTCTTTGAATACGACCTGCAAAACTTCATGGCACCGTGGACGATACGCACCGTTGAATCCGATAGCGTGGCGCTGGAATTCGTCCCCTTTTATGAACGGCTTGCAAAGATGAATCTCCTGCTTGTCAAAAATGAGACGCACCAGATGGTCGGCCATTTCACCGGTCATGTGAAAACCGCCGAGGGCGAAACCCTCGAACTGACTGCTCTTCCAGGTTGCGCCGAGGATCACTTCGCACTCTGGTAAAGCACTCCTTTAGACAACTAACAGCCCCCACGGTCTCTTTTGTCAAGACCGTGGGGGCTGTTTTCGGGCCTGCGCGGAAACGCCCGCGCAAAGGCGAACTGTGAGCTGCCGTTAATTTAGGTCGATCAGCTTTGCTGTGATGCCCTCAAGGGCATTCAGGTCCACGACCAGGCGCTCGACCTCTTCCTTCTCCCCGCATGGCTGCAGCACGATCATCCCGTCGTTCGAGCAAGCGTTCTGACTGACCTCGTGCAGACCCAGACGCGCGCGGATATGGCAACCGTTTTTGGTCAGCGTCTCCTGAAACTTTAGGGCATTCCCGGTTCTGTTGTCCATGCGGATTCCGATCACATAATAACAAGACATCGCATTACCCTCCTTGATTACATTGGCTTATGCCTTCTTTGGGATTTTCAAAAACGCCACCAAAAGCAGCGTGATCACGCAGCTCGCCGCAGCGACGATGAACGAGTAGGTGAATACCCCTGTGGCGGCAAGGGCGTTGGACACCAAGGGGAATACCAGGGCGGACACGCCGAACCCGACCATCACGCAGCCGTAATTGAGACCCGAGTGCTTTGTGCCGAACAGATCGGCACTTGTTGCCGCATATACACTTGCAGAGCCGCCAAAGCAGAACGCTATAACAGCGATGCAGACTAAAAACATGATTCCCTGAGCATAAATCATTCCCAGTGAAGCGACAAAGGTGATGGCCGCGATTGCCACAATTGCCGCTTTTCTGCCGGCATAGTCGGAAAACCAAGAGCTTAGGAGGCGTCCGCTTGCGCTGGCGATCCCCGTAAGCATCACGCCGAAGGCCGCCATGTTTTCCGTGAGGCCACGCTCAACTCCAAGTGAAATGAACAGCGGGTTCAAGATGAAATAGGCGGACAAAACGAAGAACATGGATATGGTGAGCAGATAAAACGCTTTTGTTTTCAGCATTTCCTTCGTTGTATACTGCTTCTGTGCGCTGACAGCCGCGCTTGTCTGCGCCTGTACTGCGGGATTGACCAAAAACAGCGAACAGATCGAGCAGATCACCAAAAACAGAATGCCGAAAAGGCGGAAGGTCGCCGGTACGCCCCAATCGGCAAGCAGAACCCTGGTAATCGGTGCAAACAGCACAAGCGAGAAGCCAAAAGCGCCCACCATCATTCCGGTGGCAAAGCCTCGCCTGTCGGGAAACCACTTCTGCACAACAGAGACCGTGGTTGTATAGACGCATCCTACGCCAAAGCCGCCGATTACGCCATAAAAGATGTAGATCAGCCAGGGCACAGACTGCGGTGTAAACGCGCTAAAAAACATGCCCAGCCCCAAAATGACGCTCCCCGCCAAAGCGACGGGCGAAGGCGCATACTTGTCCTGCATACGCCCGCCGAGGATAATGCCGAGGACAAAGGCGGAGAGCATGATGGATGAGGTGATTGCTGCTTGCGCCGGGTCCCATGAAAGATGGCTCGAAACCGGACCTTTGAAGACGCTCCACATGTAGATGATCCCCGCGCAAAGCTGCATGACCATACCCACGGCAAGCACCAGATATCTGTTTTTAACGGTGATTCCTTTTTCCAAAACAACTGCCCCTTGTCTGTTTAGTTTTTCCTTTTTATAGCCCTGCCTTATTCCCACTCGATGGTACCTGTGGGCTTCGGCGTCAGGTCGTAGAGTACCCGGTTGATGCCGGGGACCTCGGCGGTGATGCGGGCTGTGATATGCTGCAGCAGCGCGAAGGGCACGTCCTCAACGGTGGCAGTCATTGCGTCGCGGGTATTGACGGCGCGGATAATGACGGGCCAGTCAAAGCTGCGCTTTCCATCGCGGACGCCGGTGGACTTGAAATCTGGCACGACCGTGAAATACTGCCACACCTTGCCCTCTAACCCGTTTTTGGCAAACTCCTCTCGCAGGATCGCATCGGATTCCCTCAGGGCCTCCAGCCTGTCGCGAGTAATGCAGCCCAAGCAACGGACGCCGAGGCCGGGGCCCGGGAACGGCTGACGGTCCACCATGCCGTCCGGCAGACCCAAAGCCCTTCCAACGACGCGGACCTCATCTTTAAAAAGGAGCTTAACCGGTTCCACCAGCTCAAACTGCAAATCGTCGGGCAGTCCGCCCACGTTGTGGTGCGCTTTGACAGGTCCGCTCTCGAGAATGTCGGGGTAGATCGTGCCCTGAGCCAAAAAGTCGATGCCGTCCAGCTTGCGGGCTTCCTCCTCGAACACACGGATGAACTCAGCGCCGATGATCTTACGCTTCTGCTCGGGATCAGCGACACCGGCCAGCTTGTTAAGAAAACGGTCCACCGCATCTACATAGACGAGATTGGCATCCATTTGATTGCGGAAAACCTCGACCACCTGTTCCGGCTCGCCCTTGCGCAGCAACCCGTGGTTGACATGCACGCATGTCAGCTGCTTTCCCACAGCTTTGATTAAGAGCGCCGCGACCACAGAGGAATCGACGCCGCCGGACAAAGCCAGGAGCACCTTTCTGTCGCCGATCTGTTCCCGCAGCGCCGCCAGTTGCTCGGTAATAAAAGCCTCTGCCAGCGCCGGTGTTGTGATGCGCGCCATATTCTCGGGACGTTTGTTGTTGTCCATCGTTATCTCCTTACTCATTTTTATCTGATGATTCTACCATTATTCCCACTCAATTGTCGCCGGGGGCTTTCCGCTGATATCGTAGAGAACGCGGCCAGCACCGGGAACCTCGCTTGCAATGCGTGCTGAAATGCGCGAAAGCAGGCTGTGTGGCAGGGGTGCATATTCTGCAGTCATGAAGTCGCTGGTAATGACGGCGCGGACGGCAATGATCTCGTCGTATCTGCGCTCGTCCCCCGCCACGCCGACCGTACGAACCCCGGGCAGAACAGCGAAATACTGGCTGGGTGGGTTTTTCATCATGCCAATCTCCTCACGAACAATGCTGTCCGCCTCGCGCAGGAGCGCGAGTTTCTCGGGTGTGACCTCACCCAGCACGCGGACGGCCAGTCCCGGCCCCGGGAAGGGCTGCCGGTCAACCAACGCATCCGGCAGGCCGAGCTTGCGCCCGAGCGCCCGCACCTCGTCCTTAAACAGGCCGCGCAGCGGCTCGATCAGGCCGTCGAAACCGATGTTCTCCGGCAGACCACCCACGTTGTGGTGGCTCTTGATGGTGGCCGTAACCCCGCCACCAGACTCGACGATATCGGGATAGATCGTGCCCTGAGCGAGGAAGGGGATGTCCCCTAGCTTTTTGGCCTCCTCCTGGAAGACCTCAACAAACTCGCGGCCGATAATTTTGCGCTTTTGCTCTGGCTCATCAGCGCCCTTAAGGGCGGACAGGAAGCGATCCGCCGCGTTAACACGGATAAAATCCAGCTGTCTTTCCGAGAAAATCGCCTCAATGCTGTCGCCCTCGTTTTTGCGCATAAGGCCGTGGTCGACAAATACGCAGGTCAGCTTGCCCGGAACAGCCTTTTCAATGAGTGCCGCGCAAACCGAGGAGTCGACACCGCCGGAGAGCGCAAGCAGAATGCGGTCATTCCCCGCCTTTCTGCGGATTTCGGCAGCGGCTGCCTCCAGGTAATCATCAATGTTGTAATCGCCCTTTGCCATGCAGACTTCAAAGAGAAAGTGGCGTAAAAGCTCCGTGCCCTTATCCGTATGCTTGACCTCGGGATGGAACTGCACGGCGTAAAGCCCGTGTGCTTCATCCGCGCCACCGGCAATCGGACATTTGGCTGTAGAGGCGGTTTTCACAAACCCCTCAGGTAGCTTAATGACCATGTCACCATGGCTCATCAAGGTCATAGAGCGCTCGTTCATGCCTCCAAAGAGCTTGTGCGCAGTGTTGAGCCTCGTGCGTACCCGGCCGTATTCCCCGCCGCCAAGACCGGGACCGACCTTGCCGCCGAGGGTGTGGCACATGAGCTGCATCCCGTAGCAGATGCCCAACACGGGGATGCCGAGCGAAAAGATTTCAGAATCGCACTTTGGCGCGTCTTCGCCGTAAACACTTTTCGGGCCACCCGTCAGGATTAGGCCGATGGGGGCAATCGTTCTGATCTCCTCGGCGCTGATGCTGCCGGGCCTGATCTCCGAATAAACCGAAAGCTCCCGGACGCGCGAGGCAATTAGTTCCTTATACTGCCCACCGAAATCCAGAACCAAAATGGTTTCATTTTTCATGTTTTACACCAATCCTTGATGGTTTACAGGTTTGCGAAGATTATATAACATTTTTTCCCGGATTAAAAGAGCGCGTCTGTGCTAATTTTCCGGGCACAAATACCCACTGCGCTTGTTCATAAGCCCTAAAACGCTCCGTCTGCACTCGGCCGCTGTGGCCTTTGTTAGTATTGCGCCAATTTCCAAAAAATCCTTGGTGAAGTTTCCATCTTGTTGAACAGAGGGCGCGGTGATATTATGAAACAAACATTTTATATAAAATCCTTTATCTACTTTTTGGAGGATCGCATGGGAGAAGAATTTGAGGCGCTCTACCGTTATCTCCGCCTTGTTCACTACAAAAAGCTCTTTGAAATCATTAGCGAACGCCCGGGAAGCCTGAGCGCGACAGAGGCATTTTCTGCGGAGGTAATCTATCTGCTCAGCGAGCCGACGATCGGGGAGTTTGCGCGCTTTCTTGGCATCTCCCAGCCGAACGCTTCTTACAAGGTGATCTCTCTCGTCTCAAAGGGTTATATCTCCAAAAACCCCTGTGAGAATGACAAGCGCGAGTGCAGACTTGCGGTAACACAAAAGTTCCGCGACTATTATGGCAGCCAGCTTCCCGACATTTCAGCAATCACGCAGACACTAACGCCAACCGAAAGCTCTGCCCTCAAAAAACTCTCGGGCAAAATTGTTGAGCTTTTATCGCGAACGTTAGAGGCGTAAGGCTTATTATTAGGAGGAAATCAATGGATCTTTTTGAAAAATGCGAGCGACGTTCAGCGGCGGACGAGGTGCGGGAAAAGGGCATCTATCCTTATTTCCACGCGCTGGAATCCCGGCAGGATACAGCCGTGATGATGGAGGGCAAGCGCCGCATCATGCTCGGCTCCAACAACTATCTTGGGCTGACGATCAACCCAGAGGTCATCGAGGCGGGGCGCAGCGCCCTTACGCAATACGGCTCAGGTTGCTCCGGCTCGCGCTTTCTCAACGGAACACTGCGCCTGCACCTGGAGCTTGAGGCAGAGCTGGCAGCTTTCCTGCGGAAAGAGGCGGTCGTCACCTTCTCGACGGGCTTCCAGTCTAATCTCGGCATCATCAGCGCGCTGGTCGGGCGCACGGACTATGTCATCTGCGACAAGGAAAACCACGCCAGCATCTATGACGGCTGCAAGCTCAGCTATGGCAAGATGCTTCGCTATAAGCACGACGATATGGCTGATCTGGAGCGCCTGCTCAAAAGCATTCCTGAGGCGGCGGGCATCCTGATCGTGACGGACGGCGTTTTCAGCATGGGTGGCGACATTGCACGCCTTCCCGATATCGTCGAGCTGGCCAAAAAATACGGCGCACGCACAATGGTAGATGACGCACACGGCCTCGGCATCCTCGGCGAAGGCGGCCGTGGCACAGCCAGCCACTTCGGACTTGAGGATGAGGTGGACATTTATATGGGCACCTTCTCGAAATCTCTGGCCTCCCTCGGCGGTTATATGGCGTCCTCGGCGCGGGTGGCCGATTACGTTCGCCACAGCTCACGCCCCTTCATCTTCTCGGCCTCGATGACCCCTGCAAGCTGCGCCTGCGCGCTGACCGCTCTGCGTATCCTCATCGCGCAGCCGGAGCTCGTTGACAAGCTTGCACACAACGCGCAGTATATACGCGAAGGTCTGTCAAAGCGCGGCATCCCGCATCGTGAGAGCACAACGCCGATCATTCCGATCTATACTTACGATGCCTTGCGCACCTTGGGCATCTCCAACGCGCTTTATGAGGCTGGCGTTTACGTCAATCCCGTTCTCCCACCGGCAACGCCGCCCAACGAATGTCTGCTGCGAACCAGCTGCATGGCCAGCCACGATGAGGCGCTTCTGGACGAGGCGTTAGATATCATTGCAGCGGTGCTGGGGAGCAAGACATGGGCGCTGTAGTTGTCGTCACCGGCGGCAGCAGTGGCATCGGCAAAAGCACGGCTGCGCTGTTCGCCCGGCAGGGTTACGCGGTCTATGAGCTCAGCCGATCGGGCCGGGACGACAACGGCGTGACACACATCACGGCAGACGTCACGAATCAGGCGGAGTTGCGCGCGGCCTTTTCGGAGATCTTTGTGCGGGAGGGACGGCTCGACCTGCTCGTTAATAACGCCGGAATGGGCATCTCAGGCGCGGTAGAGTTTACAGAGCCTGCTCAGGCAAAAAGACTCTTCGATGTTAATTTTTTCGGCGTTTTTCTCTGCTGCCGGGAAGCCCTGCCCTATCTGCGGCAGACCCCGGGCGCGCGGATAATAAACCTCAGCTCGGTGGCTGCAGCACTGCCAATTCCCTTTCAGTCTTTTTATTCGGCGACGAAGGCCGCCGTCAACGCCCTGACACTGGCGCTGGCAAACGAGCTGCGCCCCTTCGGGATCCGGGTGAGTGCCGTAATGCCCGGCGATGTACACACGGGCTTTACCGCCGCGCGGGAAAAAAATGAAGCCGGCGCCGTTCTCTACGGTAAAAGCATCTCCAGTGCCGTTTCTCTGATGGAAAAAGACGAGCTTGCCGGCATGCCACCGGAGACAGTTGCTTTGACCGTCCTCCGCGTGTCGCGAAAAAGGAGACCGAAGCCGCTTTACACTGCAGGAACAAAATATCGGCTTTTCGTCCTTCTGGCAAGGCTGCTGCCCACCGGGCTCAGCAATTGGCTAGTCGGAAGAATTTACGCCTGAGCGCCGGAGGCCCGGCGAGAAAAAAGCGCAATTG
>CAYRIA010000003.1:0-9194 GCA_964424175.1 uncultured Oscillospiraceae bacterium | reverse complement strand
CTCGTGACGGTCTGCGGTATTCTCATCATCGGCATAGCCTCGGTCGTCTACATGGCCAACAGTAGCCAACGTATCATCGACCAGGCAATGGCCAAGCGCAGCGAAAACACGCTGACCACTATGGATGCAATACTGGAGAATTATGAGATTACAGCTGCGATGGCGGCAGAATACCTATCAACAAACGACGAGATTAAAGACGCGCTCAAGGCCGGGGACAAGGACGAGCTGCGTGCGCTGACAAAGCGGCTCGCCGCACAGGTTGACTCAAAGCTCCTCTATATCACCTTCACCGACTCGCTCGGATATGTCGTCACGCGGATTTACAGCGACAAAGCCGGTGATTCCTTGTTATATAAAGAGAGTGTCCGCCGGGCGCTTGAAGGGAAGAGCACGACACATATCGAGCTTGGCACGGAAATTCCGCTCGGCGTCCGCTCCGGCGCGCCGGTTTGGGACGAGCAGGGGACGCTTCTCGGCGTGGTACTGGCAGGCTATTCCCTTACGGATGCTGACTTTGTTGACAAGATGAAAGCGCTGACGGGAAACGATTTTTCCATTTTTATCGGAAACGTTCGGGTCAACACTACACTCATGGACGGCGACCACCGCGCCCTTGGGCTGGGAATGAATCCGGAAATTGCCGCGATTGTTTTGGGTCAAGGGAAACCCTTCGTCGGAAGGACCGAGGTTTTTGGCCAGGTTCATATCGTCGCCTGTAAGCCCCTTTTCGACCACAAGGGAGATGTGATTGGCGCGTTTGCGGCTAGCGTTCCCGTCGAACGGGTCAACACCCTGAAATACAGCGGCACACGGAATGCCGTTTTTATCGAGCTTGGGCTGATTACGGTGATAATCGCAGCGCTCCTGTTATTTGTGCGCCATTTCATCACAACGCCGCTGGCAAAAATGGCAAATAACGCCGCGAAAATGACGCGCGGCAACCTCAACGTCGAAATCCGGAACCATTCGAAAAATGAGCTGGGAATTCTCGCAGCTGCCCTGCGTGCCATGATGGGCCGCTTGCACAGTTATATCAACGAGCTCCGCCGCCGGGAGGATGACCTGCTGGTTGCCCTGCATCAGGCCGAGGCAGCAGAGGCCGCCAAATCACAATTCCTTGCGAATATGAGCCACGAGATCCGCACGCCGATGAATGCAATCATCGGTATGTCTCACCTCGCCCTAAAAACG
Organism: uncultured Oscillospiraceae bacterium; assembly: GCA_964424175.1. GTDB lineage: Bacteria > Bacillota > Clostridia > Oscillospirales > Oscillospiraceae > UBA2658. Next base: position 8,000 of record CAYRIA010000003.1, on the reverse strand, counting down.
GAGCTGTCGCCCCGCCAGCGGGACTATATCGAGAAAATTGATCATTCCGCCACCTCCCTGCTCAGGATTATCAACGATATTTTAGACTTTTCCAAAATCGAATCAGGGAAACTTATTATCGAGAGCATCGAATTTGAGCTAGAGAACGCCCTTGAAAACAGCGTTCTTTACAGTAGCAGGCTTGCGCAGGAAAAAGGGCTGGAATTCATCTGCCGCATTTCACCCGAGATTCCTGCCCGCATTAAGGGCGACCCGTTGCGCCTGGGCGAGATCCTCTCGAACCTGACGAGTAATGCGGTAAAATTTACTGAGAAGGGGCAAGTACTCGTCGATGTGCGTCAGCTCGGTCGCCTCGAGGACAGCGTAATGCTGCAATTTTCGGTCAGCGACACCGGCATCGGCATGACACCTGCGCAGCAGGAACATCTGTTCGAGGCTTTTACGCAGGCTGACAGTTCGACTACGCGAAAATACGGCGGCACGGGTCTGGGGCTTGCTATCAGCAAACAGCTTGCCGAGCTCATGGGCGGCAGTCTCGAGGTTTCCAGCTCCGGCAGCGGCGGCAGCACCTTTGCGTTCACTGCTTGGTTTGAAAGCGTTGACACAAAAAGTGACGTTCCGAAGATCATGCCCAAGGGCATGTCCGGCAAGCGCATCTTGGTGGCGGACGACAACGTCTCTGCCAGAAGCACACTTCTGGACTATCTGACCGCCATGAATTTCCAAACGGAAGCCGTTGCTTCAGGCGAAGAGGCGCTGCTTCTGGCGCTGGAGGCGGATCAGTCGGACCCCTACGATCTCGTGTTTTTGGACCTGCATATTAATGGCCGCATGTCCGGCATTGAAACCACACTCCAGCTACGGGATCCCACTCGGCTGATCCACAAACCGCTGATTGTGCTTCTGACCCAAGTTGACGAGGATGTGACCTTCGATTCGGCCACCGCCGCACTGATCGATGCGGTTCTGGAAAAACCCATTGTCCAGTCCACCCTCTACAATTGTCTTGTCGGCCTTTTTGTGCCGGAGCATGAGAACACGGTGGAGCGTTTTGGCCTTCATGAAAGGCTTTACGGGCTGTCAGGCCACAGAGTGCTTCTGGCAGAGGATAACGAAATCAACCTGCAAATTGCCTTAGAGCTCTTGGAAAGCCAGGGTATCCTTGTGGAGGCTGTGCGCAACGGGCGGCAGGCGGTCACCCTGTTTGAATCCTCTCCCCCCGGCTCCTTCGACTTAATCTTGATGGACTTGCAGATGCCTGAGATGGATGGCTATGAGGCGGCAAGGCAAATTCGGATGCAGGATCGCGACACCCCGATTATCGCTATGACCGCTCGGACCATGGCAGATGAAAAGCAGAAGTGCTTTGAAGTCGGGATGACCGACCATATTGCAAAACCCATCCACGTTCAACACCTGTTTTCCACTCTTTCCAAATGGCTGCGTGTCCGGAATACGGGTGCACTACCGCCTGAGCAGGAACTTGATTTCAACATTGCTGGTATTGATGTCCGACAGGGCCTGTCTCGGGTCGCAGGAAATGCCGCACTCTATGCCGAACTGCTTGAGCACTTCGCTGCGCAGCAGGAGCTCTTACTGACCGACGCGAGACAGGCTGTCTTAGATGGAGACCGGGTAGCTACCGGGCAGCATCTACACACGCTGAAGGGGCTGAGCGGCAATATCGGCGTCTCCCAGGCTGCACCGCTCATCCGTCACCTGGAGGAGCGGCTAAACACCGAGCAGGACGATGCTTTCCTCTATGATTTAGATGAGCTGACCGCCTATCTTCGGCAGATCGCGGCGAACATCTTAAATTCGCCGCGGTTGAAGAATTTAAAAAAGCCCACACCATTCCGTGCCAGCGCCACAGCTGCCCCGGAAACCGCCCAGCTTCTGCGCCTGCTGCGGGAGGGCGACATTCTGGCAGTGGAGCACTTTGACCACCAGCGCGATGCACTTCGGGCACGAATGAGCGCACCTTCCTTCGCCGCACTTGAGCATGCAGTTGGTCGGTATGAGTTTTTGCAGGCTGCGGAAATATTGGAAAGAGAATCCATATGATGCACGTATAAGGAGAGGCGCATGCTACAGGAGAGAGAAAAGCCGGTCGTGCTAATCGTAGACGATACGCCCGACAATATCACGCTGTTTAATGAGATCCTGAAAAATGAATATCAAGTTAAAGTCGCCACCAATGGTGAGCGAGCGCTTGAGATCGCTCTGAATGCGCGCCCGGACATCATCCTGCTCGACGTGATGATGCCGGTCATGGACGGCTATGAAACCTGTCGCAGGCTTAAGCAAGACGTGCAGCTTAGCGACATCCCCATCCTGTTTTTGACCGCCCGCTCCAACGAGGAGGACGAAAAAAAGGGCTTCATGGTGGGTGCTGCGGACTATATCATCAAGCCCGTTAGCCCGGCAATCCTGACCGCCCGGATCAAGACGCAGCTGACTTTGAAGCGCGCACGGGATATTTTGGCCGATCAGAACCGATTTCTAGACGAAGAGGTGCAGCGGCGCACGCGTGACATCTCTACCGTGCAAGAGGCTTCCATCATCGCGCTGGCAGCGCTCGCCGAAATACGGGACAACGAAACCGGACAGCATCTCCAACGCGTAAAACTGTATATCCAGCTTCTTGCGGAGGAGCTGGCAAGGCGGGAAAAATACGCAACGCTTCTCACGCCGGATTATATTCGCGTAATTGCGATATCTTCCCCGCTGCACGACATCGGCAAGGTCGGTATCCCTGACGAGGTTCTGCTTAATCCCGCAAACCTAACAGCCGGAGAATACGAAATTATGAAAAGGCATCCCATCCTGGGGCGTGACGCAATTGCCTGTGCGGAGAAGATGCTGGGCGCTTCGCAAACCTTCTTGAGCTGCGCGCGGGAGATTGCCTATACGCACCACGAAAAATGGGACGGCACGGGCTATCCCCAGGGCTTGTCCGGCGAGTCCATTCCCCTACCGGCAAGGCTGATGGCGTTAGCGGACGCATACGACACGCTGACCTCACGGCGCGTTTACAAGGAGGCCGTTTTCCACGAAGAGGCCGTATCAAGGATCCGGAAGGATTCCGGGACACACTTCGACCCGGAGATCGTCGAGGCCTTCCTTGCGGTGAAGGCGCAGTTTCAGATGATCGCAGAGAAAAACGCCGACAGCAGCGCTAGCATATTGATGCAAATGCGTGACTGTGCGGAGTTGACGCGGAGGATAAAATGAAGCCGGTATACAGAATTAAGCTCTTGGCCTTAACTCTACTTATGGCGGCTTTGGCAGTTTTCGCCCCGCTGCCGTCGGCCACGGCAGCGGCCGACCCACCGCCCGGCATCAACGAAGCCTTGCATGAGCACGGGGCAATCATGATGCTCGTGGAGCCGGATTCAGGGAAAATCCTTTATGCCAACGCAGCTGCCAGCTTGTTTTACGGGTATGCTAGCGAGGAACTGGTCACGATGTCAATGCGTCAGCTGATAGGGGGTGACTCCGAGGAGACACTTTTGAAAGTGCTGGCGGAACCGGAGGAAGGAAGCAGTTACTTTCAATTGGATCAGCAGCTGGCCAACGGGGAAACGCGTACGGTGGAGCTCTATGCCAATACAACGTCGCTTGACGGTGTTCCCGTCCTGTCTCTGATTGCGCACGACGTCACACATAGGCTTGAGCAAGAGCGGACGATGCGGCTTCTAATCCTCCTCGTGGCGCTTGCCTCTGCCTTCGCCTTATTGATTGTCCTGTACCTGCTTATCAAACTGCAAAGGGAAACACGATCACTGGCAGGAGCCAATGCTCTGCTTGTTGGCTTCAAGGCACTCTGGACGACTTTTTTTGACGCGGATCCCAGCTACATGTATCTGAAGGACAATCAGCAGAACTTTGTCTTTGTCAACCGGGCGCTAGCAAATGCACTTAATCTTTCCGCCGAACAAATTATCGGGCGTAACGACTATGCGCTGTTCGAGCCTGAGGCTGCAGAGCGATATATGCGGAGCGACTGCGAAGTCATCGAGCAGAACCGGCTGATCATCAGCACGGACTCCTGGAAAGGAAGCTACTTCAGGCGGACAAAATTCCCCGTCCCCATGCCGGACGGCACGTTTGGGGTTGGTGCGTACATCAACGATATTACGGAAGAGCACGAGCAGGCACGTATTAGGGAGCGCACCCTTGAGTTCGACCGGCTGCTTCTGGAAATTCTGACTCGCTGCTTTTGCAGCACACAGGAGCAGCTTGATTATGCGTTGCGAGAGCTATTGCAGATTTCCGGCAGCCAATTTTGCGCCATCTTCCTTTACCATGAGGAAACGCAGGGGCTTGTTCTCAATGCCTTTGCACCGGATGTAGCGGGACAGGTCCCCGTCGATGGCTGTTTTCCCTTTTACCAGATTGCGGACGCGGGCATTTGGGGCGAGGCAATCCGGCGACGCGCACCTATCATCATTAACCGCTTTGAACGGCGGGACCCGCTGAAGAAGGGCTGGCCCTTCTGGCAGTTGGAGCTAAGAAGGTTCATGTCCATCCCCGTCGTTATCGATGGGCAAATTGTCGCCACCATCGGTTTTGTCAACAAGCAGACGGATTTTGACGACAGCGACGTTGCCGAGATGACGAAGCTGATGAGCGGCGTTTGGAGCGCGTTGCAGCGTCGAGAGGCGGCAGAAACGCTGGCTTTCGAACGCAACAAATACTACCAGACCCTCCTTTCCATCGGCGACGGCGTCATGGTGATCGACCGTGACCGGAACATCGAATTTCTCAACGCCGTGGCGTGTAAGCTGACGGGCTGGTCGCTGGAGGAGGCGCGTGGTGTTAATTATAATGAGGTTTTTGTCCTTTCTCATGAACAGCAAGGCTTAGAAGTCTCTGATCCAATCAAGCAGGTGTTTCTGTCCAACGCTATTGAGACGTTGGGAAACCACGCCGTATTAACCTCTAAAACCGGCAAAACCTACTTACTGGAGGACAGCGCAGCACCGATCCTCGACGAAGCGGGTGCTCTCGCCGGTGTCGTCCTCGTTTTCCGGGATGTCAGCGAGAAAAAGGAACAGCGCAAGAAGATCGAATATATGAGCTTCCACGATGTACTGACCGGGCTTTATAACCGGCGCTTTTTCGAGGAGGAGCTGCGCCGACTGGATACCATACGAAACCTGCCAATCGCCGTCATGATGGGCGATGTCAACAGTCTGAAGCTAACCAACGACGTATTTGGCCACGCCTGCGGCGACGAACTGCTCAAAAAGGTTGCAGCGGCCATGCAGATGGTCTGCCGCGCTGACGACGTCATTGCGCGTTGGGGCGGAGACGAGTTCGTGCTTCTACTACCGAAAACAAATGCCGAAGAAGCCGAAAGGATTGCAGGACGCATCCGAAACGAGTTTTCCGTGCAACAGGTTCGCGCTATCCACTGCAGCATATCACTGGGCTATGCCGTCAAAACGGACGCCTCCGACGACCTCCTGCAAGTGCTCAGCCGCGCGGAGGCAAAGATGTACGCTGAAAAGGCTCTTGCTCGGGACGGGACCCTTGAGCAGGAGCTGGCAGCCCTGATTGACGAACTTTTCAGGAAAAGTGCGCAGGAAAAACAGCATGCTCTCCGCGTACAGGATTTATGCCGGCGGCTTGGCGAGTTCATGGCTCTGCCAAAGTCCGATCTGAACAAACTTATGGAGGCGGCCTATTTGCATGATATCGGAAAGGTCATTATGGCACCCGAATACTTGCAGAACGACACTGTCCTCAACGACACCGAAACAAATGATCTCAAAATGCACCCCGCCATTGGCTATCGGATTCTCAGCTCCTTTGATGTAACGATGGAGCTTGCAGAGGCCGTGCTCGCGCACCATGAGAGATGGGATGGCTCCGGATATCCGAAAGCGCTTAAGGGCGAGAGGATCCCTCTGCTGGCACGAATCCTCTCGGTCGCCGAGTTCTATGACCGCCTGACTCATGCATGCGGAGACAGAGTTGCTCTGCCCCACGAAGAAGCACTTCAGATAATTATCTCTGGCGCGGGCACACGCTTCGATCCATACGTCACAGCCGCCCTTGTCAAACTGTTTGAAAACAGCGGCGATGCGCATCTGAGCTAAAAACGCGTGCCCTCGTAGGGATGTCTTAAGCCAATATGCTTCTATAAACTTGAAACAAGCTGTGCGGACAATGCTCGCACAGCTTGTTTCTGCCGCTTCTGGCATTTGGACAGCGCTGAAAGTGAAACACCCCGTCGGACAGCCTTGCTGGTATATAAAATCCAAAATAATCATCAGACGCCTCTTTACAATCGCGTGATTGTATGTTATTGTATTAACATCAGGTCGAAAGGAGGAGTTGCCGTGATTAAAACACTGCCCGGGACTACTATCGAACTGGATGTATCAGAGTGGAAGGACGCAGATCGATTGCTGGCGGCCATGTTTCTCTCAGGCGGTCTCGTGCTCTCGCAGGCTGCGCGTCTGGCGGGACTTGCTCCGCACGACATTCAGAACTGGGTCAGGCGTGGCTTTGTCTCCCCTCCCCACCGTAAGCGCTATTCACGCAGCCAGCTTTCGCGTATTTTCATCATCAATATGCTGCGCGGCAGCCTTCAGCTCGACCGGGTCTGCGCGCTACTCGGCTACATCAACGGTGACCTTGCCGACGAGGCCGACGACTGTATTGACGATGCAGCGCTCTACCTCTACCTCGTCCGCCTGTGTCTGGCCGTTGAATGTGGAGAGCGGGCAGAAATTCCTGCTGTAGTCGCAGATTACGAAGAGTCCATACCAGGAGCGAAGAAAAAGCTTATCCGTGTACTTGAAATTATGACTACGGCATATCAGGCCGCGAGCCTTCGACAGCGTGCGGAGGATATGATTATTGATCTGGATATTGATAGGAGGCGTTAATTTTGCAACTTTGGTGGGAATCGCTGACAATTCTTGAGCGGATTTCCGTGTATATCGCCGCGCCGGCGACGCTGATTCTGTTCATTCAAACGCTACTACAGCTTTTCGGGGCGGTTGGCGGCATTGGTGGAGATGCAGACCTGCACGACGGAGGAGAGCCGCACTTTGACCTGCACAGCGGGGAACACTCGGCGCATGACGGCTCGGAGCACACAGACTCCGGCCCCAGCTTTTTCACTGTGCGTGGCTATGTGACCTTCTTTACGATCTTCGGCTGGTGTTTCCTTGCACTATCCCGCTCGGGCACGGCTCAGGGCATGTCGCTAGCCATCGCTTTCCTCCTCGGCGCCTCCGCCATGGTGCTAACCGGCTTTGTCCTCTACTGGTCGCTAAAGCTGCAGTCTGACGGCACTGTTCATTTTGAAAACGCCATTGGACTGACCGGGCGGGTCTACCTGACGATTCCGGCCATGCGCGGCGGACTTGGCAAGGTCAATGTCCTCATTCAGGAACGCTACACTGAGTGTGACGCCGTGACCGATGAGGAGGAGCGGATTGAGACGGGGGCAGAAGTGGTTATCACGGGTGTTACGGGACGCAATATGCTAATCGTTAGGCGCAAACGCCCCGCAAATCATACATAACAAAGGAGAAGTCATAAAATGGAAACAATTATCCTGATCTGTGTCATTGCAGTGCTGGCGTTTTCCCTGCTCCTGCTCATCCTGCGTCGCTACAAAAGATGCCCTTCAGACAAGGTCATGGTCATCTACGGCAAGGTCGGCAGCGATGGGGACGGAACCGCCCGCAGCGCCAGGTGCATCCATGGCGGCGCGGCGTTTGTCTGGCCGGTATTTCAGGCCTATGAGTTCCTCGACCTGACCCCGCTGAGCATTTCAGTCGACCTTGAAAATGCGCTTTCGCGTCAGAACATCCGAATCAACGTGCCCAGCCGCTTCACGGTGGGTATCTCGACGGAGGCAGGTGTCATGCAGAACGCAGCCGAACGCCTGCTTGGACTGCGCCTTCAGGAGATTCAAGAACTGGCCAAGGACATCATCTTCGGACAGCTCCGTCTGGTCATCGCCACGATGGATA
>CAYRIA010000002.1:41460-46007 GCA_964424175.1 uncultured Oscillospiraceae bacterium | reverse complement strand
CGGGCAGTATGTTTGAATACCTGATGCCGCGCCTGTTTTTTGAAAGCGCGGAGGGATCTCTGATGTATGAAACCATGCGCTTCGCGGTCGGGGTGCAGAAAAAACGCGGAAAGCACCTTGGGCTGCCCTGGGGTATCTCCGAAAGTGCCTTTTATGCCCTTGACCCCTGCCTGAATTACCGGTATAAGGCGCACGGATGTGGGGCATTGGCGCTCAAGCGCAATATGAACACCGAATACGTCATCTCACCCTACAGCAGTTTTCTCGCGCTCTGCTGCGGGGTCAAGCCGGCTGTCCGTAACCTACGGCGCCTCGAAAAGATGGGAGCCTGGGGAAAATACGGCTTCTGGGAGGCCGTAGATTTCACGGAAGGCAGAACAACGGGCAAAAAGGGCGAAATCGTCCGCTGCGTTATGGCGCACCACATCGGTATGAGTCTGGTTGCCATCGACAACGCCCTGCGGGGGAACGTCATGCCCCATAGGCTCATGCGCAACCCGGCAATCTCCGCTCACGCTTGCCTATTGGATGAGAAGCTGCCCCTGGGCGGCGTCCTGCTCCACAGGCGGGAGGCGAAGTTGCCCGAAAAGCCGCCGCGTAGCAGTAGTATCTCCTGGGAAAAACAGGGTGATGGCGTGGATTTCACGTCCCCAGCCTGCTGTCTGCTCTCCAATGGCGACTACAATGTTCTATTGACTGACGGCGGCGTCTCCCGCGCACTCTGGGGCAGGCTCACGCCTTATTACACGCCAATAGAAACACCTGCCTTTTCCTACGGCCTTGCGCTCTATCTTAAGCGCGGGGAAACACTCACGCCCCTCCTTCCCGCGCCGGAGCCGGAGGGGGACGCAAAAATCTCTTGGAACTTCAGCTTTTCAGGCGCGGAGCTTTGCATCGACCGGCCACAACTCCAATCAATGGTGACCTTCAGCGTCTCGGCTACAGTCAACGGGGAAAAGCGTGTCATCACCCTCTCCGGCGGCGAGGGCGCGGGCGAAGACTGCTCACTCGTCATCCTCTTCGAGCCGGTGCTTGCAGAATATATTGATTATGTAAACCATCCAGCCTTTCTCAAGCTTGGACTGTACGCCGCACAGCGCGAAGGTACGCTGGTCATCCGGCGGCTGAAGCGGGACAGCATACCCGCGTGCTGCCTCTGCCTTGCCACCTCTGCGCCGATGGAGCTATCAGCGCGGCGCACACTTGTCCCTGGCCGTGGCGGGCTTGCTGCCGCAATTGAAAAGCACTTGCCCTCTCCCCTCGGCTGGCTGCGGGACCCAATGGTCTGCGCGACAATTCCGCTGCGGCTTGCCAAGGGCGCAGAAAACAGCGTCACAATCGCTCTGGCCATTGGGGAGAGCGAGGACGCTGCCTATACCGGCGCAACCCGCATTCTTGCGGGCGGTGAGGCGGACGCTGCGGACTTCCCCGGCACACTGGCGGCGCAGCTTCGGCTGACGGAGTCACAGTCAGAAGCCGCACTACGCCTGCTATCCACCCTGCTTTACCCCGCGTCCCTCGGTGCCGGACATCCTCCCGCACGCCACACGCTTTGGCGTTTCGGCATCTCGGGCAATCTGCCCGTACTGACGCAAGAGGTCTCAGGCGAGGACGATTTAGAAACTGCCGAGAGCCTGATCCGCCAGCACGCCTTTCTGTCCCTTCTCGGCAACCCCTTCGACCTCGTATTCCTCACGGACGAAGGCGGTGACTACCTGCGGCCGACGACAACAGTGCTGTTGGAAAAGCGGCGCACGGTCGGGCTGGAAAACGGAAACATCCATGTTGTCGACCGCTCCGCAAACGTTGAGCCGCTGCTGGCCTGCGCCGTTAATGAACAGAAATATCCCCGCTCTTCCGAAACTCCTAAATTTTTTATGTCAACCGAATTCGCGTCACCCTTACAGGAATTTCCACAATATGCTTGGTGTGAGAATGGCGAATTTGAATTTTATGTAAACCATTCTCTCCCTCCGCGCGCCTGGGGCAACATGCTCACGAACGGACGTTACGGCTTTTTTGCCACGGACTGCGGCACAGGGCACATGTGGTACAAAAATGCGCGAGAAAACCGGATCAACCGCTGGCTCTGTGACAGCGTTGCAACTCACGGAACAGAAACGCTAGAGTGCGGCAGAAACAGCCTCTTTGCCTCCCCAGATGACACGAACTGCCAAGTGCGCTTCGGCTTCGGCTACGCTGTCTGGGAAAAGACGCTAGACGGCAATCGAATTAAAACGACAGCCTTCGTCCCCCCTGAGGCTGATGCCCGTATCCTTATCATCGAATGGGATAGTGAACAGACACTCCCCCTTCGCTGGAGCACAGACCTCGTCCTCTGCGGGGACGACACTGCCTCTGTGCGCGCGAGAGTGCACATTGATGAGGGCATTTTCACGGCGGAAAACCCCGAATGCCACTTTCCAGACGCCAAATTCCGTATCTGCTCCTCGGCAGAGCTCACCGGCTTCACCGGAAGCCGCGTACGCTGGCTACAGGGGCAAACAAACGACAGCCTCGACAGCGGCGGCTTTATCGGGCTGACGCTCCAAGGCAAAAGTCCAATCGTTCTGGTCTGCGGCTGCGAGGAGGGTGAAAAACTCCTGGAGCTGTGTGCTCCGGATTCCGCCGGCGACGCCCTGAAAAGCACGGTACAGAGCTGGCAGAATATTGTCTCGTCCGTCCGCATAAAAACGCCTCTGCCCGCCCTCGACCGCCTGATGAACGGCTGGCTACCCTATCAGGCGCTGGCCTGCCGGCTGATGGGCCGGTGTAGCGTCTACCAGAGCGGCGGCGCGATCGGCTTCCGTGATCAGCTACAGGATGCGGTTAATCTGCTGCTGCTCGATCCCACACTAGTCAAGAAGCAGATCATCGAAGCAGCCCGCCACCAGTACGAGCAGGGTGACGTGATGCACTGGTGGCACACGCTCGAAAACGAGGCGAAGGGCGTCCGTACCCGCTGCAGCGACGACCTGATCTGGCTGCCCTGGGCGCTATGCGAATATGCCGAAAAGACCGGCGACAAGGCCCTCTGCGACATTCCCGTGCCGTGGCTGAGTTCCCCTCCTCTGCGCGAAGACGAGCACGATCGTTATGAAACCGCCAGCATCGCCGACGACAGCTCCGTGCTGCTTGAGCACGCCGGCCGAGCGCTTGACCTGACCCTACAACGTGGCGTCGGTGCGCACGGCCTGCTGAAAATGGGAAACGGCGACTGGAACGACGGCATGGATAAGGTTGGCGTAAAAGGCGAGGGCGAAAGCGTCTGGCTCACCTGGTTTTTTTCTCACACTGCTCACCGCTTCTCTGCTTTGCTGAAAACCCTCGGCAGACCTGAGGATGCGGAGCGCTACGCTCAGGCGGCTACCGTTCTGGGCGACACCGCAAACGCCGCGTGGGACGGAAACTGGTATCTGCGTGGCTATTTCGACGACGGTACGCCTCTTGGCTCCTCCAATCAGCCCTGCTGCCAGATCGACTCCATCGCCCAGAGCTTTGCCACTCTCTGCCCCGAGGCGGACGGCTCCCGTGTTGAGGCGGCGCTAACTGCCGCTCGTATGCGGCTGTTTGATACAGAAAATCGCCTTATTCGCCTTTTTGAACCGCCCTTTGTCGACGCGCGGCCAAGCCCCGGATATATTGAGAGCTACGGCCCCGGCTTCCGTGAAAACGGCGGGCAGTATACCCACGGCGCAATCTGGCTCGTCATGGCGCTTCTGCGCCAAAACCGCGCAGACGAGGCGATTCAGCTCATTGAGGCATTGATCCCCGAAGGCCGCGACCTTGCAAACTACGAGGCCGAGCCTTATGTGATCGCGGCGGATGTGTCCAGCAATCCGGACTGCCCCGGCAAGGCCGGCTGGAGTTGGTATACCGGCTCTGCAGGCTGGTTTTTCCGCGTCATCACCGAGGAGCTACTGGGTATGAAACTAGAAAACGGCCGACTGCGCTTTTCCCCATGCCTGCCCTCCGGCTGGGCCGGCTGCACAGTCACGCTACGCGACCCGAGCGGAAAGGAGCAGGTCTATGCCCTATCTGCCGGGGGCGCAGTTCTCAAAACAAAAAAAGACGACGCTTAAAGCGCTGTCAAAGCCGAAAAATTATAAAAGCCATTTCCAAATCCGGGGTATTGTGCTACAATGCCACTAGTCGTATTGTCGCTGTACTAACATGAACGGAGGCTACGCCTTGAATGCTATTACCGAACTGATCCTGCCGAATGTTGTGCTCACCTGCCTACAGACGGACAAATTCAAAACCGACTGCCTGAGTGTCAACCTCCTCACGCCGCTCAGCCGGGAAACGGCGTCCAAAAACGCCCTGATTCCAATGGTTCTCACACGCGGAACGGCGAGCCTGCCCGACATGTCGGCTATCGCCTCCCGCCTAGATTCGCTTTATGGCGCGCGGATCAAACCCGTCCTACGCAAAAAAGGTGAGATTCAGGTGCTCGGCTTGTTTGCCGATTTTGCTAACGAGGCCTTCCTCCCCGATAAGGGCAGCCTGCTTGAGGAGGTCTCTGTACTGGTGGGGGAAATGCTGCT
>CAYRIA010000002.1:39933-41360 GCA_964424175.1 uncultured Oscillospiraceae bacterium | reverse complement strand
GACTGTATGGAGGATCCAAACCCTGCCGCCATCAAGGTTTTCAACGCAGTTTTTGGCGGTAGCCCGACCTCGAAGCTCTTTATGAATGTGCGCGAGCGCCTCTCCCTGTGCTATTTTGCCAGCTCCATGCTCGACCTGCATAAGGGCATCATGGCGGTTTCTTCCGGCATCGAATTCGACAAATACGACGCGGCACGCGATGAAATCTTTGCCCAACTTGAGGCCGTCAGAAACGGCGATATTTCCGATTACGAGCTTTCGGCGGCCAAAAGCGCCGTCGCCAGCGACTATCGCACCGTTGAGGATAGCCCCGGTGCGTTGGAGGACTTTTATCTCAACCAGGCGCTGATCGGGCCGGACTGTTCCCCTGCGGAGCTGGCCGCACTATCCGAGGAAATAAGCCTCAAAGAGATCGTCGAGATTGCCCGCGGCGTAACCTGCGACGCTGTCTATTTCCTACGCGGTGAAAGGGGGGACGCCTGATGCAAAAGGACTACTTCAAAAACATCGATGAGACGCTACTAACCGAAACTCTGCCCAACGGACTGCAGATCAGCATTGTCTCCAAGCCCGCCTTCTCCAAAAGCTTTGCCATGTTCGCCACGAACTATGGAGGAGCCGACCGACGCTTCAAATTGGCTGGCCAGTGGCTTGATACGCCCGCCGGTGTCGCCCACTTTCTGGAGCACAAGATGTTCGACATGCCCGAAGGTAACGCGCTCAACGAGCTTTCCGCCCGCGGAGCCTCGCCGAACGCCTTCACCAGTTCCGGTATGACCGCCTATCATTTTGAAAGCACCAGCCACTTTGACGAAAACCTCCGCACGCTTTTGCGCTTCGTCTCCACGCCCTACTTTACACCTGAGAGTGTCCGGAAAGAGCAGGGCATCATCGGGCAGGAGATCCGCATGGTCGAGGATAGCCCCGGCTACGCCCTGTACTACAACCTACTCAAGTGCCTTTACGCCCAAAACCCCGTGCGAGACTCCGTGGCCGGCACGGTCGAAAGTATTGCGGAGATCACGAGTGAAACGCTCTACCACTGTCACAAGGTCTTTTATAACCCCTCGAACATGGCGCTGTGCGTGGTCGGCAACGTTGACCCCGACGCAGTTGTCGAGGCCGCCCGTACCCTACTGCCCGCGGAACCCGGCGAGGTGCCCGCGCGTGATTATGGCGGAGAGGAACCTTTGACGCCCGCACAGCAAACGCTGTATGTTAGTATGGAAGTTTCCGCCCCGCAGTTTCTATTCGGTGCAAAGCTCCTGCCTGAGAGGGCGGGACGCGCTCGCCTTCGCCAGATGCTGGTGGGTGCGCTTTCCCAGCGTCTGCTGTTTGGGGCCTCTGCCCCCCTGTTTAACCGCCTTTACGCGGGCGGTCTGATTAACGGTAGCTTTGACTACGAGTTGGACTATACCGCCGGCACC
>CAYRIA010000002.1:5359-39833 GCA_964424175.1 uncultured Oscillospiraceae bacterium | reverse complement strand
CTGGAACGCTGAGTAAGCTGAACAAGGCAATCTGAACTCGCCCTACAGGGAGGGTTGCCTTGTTCAGGTTAACGGAAAGAAGGAATCAAACATATGGAAATCATCCAAAGCATGCCTGACGCCACAATCAGCTTCCCGCTGCTGGGAGAGGGCTTCGCGTTTTCTGCGCCCGGGACATATTCCCTGTTTGGGCTTACCCTACACTGGTATGGTCTGATCATAGCGCTGGGCTTCATTCTGGCCTATCTCTACGCAAACTGCCGCTGCAGGGATTTTGGTCTGACGCAGGATAACATCATTGACATGCTACTCTCCGCCGTACCCGCCGCAGTTATCGGCGCACGACTGTATTACGTCATCTTCAATTATTCGCTGATTAAGGGAAATTTCTGGAACGTATTTAAGGTCTGGGAGGGCGGCCTTGCCATTTACGGTGCGGTCATCGGCGCAATGCTGGCCGTAATGATCTATTGCCGAGTTAAAAAGCTCCCCGTCGGACCCTTCTTCGATATCGGCGGGCTTGGGCTGCTAATCGGTCAGGCCGTCGGCCGTTGGGCTAACTTCATCAACCGTGAGGCCTTCGGTGCTGAAACAGAGATCTTTTGTCGCATGGGGCTGACTGACTCCTCAGGTAGAACCATCTATGTCCACCCCACCTTCCTCTACGAATCGCTTTGGAACCTTGTGGGGCTTTTGATTCTACACGTGTTTTCCAAAGCCGGAAAGAGGCGCTACGACGGGCAGCTCTTTGCCATGTACGTTGCGTGGTACGGCTTCGGTCGCATGCTGATCGAGGGTCTGCGGACGGACAGCCTGTATTTCTTAGACACAGGCCTGCGCGTTTCGCAGCTTCTCGCCGGTGCAAGCTGCCTTGCGGCGCTCTTGTACCTTGCGGTCAATGGCTCTCGCCCGCACAGCAGGGAACGGCTATTTGTCAATGTCATGGCGGCAAAGCCCGCCGAGCCCGAAGCCGAACACGAAGAAGCAGAATAAGCGGTATAAGCTACATATCCACATATTTTAAGGAGGTAGAACTATGGCAGATATCAATGAGATCAAGGGCGCAATTCTGAATACACTCGGCACAGTTGCCGGCAAAACCCGCGGCTTTGCCGAAAAGGCAGCCGACAAGGCAAAGGACGTTGCGCGCATTGCCAAGCTCAACATGGAACTTGGTGCAGAGAAGGATACCATCGAAAAGGCGTATCTAGAGATCGGCAAGCTCTACTACGAAACACGTAAAAATGCGCCCGACGGCTTCTTTGTCCAGCTTTGCGACGAGATCACGCTGGCAAACGAGAACATCTCGCACATTCTCTCCGAGCTTGACGAGCTTCGCGCCGGTCTGTCCACAAAGAGCGGTGACGTTGAGGTCGAGTTCACCGAGCTTACGGTAGACGACTGCGCAGACAAAGCCGCGACTGAGACAGATTTCGTTCCGGACACCCCCACAGTTGAGGTCGAGCCGGCAGCCCCTTCATCTCCCGATGAGGCTCTTCCCGAAGCTCCCGCTGAATAGTCAAATATTTACGATATCTAAAAGAAACGGAGTCATTTTGTGGCTCCGTTTCTGCTTTATCTGAAGCTAACAAAAAAACTTGATTTCTTCTGCACAATATTATTGATTTCTTGTTGAAAATATAAATTTCTGCTATAATGACATAACATTATATTGATCCTTATCATTTCACCCTGATTTTGGGGGATTATGCTCCATTTGCAAATTAAACAAGCGATAAATAAACTGCTTTCGCCCTTAACGCACATCCTATCGTTTCGTTAAGGCGCCGAGCTCTGAGGAGAAGCCAACGTGTTGGGAGATGAATCTAAGTACAGAATACTGGTCGTTGAAGACAGTCCCTTGAATCAGCGTATCATCCATACGATACTTGGGGATGCCTACACGCTAGCTCAGGCCCTTACCGCCAAGGAAACGTTCGAAAAGGTAACACAGTTTCGGCCACATCTGATTCTGTTGGACATCATCCTTCCCGATGCCAATGGCTTTGATGTGCTGACGACGCTCAAAAGCATGGAGCAAAGCCAGAACATCCCCGTCATTATCATCACCGGTCTCGTCAATGACGAGGACGAGGAGCGTGGCTTTATGCTGGGAGCGGTGGACTATATCAAAAAGCCGTTAAAAAACAGCATTGTCAGAGCTCGTGTAAATACGCAGATTCATATCATCAAACAGATGCAAACCATCGAGCGCCTGGGTCTTATAGACGCGCTGACCGGCATTTCCAACCGACGAGCCTTTGACACCCAAATCCGTTACGAATGGGAGCGCGCCATCCGTGAACAAAGCGAAATCAGTATGACCATGCTTGATATTGATAAATTCAAAGTATATAACGATACATTTGGCCATCCGCAGGGCGATATCATGCTGCAGTGTGTCGCAAACGCGCTCAGCACTGAGCTAAAGCTCACCACGAACCTATTGTATCGTTACGGCGGCGAGGAATTTTCTGTTCTGCTGCCGGGTACCGACTTAGCGGGGGCGGTTGTCGCCGCTGAGCATATGCGCAAAAGCGTAGAAAGAGCCGAGGTCTTCTGCTTCAACGCCCATTGTGCTACCAAAGCTACAGTGAGCATCGGCGTGGCAACCATAAGGCCAAAAGCGACGGACCGCTTGTGTAATTTCATTGAGCAAGCTGACCATATGCTTTACAAGGCAAAGAACAGTGGCCGTAACCGGGTACAATTTGAATAAAGCACCATGATACATTGAGCATGCTTATCCGGTGTTAACAGCTATCGCATAACGTAGAAACTGCGCCCCTTGATCTCGCTTAGACGTACCTTTGCGTCGCAGGATCTTGTAGCTCCGTTTTACATTTGCCCGGTTAAGACTATCCGTCCTGCGGAAGCGTAACCTCCGGCGGAACGACAAGGCCGGGCTCTGCACTCGTCTCGACAAGTCCTGTCTCAAAGAGCAGGTTCAAGTCGGTCCCACCCGTAATTCCACCGACCGTGCCAGTAAAGGAATATTGCCAGATTGCATGTTCATAGTAAAAATCGGGAACATCCCCCGGCGCACCAACCCAAAAAATATAATCCGTCAGCCTGTCAAGCGCATAATCATAATAGCCTAGAGAGCGATAAAAATAGACCCCTGCGCGATAGCCTGCACTTTCGACCGCCCCACAGAAGGTAAGGCAACAATCCGTGACCATATCCCCGTCAACCGTGTCCGCCCGGGTTTCACCAACGCCGTCAACCAGTTCCCAGTCAAAAAATACCGGTAGCTCCAGCGCAAAGCCGTCAATGATGCCCAATAGGAATTCCGCCTCCTCTGCGGCCTCCGCCGTATTCACGGCCTGCGAAAAAAAATAGACACCGACCTTCAGCCCTGCTGCGCGTGCACCTTCAATATTGATGCGGAAAAAGTTGTCCTCATAGAGCAGTCCCTCGCTGAAGCCCCTGTAGCCTGCTCGGATGATCGCAAACTCCACACCATCGTCCCTGACGGCCTGCCAATCGATCTGATCTTGGTGCTCGGATACATCGATACCGCGCAGGGCTGTGCCTGCGTAATCTATGTAGCTGCCATCGGCAGAGAAATCCTCCTCGGAAAAGTTCGCCGCGGGTACGTTCTCATAGCGCGGCACCCACATTTCTCCGCCACGTCCATCGGCCACAAGCACCATCCCGGCGTGGGGGTCGATCTCCTCCATCCGTCTGCAGGCTCCGAGGCTCATAAGAACCAGCCCCAACAGAACCACCGCAAACCCTCTCAGCTTTGCAGAAGTGAATCCCATAGTCCCTTAACCCTTTCAACTTTGCCCGGCACAGCAGGCTTTCGTATTCTGCAGGCTCAACCCACCGTTGTGATAGTTACAGTTTAGTCTGTACGAGAGCAACAACGCGCGTATCATATCATAAACCCACCCTTTATGCAAACTCAGGTCTCTCTACCCTTCTGCCAACCGCTCGTTGATCGTGAGCCGCACGCGCCTGAGGAGACTTTCCCCGGAGGTATAGGAAGCGGCAAACTGCCGCAGAGCAGTTCTCTATCCTTATGTCTATCGAAGGTAAAATAGATGTTGACAAAACTTTAGAATTTTGCTATTATGAATCTCGCTGATGACGTGCTGGTGTAGCTCAGCCGGTAGAGCAGCTGATTTGTAATCAGCAGGTCGGGGGTTCGAATCCGTCCACCAGCTCCACAGTACAGCTTTTCAGCCAATTGAATATGGAGGAGTTCCCGAGTGGCCAAAGGGGGCAGACTGTAAATCTGTTGTCAGTGACTTCGGTGGTTCGAATCCACCCTCCTCCACCACGTCGTCGCGGATGAATCATCCGCGACGACTTTTTTGCAATATCGGCAAGCCTGCGCTGCAGCACCTTTTCCATGACTCCGTTTTAGCCTTTTCCCTGCGGCGCGCACTTCTTCAAAATTGGAAATTTGCAGGGAGATATAGTCAATAATTTCACCAGCCTTCATGTCCTCCTCCGATGCACAAATCGGCACGTCGAGCGTTTCTCCATTCCTCAGTAAGGCTTTGCCCGTCGTGTGTTTCGGGCAGTTTCAAAATATCTCGCGTATTCCTCCGCAGTTTTTTCGATTTTGTGCAAGAATTAACTTGCAAAATCGCATAAATCTGCATATTATATTAAGTGCTTCACCACAGCACATCAAAAGGGTAAAAATCTCAGCCGAAAAGGGGAAAACAAATGCTTAGCAACCAATATCTACGCAGCGTCTATGAAACCGTTGTCAAAAGAAATCCGGGCGAGCCGGAATTTCAGCAGGCCGTGCAGGAGGTTCTGGAGAGCCTGGAGCCGCTTCTCGAATGTCATCCCGAGTATGAAAAGTCCGGCGTGATCGAGGCTTTTGTCGAGCCGGAGCGCTTCATCTCCTTCCGCGTCCCCTGGTATGACGATAACGGCAAGCTGCAAATAAACCGCGGCTACCGTGTTCAGTTCAATTCCGCGATCGGCCCCTACAAGGGCGGCCTGCGTTTTCATCCCTCCGTCTGCCCCTCCGTTGTCAAGTTCCTCGGCTTTGAGCAGATCCTTAAAAATAGCCTGACGACCCTGCCGATCGGCGGCGGCAAGGGCGGCGCCGATTTTGACCCCAAGGGCAAGTCCGACGCCGAGGTCATGCGCTTCTGCCAGAGCTTCATGACCGAGCTTTACCGCCACATCGGCCAGTTTACAGACGTGCCCGCCGGCGACATCGGTGTGGGCGGCCGCGAGATCGGCTACCTGTTCGGCCAGTATAAGCGCATCACCGGCCGCTCCGAAAGCGGTGTGCTCACCGGCAAGGGTCTCTCTTACGGCGGCAGCCTTGTCCGCCCCGAGGCCACGGGCTATGGCCTGTGCTACTTCACGCAGGAGATGCTCTCCTGCATGAAAAACGAGAGCTTTGCAGGCAAAACCGTCGTCATCTCCGGCTCCGGCAACGTCGCCATCTACGCCTGCGAAAAGGCGCAGAGCCTCGGCGCGAAGGTCGTTGCCATGTGCGACTCCTCCGGCTACATCCATGACCCCGACGGGCTGAAGCTCGACCTCATCAAGGAGATCAAGCTCGAGCGCCGCGGCCGTCTGTCTGAATATACGGAAAAGGTTCCGACCGCCCATTTCTCCGCATGCTATGGAGACATCTGGACGATTAAGTGCGACATCGCCCTGCCCAGCGCAACCCAGAACGAAATCGACGAAGCCGCGGCCAAAACGCTGGTGAAAAACGGCGTCATCTGTGTGGCCGAGGGCGCCAATATGCCCTGCACGCTGGAGGCAACGCAGGTCTTCCTCGACGCAGGCGTTCTGTTTGGGCCGGCCAAGGCCGCCAATGCCGGCGGCGTGGCCACAAGCGCCCTCGAAATGAGCCAGAACGGGCTGCGCCTGTCCTGGAGCTTTGAGGAGGTCGACGAAAGGCTGCACAATATCATGAAGAGCATCTTCCACAACGCCTATGACGCCTCCGTTTCCTGCGGCAGGCCCGGCAACCTCGTGGTCGGCGCAAATGTCGCCGGCTTCATCAAGGTCGCAGACGCAATGCTCCAGCAGGGTGTCTGAACAAGGATAAAGCATCGTCTGGCGGCCGGGGATTAAAACCTCTCCGGCCGCTTTCTTCGTCTGCCGCTTTTTTCGCAGCCCACCGTTCAAGTGGCTCGGGCGCAAAAAAAGACCGGCGCACGAAAACGCCGGTCGAGCCCGCTATTGCCGTGGGGATCTTATAAGAACCTGCACGTAATTGCAGGTGGGTCGCCTCTCCGCTGTTTCTCTGCTTCCAACGTCCAAGAGCGGTCAAAGCCGTCCCGGGAGGCCTGCAATTCACAGCGGAAGCCTCGGCGTCCCTTATAAGAGATGTGGGTTTTAAAAGACCCCTCACGCACACAGCAGGTTTTGTAAAACCGCTGTGTTTATTTCATCGGGCAAGCAAAGCCTGCCCAATGAAAGTATACAGCATGGGCCACTGAAAATCAAAGAAAAAATACTTGAAAAATTTGCCTGATATGGAACTTATCCCTGGTCCTCTTCGTCAAAAAGAACCACGGCAAATAATTCATATACCTCCTCTAACTCATCGGGGTTGTCAATTGAGCCTAATATCTCCTCGCCATTCTCCACGATGACTTTTAAGATGATGAGTCCGTAGTCCTCATCGTCCTCGTCTATATCGGTAGGCAGAAACGCCATGTAGAATCCGCCCTTATGTTCCAGTGTATGCAGATGCTCGAGAACGTATTCGTTCCCATCATCGTCTGTGATGGTAATAATGTCATTGCCAAAATCCTCGTTCATGTCCTACGCCTCCTGTCAGATGCCGGAAAAATCTTTCCGAGTCTATTTTACCGCAGGCTTGGGAAAAAAGCAATCCCCCGCAGCATCAGGAGCCAAGGTCCTCCAGCGTCATCATCAGTGTTTCGCGCGAATACAGCTTGAGCCCCGTTTCCATCATCTTCCTATCCAACTCTCTGAGCGTGGATGTCTGAATATCGGTAACAGTCATCGGCCGCGCTGCATCATTTTCCACAAAAATAGCAACATATCCCTCATATTCCCGTAGCACATAACAGATGCTTTCGCTGCCCTCCGCCATGCAACCGACGGCCTCTCCACCGCCCTCAGCTGCCACGAAATCCACGATAGCGAAGGCCGAAAGAAGGATCATTGCTAAAAACAGAACGCCAGCCAACGCAATTTTCAGCTTAGTGTTCAAGTAAAAACCTCCAAATAGGTATTTATTTGAATTATCCCCCCTTGTGTGAAAATTAATCTACCTGCCAAAAATAAATTAATTCTGCGATTAGTCTACCTCAAGTACAAATACTATGGTATAATAACAACCGCTATACGGTTGTTATATGGTATAATAATTTTTATGCGGTTATTATACGGGAACGACCCAACGGAGGTTTCACGCAAATGAACAAAAAGGACGCAAGTAGAGCCGCAAAGGCCGCTGCAAACTCAACCGCCCACACCATAACGGGCGTACTGCGCGTAGTTTTGAACGTTCTGGCCACCCTGCTGCTCATCCTCTTGACAACGGGACTGCTGTTCGCCTGCATATTCGCTTATTACGTCAAAATTAATCTGTCCGACGATCTGGATGTCACGCTTGAAGACATGACGCTGAATCTCGCCAGCACGATCTACTACACTGACGAGAGTGGGAACGAGGTATCCCTCGCCTCCCTCCACGGCAAGGAAAACCGCGTCTGGGTCGACTATGAGAACATCCCCGAATATTTGGTCAAGGCGACTGTGGCCATTGAGGATAAGCGCTTTTATGAGCATAAGGGCGTGGACTGGTATCGCACCGTCGGTGCCTTCGCCAACATGTTCCTGAGCATGAAGAACGACTTTGGCGGCTCCACCGTTACACAGCAGCTCATCAAAAACATCACTAAGCAGGACGATATTACCGTTCAACGCAAGCTCCTGGAAATTTTCCAGGCGCTTAGGCTCGAAAAGATGTACGAAAAAGATGAGATCATGGAATGGTACCTCAACGTCATTTATCTGGGGCAGGGTTGCAACGGTGTCGGCACTGCTGCCAAAGCATATTTCGACAAAGACGTCTGGGAGCTTGATTTGGTCGAATGCGCAAGCCTCATCGGCATTACCAACAACCCCTCAAAGTACGACCCCTATATCAGCCGCACGAAAAACAAGGAACGGCGGGATGTTATCCTGTCCGAAATGTACTATGAGCAAGGCTCTATCACCTATGAGCAGTACATCGATGCGATCAACTCGGAGCCTGTGTTCAAGCGCGGCGAAGACGAGGAATACGAAGTGACCATTAATAGTTGGTACACCGAAACCGTCATTGCCGACGTGCTGGACGATTTGATGGAGCAGAAAGGCATCAGTCTGGACATCGCCGAGAATCTGCTGTATAACGGCGGCCTTCAAATCTATTCCTGCCTCGACATGCGCGTGCAAAACATTGTTGACGGCATATATAAGGACCCCGCCAACTTCCCGACTGTGAAGTCTCCCAACGGCGAGTCGCTTCAGTCTGCCGTCGTTATCCTCGACCCGTACACGGGGGAAATCAAGGCGCTCTCCGGCGGCGTCGGTGAAAAAACCGCAAACCTCATCTTCAACCGGGCAGTAGACGCACAGCGCCCGCCTGGTTCTTCGATTAAGCCGATTGCGATTTACGGTCCCGCCATTGACCAGGGCCTCATCTCTCCCTCCACGCTGGTCAACGATGCGCCGGGCACAGAAATCCAGCTTACTGGCACAAGTTGGTATCCGCGCAACGCCGGCGGCGGCAATGCGGGCATCATTACCATCCAGCGAGCCCTCACAAGCTCCATCAACACCGTTTCCGCCCAGATTCTTGATAAGCTAACCCCGAGCGTCTCCTATAACTATCTACATGACCGTCTCGGTGTCGAGAGCCTTGTTGAGGCTGACCGTGACTATGCCCCTTTGTCTCTTGGCCAGCTCACCAATGGCGCCACCGTGCGCGAAATGGCGCAGGCTTTTGACGCCTTCGTTAACGACGGCGTATTCACCTTTGCCCGCAGTTATACTCGCGTAGCCGACTCGGAGGGCAACACCCTTCTGGACAACCCCGCGGAAACGATTGTCGCCTTCAAGGCCAACACCGCCTGGACGATCACCTATATGCTAAACATCGCTGCGACCTATGGCACCGGCTCCGAGTCCTATCTCGGCAACATGCCACACGCCGGTAAAACCGGCTCCAGCTCCGACTATAATGACCGCTGGTTCGTCGGCTATACTCCCTACTATGTCGCCGCGGTTTGGACGGGCTACGACACCCCCGCGTACATGCGTGTCTATGGAAACCCCGCAGCTCAGACCTGGAAAAAGATTATGCAGCCTCTGCACGAGGGTCTGGAATATAAGGCCTTCAAAACGCCGACACTAGGCGGACCGACGAACATTTTCGGCGAGCTTAGTGAAACTCCCAGTCCCTCCCCCTCTGAGGAACCTTCCGAAAACCCGTCGGGCAGCAATCCTGTCTCCGGAACGGATATCCCATCTCCATCTCCAACTCCAACCGCACCGACACCTTCCCTGCCAGTGACCCCCAGCCCCTCGCCCACGCCCCCAAGCTCGCCTCTGGCACAGTTTTTTGGCATGTCCGATCCGCTGGGCAAAACGGCCTGAATAGAAACGCATGCAGCCCGTCCAGATAAATCTGGACGGGCTGCATCATTATTTGCGTTCTCGAACAACCTTAACGCCTTGAGGGGTATCCTCCAGCGTAATCCCCCGTGCCTTCAGCTCGTCTCGAATACGATCGGCCTCGGCATAGTTTTTGCTTTTACGTGCCGTCTGCCGCGCCGCAATCAGCGCCTTCAGCTCTGCGTCCAAAGCCTCCTCCGCCTTAGCCAGCGGAAGCCCCAGCACCCCGGCCAGCTCATCAAAGACGGCGGCGCAGGCAACGGCCAGCGCCCGCGTTGGGTTGGCCGACGGCGAAACCGCCGCGTTCACCTCACGCACCAGCTCAAAGATTACCGCCACGGCGTCCGCCGTGTTCATGTCGTCATCCATTACCGCGTCAAAGCGCTCGCGGTAAACCGTAAGCCCCGCGGCAAAGATTTGCTCGGCGTCCGCCATCGTGCCCTCGCGTCCATTGGCCGCGAAAAAGTCCAGGTTCGCCCGCGCGGTCGAAAGGCGCTCCAGCGCGTTTTTTGCCTGCTCCAGTATCTCACCTGAATAGTTGAGTGGGCTGCGGTAGTGGCTCATCAACATAAACATGCGGATCGCGTCGTAGCCATAGACCTCCGCCGCCTCGCGCACAGTAAAGAAGTTATTCAGGGACTTACTCATTTTCTTGTTGTCCACGCTGATAAAGCCGTTATGCATCCAGTAGTTGACGAAGGTACAACCGTTGGCAGCCTCGGACTGCGCAATCTCGTTCTCATGGTGCGGGAAGATCAGATCCTGCCCCCCGCAGTGGATATCAATGGTCTTGCCCAGGTAACGGTTGCTCATTGCGCTGCATTCTATGTGCCAGCCCGGCCGCCCCTTGCCCCAAGGTGAATCCCAGGAAGGCTCATCGGGCTTCGCAGCCTTCCAGAGGGCGAAATCCATGGGGTTTTCCTTCACGTCGGCCACATCGATGCGTGCTCCGGCCTGCAGATCCTCAAGCGGTTGGTGGCTCAGTTTACCGTAGCCCTCAAAGCTGGAAGCCCGGTAATAAACGTCTCCCCCCACCGCATAGGCATAACCCTTTTCAACCAGATCCTTCACCATCTTGATGATCTGTCCAATGTTCTCAGTTGCCTTCGGGTGGATCGTCGCCTCACGCACACCTAGTCCCTTTGCATCCGTGTGATACTCCCCGATATACTTTTCTGCAACTGCCTTAGAGTTGCTTCCTTCCTCGTTGGCGCGCCGGATGATCTTGTCATCCACGTCCGTGAAGTTCTGCACAAACGTAACTTCATAGCCTCGGTATTCCAGATAACGACGCAGCACGTCGAACATAATCAGGGGCCGGGCGTTCCCGACGTGGATAAAGTTATACACCGTAGGCCCGCAAGCATACATGCGGACTTTCCCCGGCTCAATCGGTACAAATTCTTCTTTCTTCATACTCAGGGAGTTAAATATCTTCATCTGTGCGCCTCCATTATTCGGCCTTTGCCTTTTTTTCAAGCAGAGCTGTGACCTGATCATGCAGAGCAATCAGCTCATTTGCAATTGGGTCAACCACACTGATCTGGTCGACATTTTGTGCAAAGTTGGTCTTTTGCCCGTCAACGCGGACAATTCGCGCCGGCACACCGACGGCCGTACTGTTCGGTGGAACCTCCTTGAGCACTACGGCGTTCGAGGCGATGCGCGAATTGTCGCCGACCTTGAACGGGCCGAGGATTTTCGCACCTGAACCAATCAGCACGTTGTTGCCGATGGTCGGATGGCGCTTTCCGGTGTCCTTGCCCGTGCCGCCTAGGGTCACGCCCTGATAGATCAGTACATCGTCCCCGACCTCCGCAGTCTCACCGATCACAACGCCCATGCCATGATCAATGACGAAGCGCCGTCCGATGGTCGCACCCGGATGAATTTCAATTCCGGTCTTTTTCCGCGAACGCTGGGAAATCCAGCGCGCGAGAAAGAGCATATTATGCCGATAAAAGTAGTTTGCCCGCCTGTGCGAAATCGTAGCCTTGATGCCCGGATAGAGCGCCAATATCTCAAACGCACTTCGCGCGGCTGGGTCTCTGGCCTTATAGGCTTCGATCAGTTCTTTTATTTCACGAAACATATGCATTCTCCTTTTTTAGCTTTCGCGCGCCAGATTTCTCTTCGGCACGCGGGGGCTATCGCCTGTATAGTGCTATTTTTACCGCTGAAAGCAAAACGCCTCCCACGGATTCTGCATCCGTGAGAGGCGAAAAAATTCGCGGTTCCACTCTCGTTTATCACTCGCCGGCCGATACCGGCAGGGGCCTTAACGCGGCTAACGGGGAAGCATTTCCTCCTCCCTCGGCTCCGGGGCGCACTTCAAGCGGCTTATGCGTTGCTGCCGCTTTCAGCCATGGCGGCGGCTCTCTGGAACGCAAACGGCACTTTACTTTTCCCTTTCACAGCCAAATATAACACTAATTTTACCTATTATATTAGCACGAAGCCAAAAGCGTGTCAATCCCTTAACCTGAGCACGCCCTTGTTGGCAACAAAATAGTCAACGCCCGAATAGACAGTCACCAGCACGATCAGCGCCGAGCACAGCGCATCCACAGTTAGCCAGGGCAGCAAGGCATAGGTATGCACAACCGCCGGCAGCAGCATCACGCAGGAGAGGACGACCGACAAAGCCGTTTTGACCTTACCGGAGGTTCCTGCCGCGATTACCACGCCATCCTCCATCGCCACGAGCCGCAGCCCAGTTACAGCAAACTCTCGTGCCACCACAATCCAGCAGGCCCAAGAGGCCATTTGCCCCCGCTCGACAAAGATGAGCAGCGCAGCAAAGACCAGCAGCTTATCCGCCAGCGGGTCAACGAACTTCCCGAAGGTCGAAACTTGGTTATAGTGCCTTGCCACGTAGCCGTCAAGGCTGTCCGTCAGTGAGGCGACAATAAAAATCGCCAACGCGACATAGTCGTTCCCCGGAAACTCCATCAGTGCAGTCGCCATGAAAAAGGGGATCATGGCGATACGCGCCATGGTAATCTTGCTTGCGGTAGTCATCTTAAAGCTCAGTCCTTTCCTGATGTGACAGAAGTCGAATACCCATCACTTTACACTTGTGTGCCGAACCACTCTCCGCCCTCGGTCTCGTCGATTTGTACCTCGGCAAACTCGCCCGCCGCGCAGTCGCCAGAGAAAAACACAACGCCGTCGATCTCGGGTGAGTCCGCAAAGCTGCGTCCAAAGTGTAAGCCCGACTCCTCATCATAGCCCTCGCAAAGCACACGCAGGGTTCGTCCTTCAAAACCCCGACCCCATGTATCCATAATCTCCGCCTGCAGCGCCATGATGATTTCCTGCCTGCGCTTCGCCTCGTCCTCGTCGCAGCGGTCGGCCATCTCCGCCGCAGGCGTACCCTCCTCCGGGGAAAAAACGAAAACGCCCGCCCGCTCAATGCGTGCCTCGCGCAAAAAGGCGCAAAGCTCTTCAAATTCTGCATCGCCCTCGCCGGGTAGCCCGACGATCAGGCTCGTGCGGATTGCCACGCCGGAGATTTTTTCCCGCAGCTTCCTTAGTAGCGCACGAATATCGTCCCCCGTACCCCGCCTGTTCATGCGCTTTAAGATCGTGTCGTCAATATGCTGAATCGGAATGTCGAGGTATTTGACGATCTTCTTCTCCGCAGCAATCAGCTCAATCAGTTCATCGTCAAATGCGTCTGGATACAGGTAGTGCAACCGTATCCACTCCACGCCGCGAATCTTACAGAGCCGCCTCAGGAGCTCCGTTAGCGAGCGCTTGCCATAGAGGTCTGTGCCGTAGCGCGTAATGTCCTGTGCAATGACGATCAGCTCCTTCGTCCCTGTGCGCGCCATCGCCTCGGCCTCCTCGACAATATCCTCCAGCCTACGGCTGCGGTAATTGCCGCGGATGGAGGGGATCACACAAAAGGCACAGCGGTTGTTGCAGCCCTCTGCTATTCGCAGAAACGCCCAGCCCGGCCCGGTAGAGACGATGCGTCCGCCCTCCTCCAGCGCCGCATTGATATCGTCAAAGCGCGCATATTCACGCCCCTTGAGAGAAGCTTTTACAGCTTCCACGATCTCACCGTAGCTGCCCGTGCCGAGCAGGGCATCGATCTCCGTCAGCTCCTTCTGGATTTCATCCTTGTAGCGCTGCACCAGGCAGCCCACGGCGATGATGCTCCTGATCTTCCCGGCCTTCTTTAGTTCGCCTAGTCCGATGATCGTGTCGATGGCCTCACTTTTTGCGGCTTCGATGAAGCCACAGGTGTTGACAACCACCGCGTCGGCCTCCTCTGGCTCGGGAACCAGCTCCAGCCCCGCCTCGCAGAGCAGATAGAGCATTTGCTCACTGTTGACCAGATTTTTCGGGCAGCCCAACGAAATCAGGGCAACCTTGTTTTTTGCCATAGTATCCTCCGATGCGCGCAGACCCGCCGTGTCCGTCTGTGCGACGCACCGGCTGTCCGATCTATTCTCCGTATTCCTCGCCGTAGCGGCGAACCGCCGCACGGATTTCGTCCCAGCCAAAGCCGCGGCGGCACAGCGCATCCGTGGCCTTTTTTAGCTCAGCCCGATCCGGAATTTCACCGCCCAGCCTGCGGCAGAGCAGGGCATAGGCCTTGTCCTCCGTCTCGGGTAGCGCTTCTATCGCTGCATCCCAGAGCGCCTTTTCCACGCCCCGTCGATATAGCTCACTGCGGATGCGCTGCACCCCATAGCCCTTGCCCGCGTAGTGCCGCGCGACCATCCCGGCATACTGTGCGTCATCCAGATAGCGCAGCCCTTCGAGCCAGGCAACAACCTCCTCCGCATCTTCCGGCGTCTCGCCTTTGCTCACGAGCTTATCATAGAGCATTTTCTTGGAAAGCGGTCTCGCCCCGATCAGGCGCAGCGCCCGCTCCTTGCATTGGGAAAGGGCCGCCCGCCCGCGCAGGGCTGCATAGTCCTCCGCGGAAAACTCCCGCCCCGAATAGAGAGAGAGCTCCGCAACCGAATCCAGGCTCAGCCGCAGCTCCGTGCCGTCGGAAAAACGGACGATGAAGCGCTTGGGCGCGATTTCTCTCAACTCCGTAAGCGTGACCGTCTCGTCCATCAGCCCTCGAAATCGTCCGCTGAAACGTCGACAGCGCGCCCTGCGGCCTTTCCCGCGGCCTTTGGCTGCGGGGCGGACAGAAGCTTAGCGGCGTTCTCACGGATTTTGCCTTCCAGCTCGTCGCAGACCACGGGATTCTCCCGCAAATAGTCCTTGACCGCCTCCTTGCCCTGCAGGCGCGTCTCGCCGACGGTAAACCAGGCTCCCGCCTTGTCGATCAGTTCCAGCTTAATACCCATATCGACGATCTCGCCGAGTTTGGAAATGCCCTCGCCGTAGATGATGTCGAACTCCGCCTCTTTAAAAGGCGGTGCGACCTTGTTTTTGATGACCTTAGCCCTCGTGCGGTTTCCGTAGGACTCCGCGCCGTTCTTGAGCGTTTCAATTCGGCGCACGTCGATACGCACGCTGGAAAAATACTTCAGTGCACGGCCGCCTGGCGTCGTCTCGGGATTGCCGTACATAACGCCGATTTTTTCACGGAGTTGGTTAATAAACACAACGATCGTCCGCGTCTTGGAAATCGTTCCGGCCAGCTTTCGCAATGCCTGCGACATCAGGCGTGCCACCACACCGACACTGGAATCGCCCATCTCACCCTCCAACTCGCTTCGGGGCAGCAGCGCAGCAACGCTGTCGACCACAACCACATCCAGCGCACCGGAGCGCACCAGTGCTTCAGTGATCTCCAGGGCCTGCTCGCCGGTGTCCGGTTGGGAAATGAGCAGGCTGTCGATATCTACTCCCAGTGCCCGGGCATAGGCCGGCTCCAGCGCGTGCTCAACGTCGATAAAGGCTACTTCTCCGCCCAGCTTCTGGGCGCTGGCTAGGATATGCAGGGCAAGCGTCGTTTTACCGGAGGATTCCGGTCCGAAAATCTCCACAATACGCCCTCTCGGCACACCGCCGATGCCCAGCGCAAGGTCGAGAGAGAGCGATCCGGTGGAGATTGCCTCCACGTTCACGGGTAAATCGTCGCCAAGGCGCATAATCGCGCCCTTGCCATAGTTTTTCTCGATCTGCGCGAGCGCGGTTTCGAGCGCCTTTTTCTTGTCCTCGGCTTGACCGACCTGGGTAATCGGGATTTTCTTCTTTTCTGCCATAGTCCTCACACCTCGTCAAATATAATCCGTTCCAATGAACGAGGCTCTCCGCCCCATTCAAACATTGCCGTAAAGTACACGCTCGATCCCCTGCATATCTCTGACCGCACCGACGTTGTTCAAGCCGGCCTCACGCATTAGCGCCATCACGGCCTCCGATTGCCCAATACCGACCTCAAAGAGCATCAGCCCCCCGATACGCACAACATTGTGCCAGCTTTTCAAAATCTCTCGGTAAAACAGTAGTCCGTCCTCGCCACCGTCCAGGGCGGCTAGCGGCTCGAAGTCCTTCACCGAAGAATCCAGCGTTTCCAGATCCGCCGTCGGGATATACGGCGGATTACAAGCCAAAAGATCAAAGCTACCTAGCATCATCGGCGGAGCGCTCAGCGCGTCAAGCTCGATGCAGCTCACACGCGGATTCAGGCGATTAGCCTGGACGTTGTGCTTTGCGACCGCGAGCGCCGCGCGGCTATTGTCGGCAAGCACCACATGGCTTGCCGGCAGCTCCCGGGCGATAGCGCAGCCGACGCAGCCGCTGCCGGTACAAAGGTCGACGACGCGCGCATCCATCTTCCTGCCTTTGAGCGCCGTGAGCGCCGTGTCCACCAATAGCTCCGTGTCGTTGCGCGGGATCAGCACGTCCCGAGTAATCAAAAGCGGCAGCCCATAGAACTCCCAGCTCCCCGTAATATAGGCAACAGGCTCGCCCTCGAGCCGCCTCTGAACCATTTCTGAAACCTTTTCAGCCACCGCATCGGTGGTATAAAGCCCCATATCCCGCAAAAGCGCGTCCATCGGCTTTTCCGCCGCCGCGGAGATAATCAGCCTTGCTTCCAGACTCGCTGCCTCAGTCCCGCCGTCCTTGAGCTTCTTCCTTGCACCAATGTAAATATCGTTGTATGTTCTCGGCATGTCTGCTCTGTTATCCTTTCAGTGATACGCTGCGCCTCTCACCAGGCGTCCTTTCCCTTCTCGACGGGAATCACCGGCGCAAGCGCCGCGATAGCACATTCGATCATGCCGTCGTCAGGCTCGGTCGTCGTCAGGCGCTGCAGCGCCTTGCCGGGTGCAGAGAGGATGGCGGAAAACCAATTGTCGTGCCGCCCCGCCCAGCGGTTAATCTCATAGGCAATTCCCATGACGACCGGCAGCAGCAGGATGCGCATGGCCATCCGGAACCAAATATTACTCCAGCTTACAAAGGAAAAGACAAAAATGCTGATAATCATCACGACAAACAGAAAGCTGGTTCCGCAGCGCGGGTGAAAGCGCGACTGCT
Source organism: uncultured Oscillospiraceae bacterium (assembly GCA_964424175.1). Classification (GTDB taxonomy): domain Bacteria; phylum Bacillota; class Clostridia; order Oscillospirales; family Oscillospiraceae; genus UBA2658. Next base: position 22,739 of record CAYRIA010000002.1, on the reverse strand, counting down.
CCCGTACGTTCTCAACGGTCAGAGGAAGGCCCCTCTCATAGCAGAAGATGGTCTTATGCTCTGCGCCGTGATAGGCGAACACACGTCGCAAATCGGGCGATTTCGTGCAAAAATACATATAAAGCAAGAAAATGACAATCCGCAACGCGCCCTCCGCCAGATTCCGTAGGATGGTGGATTCGGTCAAACGCGCGAGTCCGCCCGCAAGCAGGGTCGGCAGAAGGATAAATAGCCCAACTGAAAGGCAGATACCAAGAAAAACGGCAAAGCCAATCAAAAACTTCTCCGCCTTCTCCGTCCCAAATTTTCCCTCAACCCACTTATCAAATTTGCTCGGCTCCTCCTGCTGCTCCTCCGGCATCAGGGAGGCTGAATAGGTCAGCGCTCTGACGCCGTAGACCATTGACTCGGCGAAAATGACTATGCCGCGCAGTAGCGGCCAACCCAGAAATTTGATGCGATCCCGGACGGACTTTGGCTCGCCGAGTTTCGTCACAAGACCCTCCGGCGTGCGAACGACAATGGCCTCCTTTTCCGGCCCCCGCATCAGAATTCCCTCAATCAGGGCCTGCCCGCCGATGCTCGTGCGGAAGTCGCAGGCGGTAGTTCTCTCTTTGCTCATTGCGTATTTCCTTTCGGGTTAAAATCTCTGCTGCAGCGTCAGCGGCCGAGGGGTAGACGGATGGTGACGCAAACGCCCCCACCCTCCGCGTTGGCGATGATGAGGTCCCCACCGTGGCGTGCAACAATCTCTTCGCAGACGGCAAGACCGATGCCGCTGCCGCGCTCCTTTGAACTGCCCTTATAAAACTTTTTTTTCACGAACGGCAGCTCTGTCTCTGGAATACCCGGTCCGTGATCCCGGACCCTGATCAGCGTGTAATCACCGTGCTTTTCGAGGGAAATATCAATTGACTTGCCGTCCTTGCCGTATTTTGCAGCATTGTCAAGGATGTTCAGAAAGACCTGCCGGATGCGCTCCGGGTCACCCGGCATGGGCGGAATGGGCTGAGGGGAGGGCGTGTATTCCAGAGTCATATCCATCTGGCGCAGCAGCTCGCCATAGGCGAAAATCGCATCCTCAAGCTCCGATTCCACATCCATCCGCTCAATATTCAGGTTAAACCTGCCGTCCTGAATGCGCGTAAACTCCAACAGCTCCTCGACCATCTTTGTCAAGCGCGCGGCCTCCTTTGAGATGATGCCGACACCCCGGAGCGAATCGCCCTTAATCTCTGGGTCGTAGGCCAGCGTCTCGCTCCAACCGGTGATTGCCGTAAGCGGCGTTCGAAGCTCGTGCGAAACGGAGGAGATAAACTCCTTCTGCATTTTTTCTGACTTGCTGATCTTCTGTGACATTTCATTGATTGCATCCGTAAGCTCGCCGATCTCGTCGTCATATTTCTTCTCGGTCTGGATGCCATAGCTGCCCTCGGCAATGCGCTGTGCCTGCCTCGTCAGCTCATTGATTGGTTCAATAATCGTCCGAATGAAATACATGTTCGAGAAAAACACAATTAGGATCACAAAAAAGCCAATCCCGCAGGCCCAGACAGTGGCCTGAAAGATCTTTCGGTCAATGAGCCTTGTGCTCGTCACATAGCGCATCACGCCGACAATCGAGCCGTCGGCATACTTCATCGGTGCGGAAACGGCCATCAGCCGATCGCCTGTATCGGTGCTTTTTCCCCTCCAATAGCCGATTCCACCCGTGTCGAGTGCATCGACAATGTCCGGCGTACCGGGAGATAGCCCGGCTGAAATGCCGTAGCTTGAAATTTCGACCCGCCCCTTCGTGTTCACGAACTGCAGTTCGATGCTGTCCTTATCTTCGAAGGACTCTGTGTAACGGTAAGCACTCTGGTAGTACTCCAGATAGCTCTTAGACACATAGGCGGTGAAAAACTCCACGGCGGTCTGCGCCTTGTTCTCCAATCCTGTGCGCGCCGCGGAATAATAGTAGTTGTATACAGCCAAGGAAAACCCGACAATGGCGACGGTGACGAGCAACAGAACCCCGGCGATGCCGTTGAGCATCCACCGGCCCTTGATCCCTCTGAAGTTCATCCCGTGTTTCACCGTCCCTATGCGAAATATTTACATACTTTATCAAAAGCCCCACTTATAGCCGTAGCCCCAGACCGTTGTGATGTAAGCGGGTATGGTCGGGTCGTCCTCAATCTTGATGCGGAGCCTGCGGATATTCACATCCACGATCTTAAGCTCCCCAAAGTAGTCCCGGCCCCAGACCGCATTGAGGATGTCCTCTCGGGAGAGCGCCTTACCGGGGTTGTCGATAAACAGCTTCATAATGGCGTATTCAATCTGCGTCAGCCGAATACGCGTGCTGTTTTTCTCCAGTGTGCGGTTCCGGGTGTTCAGGCGGAAGGGCCCGCTCGTCAGCTCCCCGTTGACGGCCTCCTCCTCAATATCTCCCCCCGTGCGGCGGTAGATCGCGTCAATGCGCGCGGTCAGCTCCGCGGGGGAAAAGGGCTTAGTCACATAGTCGTCAGCGCCGGTCATTAGCCCCGTCACTTTGTCCATCTCCTGGCTTTTTGCGGTCAGCATGATAATGCCAATTTTTGAACCGGAGGCGCGTATGCGCCTGCAGACCTCAAAGCCGTCAATGTCGGGGAGCATCACGTCCAGCAGGGCGACCCGGATATCCGGGTTCTGCCGCAATGCCTCCAGCGCCTCCTCTCCCGTTTCCGCCTCGATCGGCTCGTAGCCCGAGCGCTTGAGGTTGATAACGACGAAGCTGCGTATACTGGATTCATCCTCCAGCACCAGAACCTTCTTCATAAGAGGCCGCTCCTTTCTTTGGTCAGACTTGCGCCGCTTTTACAGCGCACCCGTATTGAACTCAGAGGAAATCAGGTGGAAGCGCCCGACAATCTCGGCCTCTCCCAAGCCCTCGGCAAAAGGCCCGAGCTTCGCGGCATAGACAACCGTACCGCTGCTTAATAGCACGAACCTGCTGTCCAACGTCGCCCGTTCCGTCCTGTTTTCGCCTGTGAAGGTATAGACCGTCAATAGCTCGACGCGCGCGCCGCTATCCGTATCCTCAGAATAAAAGATCAGGGCGCGCTCGCCCGCAGCGGCGCTTTCCCGCCGGACAACGACGTTCTGACGCCACTCGTCCGGCAGCTCGAAAAACCAAGCGTCCGTGTAATCGTGATAAGTCGACGCGCATTTGACGTAATTCCCGTCGATGGAATAGCTGTACCAGTCAAAAACATAGTGCTCCGACTCTCCGACGCCCGAGATTTTTTCTACGAAAGGCACGTCCAGCGAGCCGTCTCCATTGATGTCCGTGCTGTAAACCGGATAGGCGCGCTTGGCCGCGCTGTCATTGGTGTCCGGACTAAGCGTGATGTTCTTTAGCCCACCCGCAGAAAAAACGATAATATCCGTTAGCAGCTCGCCGCTATCCTCCGCCGAATACTGCCCCTCGACGAACACCGCCGGCACCTTGCCAGAAATCGCGGCGATCCGAAAGCGCTTTGCCGTCTTGAGCGAGGCAGAAAGCTCCGCCGATTTCTTCACCGGCTCACCGTGTTGGTCAACCGTGAACATGTTTAGAATGCCGCCGCTCGTCTCAAGGTTCAACGCCAGAATATCCGGCCTGCCGTCCGTATCCAAATCACCAATCAAAAAATCCGCACAGCTCGCCGTCAGAAACGCCACGGGCTTCCAGTCCTTCATCGAATAGGCCTTAAGCAGGCGCATCTCCGTGTTGACCTCCCAGGAAACCAGGATTTCCATCATCCCGTCTCCGTCTAAATCCTGATATTCGACCCTGCCCACGGCCGAACCGTCCCCAACGATCCGCGCCGCTGCGGTGTAGCTTCCGCCGCTTTTGTGGTAAACGCAGATCTCCGGCTGCTCTGCCTTGTTTTGCAGAAAGGCCAACGCCTCGCTGTCGCCATCGCCGTCCAGGTCGGTGAGTTGAATACTCTGGCGCAGGGACCCCGCAGTCGGCGCGGAATACTCGCTGCCGGACCGGATCTCGCTGTTAATCAGTTCCTGAAGCTGAAGGTATTCCTTCGGCGCCTGCGGCAGGCTGTAAAGCTCGTCAATCTCCGACATTGAGCAGCCTGAGAGCAGGAAAAGCGCGGCCAACAGGGCTGGAATAAGCCACCGTCCCTTTTTCAAAGTACCGCACCTCCTTAGCCTGACGCTTGTAATTCACAAAAAAGTATACTATAACTGATATATTATAACACAGCGCATGAAAAAATGGTAGTGCAAAATCGCAATCCGCTATGATACAATACCCTCAATGAAACGCCCGGTCAAATACGCGAAGGAGGCGAGCACATGCGACTGTATTACGCCGATATTAGCGAGCTGGACGAGAAGGACGCGCGCTACCCCGCCCTGAGCCGCCGCCGCGGCTCGGCCTTCGGCGTCTCCCTGCTGGCCGCTGCCTACGAGGACTATGCCGGCCCTCAGCGCCCCGCCCTATGCCGCCTGCTCAAAGGAAAGCCCTTGGTGCCCGACAGTCCCCAATACCACTACTCGATCAGCCATAGCAAGACGCATGTTTTTCTCGCCCTCTCAGACAAACCGGTAGGTATCGACACGGAGGTACACCGCCCCCTCAAGCAGTCCTTTATTGAAAAGCTGACCACGCCCGCCGAGCGCGCCTGCTTCGGCTTTTTCGACACTTGGGTACTGCGTGAAAGCTTTTATAAGCTCACCGGCCGCGGCGACCTGCGCTCTCTGCGCTTCTACCGCCGCGCCGGAAGAATCGTTGCGCCCGATCCCACGGTGCTTTGCCGTCTCTATGGCGAAATCCCTGACAGCTCCGCCGCCGTCGCTTGCTATGACGGTGCCTTTCCGGACAAGCTTATCGAGCTGCCCCCCGAGGCCCTCCTCAGTGACGAGGCCCTTCGCCACTACCGCAGGAAAAAAGCGGTGGGCAAACCGTGAAAAGCAATGCCGGATGAATAAAGAGCACCCGCTGTAAGCGTTATTTAAACGCCTGTAGCGGGTGCTTTATTATATTCTATTGGACGCTGGTTTTATCAGCGCGCCTGAGCCTGTCTGGTTTCCTGGCCGTCAAAGCCGGCGGTTGAACTGTTTGGCTTGAGCAAATGCTCAATTGGGGTGGTCTTGAAATACCGTTCAACATACCGCTTGATTTCCAGAAGTTCCTTGCATGTCTCCGCATCCCGAGGCGTACAGTAATACAGGAAGGGACGCTCCGGAATAATAACCCGGCGCAGGACAATCTCTGGATTTGTGATTCTCGCCGCGATGGTTTGTGTTACGGGGGCAACCCCGATTTTTTCCGTCATCGAATTGATAAAGTTCAGGTTGTTGCTGGAGGAGATGAGCACCCGAAGCACTATGCTAGATGAAATCCACGCGAACAAGGACAATTACCATGATATAATTTTCCTCTACAATGTCGCAACCGCGCCCTTTGACATGCTGTTTGACCATGATAGTAAAAAGCACTACCGCTTAATCAGCTTCTTCAACCTTCCTTTTGAGCGGATGTCGGGAGAACTGGGCATTATGGAATACCACAGCTGCGGCTATGACCACATGGACGAGGGTGCTTTTGCCTATGGCTGTAACGCTATCGCTCTGCACGTATGCCCGCCTGACGAGGACGGCTACTGCAACGTAGGCCACTACGGCGTTTCCACCTCTGCTCTGATTGTCCATGACCCGAGGATCAAAAAGCGTATCGGCTTTATGGACGCAACGGGGCATTACCCCATTCCCGGCGACCACAAGGACGTCTCAATCCACATCACGGAATTTGATTTCATTGTTGAATGCAATACCGAGGTTTTCGAAATTCCCCCTTCTCCCCCAACACAGGTTGATAAGGACATCGCCGCTCACATCCTTCCTCACATCAAGAGCTGCGACAAGTTGCAAGTCGGCTGGGGCGGCCTGGGTGATGAAATTCTCACAAATCTCCGTGAGACAGGGCCGTTGGAGGTCTATACCGAGATTGCCTGCGACGTCATGGTGGATCTGGTTGAGGAGGGCATTCTAACCAAGGTGCAGGCCTCCAGCCCCGGCGCCTGCTCGGAGCGCTTCTTCAAATTCCTGTCCACCGATTCCCGCATAAAGCTCCTCCCCCGCGACAGGATGATTGAGCTTTTTTCCGTTGCTGCACAGGAAAATATTCTTGCCATCAACTGCACCCTTATGGTTGATCTGCTTGGCCAGGCCTGCTCAGAGGCGCAGGGACTGAAGCCCTATAGCGGTGCTGGCGGCTCATTTGCCTACATCTATGGCGCCATGCGCTCCAAGGGCGGGCGCAGCTTCCTGTGTCTGCGCTCTACTTACAAGGACGATTCCGGCAAGCGGCAGAGCTGTATCGTCCCCTGGCTGCCGGAAGGCTCCATTGTCACAACCACTAAAAACGCCCAAATGTATATCGTCAGCGAATATGGCATTGCCGACGTCTATCTGAAGACCATGAAGGACAGGGTTCGCGCGATTATTAAAATTGCCCATCCTGATTACCGCCTGTGGCTTAAGGAGCAGATTCTCACCTCGCCCTATATGTTTGAGGACGATTTTGACGGGGTGGAGCTGTTTGCATAGTGTGCTCGGCTTTTTCCTTGGGGCAAGAAAAGAGCGGCCTGAAGGGTTGGGGAAGTGAGGCTCTGTCCTGCTCCCCCAACCCGGTTTCTTCTTAGCCAGCTCCCACCCCAAGTCCACAAAAGGACCCCAACAGAAAAGAAAAGCCCACAAAAACGCGCCGCCGGGAACCCGGCGGCGCGTAGCGTTTATTGTGTGGTGCTTGGGTTTGGACTTATTCCCCATCCAGCGATTTGGCACGCTCCTCAAACATCTGCTTCTGGCGCACCAGCCTGTCGTAGCGTTCCTTCGCGTCGACCTCGGCCGCTGCAAAGAGCTCCTCTGCGCGCTCGGGGAAGCCGAGCTTGAGGGAGGTATAGCGGACCTCGCTGTTGATGAAGTCCTGATAGCTTGCCGAGGGAGCCTTGCTGTCCACGGTCAGGGGCTGCTTATTGCGCGGGTCATAGCGGAACATATTCCAGTAGCCTGCCTCAACAGCCTGCTTTTCCGTGGTGATAGATTTGCCCATCCCGTTGCGGCTGCCGTGGTTGATGCAGGGTGAGTAGGCTATGACCAGCGAGGGGCCATCGTAGCTCTCAGCCTCGACGAGGGCATTGAGTGTCTGCTGATAGTTTGCACCCATACAGACCTGCGCCACGTAGACGTAGCCGTAGGTCATCGCAATCTGCGCGAGATCCTTCTTCTTCACGCCCTTGCCCGCCGCCGCGAACTGCGCCACAGCGCCGGTCGGAGTAGCCTTGGAGGCCTGGCCACCGGTATTGGAATACACCTCAGTGTCAAAGACTAGGATATTGATGTTCTCGCCCGCCGCCAGAACGTGGTCAAGACCTCCGTAGCCGATGTCATAGGCCCAGCCGTCTCCGCCAAAGACCCAGAAGCTGGGCTTGACAAACATGTCGCGGTTGGCATAAAGCCTTTTGAGGAACACGCAATCCTTGCCCTCGCCGGAAAGCGCCTTGACCAGCTCAGTCTCCAGCACTCTGGACGCCGTCTTGGAGCCGGCAGCGTCGTCCTTGGTTTCGAGCCAGGCTGCCGCCGCTGCCTTCAGCTCTGCAGAGGCCTCGCCGCTCTCGGTAACGGCCTTGATCTGCTCAGCCACCAACGCGCGGCGCTGCTTGACGCCGTGCATCATGCCGAAGCCGAATTCCGCGTTGTCCTCGAACAGGGAGTTTGCCCAGGCCGGACCACGCCCCTCGCGATTCATCGTGTAGGGGAAGCTCGGCTCGGAGCCACCCCAGATAGAGGAGCAGCCGGTGGCGTTTGCGATATACATACGGTCACCGAAAAGCTGGGTGGTCAGCTTGGCATAGGGCGTCTCGCCGCAGCCCGCGCAGGCGCCGGAGAACTCCAGCAGCGGGGTCTTGAACTGACTGCCCTTGATCGTATTCTCCGCGAAGGGCAGTTCCTTCTCGGAAACGTGCTTGTAAGCGTAGTCAAAATACTTCTGCTCGTCGGCCTGTTCGCCCAGCGGGGTCATGACCAGAGCCTTCTCCTTTGCGGGGCAGACGTTTGCGCAGCTTCCGCAGCCCGTGCAGTCAAGCACGCTGGGCTGAATGACAAACGCATACTCCTCAACGCCCTTGCCCTTCATTTGCATGGATTTGAAGCCCTCGGGCGCGTTTGCCAGCTCATCCTTATCGAGCACGAAGGGACGAATAACGGCATGCGGGCAGACAAAGGCGCACTGGTTGCACTGAATGCAGTTTTCAGGAATCCACCTGGGCACATCGACGGCGATCGCGCGCTTTTCAAACGCGGAGGTTCCGCAGGGTACGGTGCCGTTGGCGACGTCGTTAAAGGCAGAAACCGGCAGGTCGTCACCGCGCATCGCGTTGACCGGAGCGAGAATCGTCTCAACAAAGCCCTTGGCGTGATCGAGACCGCCGTTAAGCGCGACCTTCGGCGCTTCCTCTGTGGTCGACGCCCAGTCTGCGGGAATCTCAAGCGCGTGCACCTTCTCGATGCCGGCGTCCACCGCCAGAATGTTCATGTTGACGATCTTCTCACCCTTGCGGCCGTAGGTCGTGCGGATGGCATCCTTCATATAGGTCACGGCATCCGCCTCGGGCAGGATGTTGGCGAGCTTGAAGAACGCAGCCTGCAGGATGGCATTGGTTTTGTTGCCCAAACCAATCTCACGGGCAATCTCTATCGCGTCGATCGTGTAGACGCGGATCTTGTTATTGGCAATATACTGCTTGGCCGCAGCAGAAAGGTGCTGCCCCAGTTCCTCGGCGGAGTAGGCGCAATTGATGAGGAACGCGCCGCCGGGCTTAACGTCCTGCACCATGTCGTATCTGGAAAGATAGGACGGGTTGTGACAGGCCACAAAGTTCGCTTTGGAAACAAAGTATGTGGACTTAATCGGGCTCTTGCCGAAGCGCAGATGGCTGATGGTCACGCCTCCGGACTTCTTCGAGTCATACTGGAAGTAGGCCTGAGCCTTGAGGTCGGTGTGGTCACCGATGATCTTGATGGAGTTTTTGTTCGCGCCAACCGTACCGTCGGAACCAAGTCCCCAGAACTTGCAAGAAATAATATCTTCAGGTGTCGTGTCGGGATCCTCGACGATCGGGATGGACAGGTGCGTCACATCGTCCACAATGCCGATGGTAAAGCTGTTCTTCGGCTCAGCGGCCTGGATGTTGCGGTAAGCTGAGATAATGGACCCGGGGCCGACGTCCTTGGAGGACAGGCCGTAGCGTCCGCCGTAAACCGGAATATTGCTGAACTTCGTGCCAGCCAGCGCGGTCACAACGTCAACATAGAGGGGCTCGCCGACAGCTCCGGGTTCCTTAGTGCGGTCGAGCACGCCGATGGTCTTGACCGTCTCGGGCAGCACGTCGAGAAGGTATTTGACAGAGAAGGGACGGTACAGGCGCACCTTAACAAGCCCAACCTTTTCCCCTTTGGCGTTGAGGTAGTCTACGACCTCCTCCGCCGCCTCGCAAACGCTGCCCATCGCAATAATGACGTGGGTCGCGTCGGGCGCACCGTAGTAGTTGAAGGGTTTATAGTCCGTGCCGATGCGGGCGTTGACCTCGTTCATATAACTCACGACGGTTTCAGGAAGGGCGTTATAGAGATTGTTGGCCGCTTCACGGATCTGGAAGAACACGTCGCCATTCTGCGCGGTACCGCGGGTTGTGGGGTTTGCCGGGCAGGCTGCGCGTGCGCGGAACTCCGCGATCGCATCGTAATCGATCATCTCGGCCAGCTCCTTATAGTCCCAGGTTTCGATTTTCTGCATCTCATGGGATGTGCGGAAGCCGTCGAAGAAGTGGACGAAGGGCACACGGCCGCGAATCGTTGCCAAATGCGCCACCGCGCCAAGATCCATTGCTTCCTGGGGGCTGTTCGCGCAGAGCATGGCAAAGCCTGTCTGACGGCAGGCATAGATATCCGAGTGGTCGCCAAAAATCGACAGGGCGTGAGTTGCAAGAGTGCGCGCCGAAACATGAATCACACAGGGAAGCATTTCACCGGCAATTTTATACATGTTGGGGATCATCAGCAGCAGACCCTGCGAGGCCGTGTATGTGGTGGTCAGCGCACCAGCCGTCAGACTGCCGTGGACAGCGCCGGCGGCACCGCCCTCGGACTGCATTTCAACCACGTTGACAGGCTGGCCGAAGATGTTCTTTTGGCCTGCGGCCGCCCACTTATCGGCATATTCTGCCATGGTCGAAGAAGGCGTAATGGGGTAGATGGCCGCAACCTCGGAAAACGCATAGGAAACGTGCGCCGCGGCGTTATTGCCGTCCATTGTTTTAAGTTTTCTTGCCATTTTTTCATCTCCTTGTTTAATGTCGAGCCTTATTGCCCGGCCGAGTTAGTTTATTCTGTCTGAAGGCAGAAATTCGCTATTTTTAATTATCTTTATTCTATCATGTGCCTAAACGCTTGTAAACTATCGGAATCTACAGGAAGCGCGCGTTTCCAGGACTTTCTTTTTGCACTCTACGATAAAAGCAACATATATCATACGTCCGATACGTTAAACCTGCACAAAAATTTTCTTCTTGTGCTTTTACCGAACTTGGGGTATAATTACTAGACGTTTCATACAATAACGACAGGACAATCCTCCTCCGCGATTTCGCGGAGGCATTTCGTCGCACGAAAGGAGTCGGCAGCATGGTAAAAATTGAAAACACGTTGGGCATGATCAGCATCACCAGCGACGTGTTCATGAATATCGCGGGCGACGCAGCGACAAACTGCTTCGGTGTCAAGGGCATGGGCGCGCGCTCAAAGACCGACGGGCTTGTCCATCTGCTCCGCAGGGAGTCGATGTCCAAGGGCGTCGGTGTTCACTTTAACGACGACGGCAGCGTGTCAATCGACCTACACATCGTGGTCGACCACGGCGTCAACATCAGAGCGCTTGCGGGAAGCATTATGAACGAGGTCAGCTATAAAGTTTCCAAGGCGACGGGCGTACCAGTTAAAACTGTCGATGTGTTCATCGACTCCATGCAAATTAGCTGATAGCCGACTGTTCTCTTGCCCTGGCTTTTGCCCGTCATTTCTTCCCCGGAGGTGTTTTAATTGAGAGAAACGATTGACAGCGCAGCGATGACCAATATGCTGCTCTGCGCTGCCGCTGCTTTGGAGTCCAACAAGCAGCCCATCAACGAACTGAATGTTTTTCCCGTGCCGGATGGCGACACGGGTACCAATATGAGTATGACTATGAACGCAGGTGCGGCTGAACTGCGGCGAAAAAAGCCAAATGGCGTCGGCGACGTGGCCAAATGTGCGGCTGATGCGCTGCTGCGCGGGGCGCGCGGCAACTCAGGCGTTATCTTGTCGCTGCTTTTCCGGGGCTTTGCCAAGTCCCTGAGGGGGAAAGACCTTTGCGGCGCATACGACTTCGCCCTTGCGATGGGCGAGGGCGTCGATGCCGCCTATAACGCTGTAATGAAGCCGGCTGAAGGCACCATACTAACCGTCTCGCGCCTGTCTGCTGCTGCTGCCGCAGACTTTGCCGAGACGGGAAGCGACGTGGAGCTGCTTTTATCCTGTGCCCTGGAAACGGCGAAGGACGCCCTGGCCCAAACCGTCAACCAAAACCCCGTTCTTAAAAAAGCCGGCGTGGTCGATGCCGGGGGCAAGGGCTATGTTGTTATCCTTGAGGCTATGCTCGCCTCCCTACGCAACGAGGTTACACCCGAGTCGTATGCAGTTGATCTAACCGAAACGGCTGAGGCTGCCGATTTCACTCGCTTCGATGCGGGTGATATTACCTTCACCTACTGCACAGAGTTCATCATCGGCCGCGAAAACGAAAAGTCCGCGGATCTGCTTCGTGCCTTCCTGCAGCAGATCGGCGACAGCGCTGTCGTCGTCGATGACGAGGAGATCATTAAAACACACGTCCACACGGACAATCCCGGCAAGGTGCTGACCGAGGCACTGACCTTCGGCAGCCTGCTCACGGTCAAAATCGAGAACATGCGTGAACAGCACTCCGACCTCTCCGGCGGTGCGCACATAAGCGGCGCTCCAACAGACGTTCCCGCAGAGCCTGAAAAGGACTTCGGCGTGGTGGTCATCTGCGCCGGGCAGGGCATGGCCGAACTTTTCTCCGAGCTGGGTGCGGACAAAATCGTCACCGGCGGGCAGACAATGAATCCCTCTACCGAGGACATCCTCAAGGCGATCGAGGCCACCCCTGCCGCCACGGTCTTTGTATTTCCCAACAACAAAAACATCATCATGGCAGCCGAGCAGTGCGTTCCGTTGACGGAAAAGCGCGTCGTCATCATCCCCACGAAGACCATCCCCCAGGGCGTTGCTGCGCTTCTGAGCATGGATCTGAGTGCCCAGTCGGAAGAGGATTTGCGTGAAAGCGCACTCGAGGCCATTCAGAATGTCCATACCGCGCTGGTCACCTATGCTGCGCGCGATTCTGATTTTGACGGCTATGCGATCAAGGCCGGTGAATACCTCGGTCTCCTCGACGGTGCGCTGCTCGGCAGCAACGCAGATATCTCGGCGCTGATTGAAACACTTGCGCAGAAGCTTGAGGACCTTAACCCGGAATTCCTTACGGTCTATTACGGTGAGGATGTCAGTGCCGACGACGCACAGGCCGTTGGAGCTATCCTCGTTGAAAGATATTCCTCCGCCGAAATGAGCATCATAAACGGTGGCCAACCGGTCTATTACTATATGATCTCGGCAGAGTAAACCCCCGTTGGATAAAATGAACCCGTGCATTGACCGCACGGGTTCATTTTATTTTTCTCAGCCCTGGCTCTGATTTTCCCCTTGGGGCTTCGGTCTGTTGCCGCGGTAGCGCCGATTGCGATTCGTGTTCCGTGGCTTGTTCTTTTGCGCGTCAGCCTGCTCGCCTTCGGGACGTGGCTTGGCCTGAGCCTGAGGCGCGGGGTTTTTCAAAGGGGCGGTCCCTTGCTCCCCGGCCTGCTTCTCGCCCGGCTTTGCGTTTGGACGAGAGCGATTCCTTCCGCCCTGCTGACGGGACTTGCCCTGCTCTTGGGGGCGGCCGTCGTTCTTTCCGCGCGGCTGCTGTGGTGCGGGGCGTTCCCCCGAGGCCAATCTTTTTCGCGGCATATCGGCATCCTCGGCAAACAGCGAGGGCGCCGTCCACGGATCCTCCTCCGCCTCCAGCTCCTTTTCCGCCCTTACCGGCGCAACGAGCACTTGCGGCAACGGTTCGCCGGGCTTCGGCCTGCCGCCGGGCACCACCGCAACCTCGTCGGCATCGAGCAATTTAAGCTCCGGCTCTCCCCCGCCGTCGATGGCAACCTTAACCTTTTGGCGCAGAACATTCGTCCCGGTCACGTTGCCGTAACCGTGGGGTGTCTGCACAAAGGCGCCGATCTTCGGTATCTTCTTTACAAGCTCCTCATAGGCATCCTGCTCATAGCGTAGGCAGCACATTAAGCGACCGCAGCTCCCGGAGATTTTTGTCGGGTTGAGAGACATGGACTGTGTTTTTGCCATTTTCGTCGACACCGGCTGAAAGTCGCTTAAAAACTGGCTACAGCAATACGGCCTGCCGCAGATGCCGAGTCCGCCAAGCATCTTCGTCTCATCACGCACGCCGATCTGTCGCAGCTCGATGCGCGTGCGGAAAATCGCTGCGAGGTCCTTGACAAGATCTCGGAAGTCAACCCTACCGTCCGCTGTGAAAAAAAATAGAATTTTATTGCCCTCGAAGCTACACTCAACGTCTACGAGCTTCATTTCCAAGTCGTGCGCCGCAATTTTTTCCTTGCAGACCGTAAAGGCTTCCTTTTCTCGGGCACGGTTCTGCTCAGCAATACGGAGATCGTCCTCTGTTGCAATCCTGATGACGGGACGCAACGGCGGAATAACGCTCTCGTCGGTTACATAGTGCTCGCCATAGGCGCAGACTCCGATATCAAGCCCCTTGGAAGTTTCCACGATCAGCGTATCCCCCACCTTGATCGAAAGCTCCCCGGGATCAAAATAGTATGCCTTTCCATGCATATTGAATTTAATGCTAATAACTTTAACCAAAGTGTTTTCCTCTTTCACACCGTCGCACAGCAGGCGCAGCGGCGATATTATGCCGTTCCCACACAGAACAGGCCCAGAATGTGCTTTGCACCGACGTTCAGGCGAAGATAAGCGTCCGCCTTTTCGCAGAGCCGCAACAGGCGGAAGGCACCCTCGCGAGTCAGCCCTGCGCAATCCCTTCTCCGGCAAAGGTAGGCAGTTAAGGTAACCCTGACAGCACCGATAAAAACGCCGAGCTGCTCGGCGTCCAGGTTCTCGTGCTTTCCAAAAAACAGACAAAGCCCCGCCTCGTCCTTTTTTCCGGCGAGGGCGAGGTATTCTCCCGCCAAGGCGCTCTGCACCTCAGGCGGCTCTCCGCCTGGCCGCAGTTCGATGCAACGCGAGCGGACGGTCGGCAGTAGCGCCTCGGCGCTCTCCGTGCAGAGCAGAAAAACAGCGTATTCCGGCGGTTCCTCCAGAATTTTCAGTGCCGCGTTCTGCGCCGCGACGTTCATCATACCCGCATCCCGGATAATGTAAACCTTCTTTTCGGCCTGCACAGGCCGGATGTAGGCGTCGGCGACTATCTCGCGGATTTGCGCAACTTGAATCTCCCGACGGAGCTTCCCTTTGTCGTCGCTTCTCCGCGCAACTCCAATCACATCCGGATGAAGACCGTCTCGGACAAGCCGACAGGCGTGGCACTCGCCGCACGGACGCTTACCCACGCCCTCGCACAAAAAACCACAGGAAAGTTCAAGCGCTTTGCGCTCCCTTACCTCAGCATCCATCGATGTGATGATATAGGCGTGCGCGGTGGCCGACGTCTCTTTCCGCCCCTCTGTCATAGCTTAAAGAACTGATCGACGTCCACCGTAAAGGCAACCACGCGCCCGACCTTGATCTGCGGCGGCAACTTAAAGCTCCCGAGAAGCAGATTTGCGGGCGTGCTAATCGTCCTTTCCGTGCAGTTGTCGCTGATGATCTTCAGAACAGTGCTTACACGCGTGTCATCGATCACCGAAAGGATGACAGCGTTCTCCTCCTTGAGGAAGCCCCCAAAGCCGTTTAGTACCGTGGAATGGTAGCCCGCCGCCGACATTGCACCGGCTGCAACAGGAGCATCCGTCTTGTCCGTGATTGCGATTAAGAGCTTCATGGCGTCCTCCCTCTGCTCGTCCTACGCTGTCGGCTGTTTGTGCGGCGGGCAAGGGCCGTACTACGGCCCTTGCCCGCCAACAGTACAATCTTAAATTATTTTACCTTTATTCATAGGATTCGTCAATGAGAATTTCAGGTCGAAATCCGCTGATCGGCGGCATATCATGCCGCCGGAAGCCCTCGGGGACAGCTGCCAAGCGCCCTAGCTGTGTGCGTTGCCGGTGTCCAGCTCGAATTGCCCGACTTCCTGCCGCAGCGTTTCAGCCTGGGCCGACAGTTCCTCGCTCGTCGCGGCGTTTTCCTCTGAGGTGGCCGCGTTTGTCTGTATGACGGAGGACACCTGTGAAAGCCCCAGCTTAATCTGCTCAATTGCCGAGGCCTGCTCCGTCGACGCCTGCATAACTTTTGAAATGCTCTCATTGATCTTTACGGTCTTCTCCCCCATGTCCCGCAAAATCTCCGCGGTTTGCGCCGAAATTTGCGCACCTCTGGAAACCGTGCCGACGGAGGTCTCGATCAGACCCGCCGTCTGCTTTGCGGCCTCCGCCGATTTTCCGGCGAGAGTGCGAACCTCGTCTGCAACGACCGCAAAGCCCTTGCCGGCGCTTCCCGCGCGCGCCGCCTCGATGGCCGCGTTCAAGGCAAGGATGTTCGTTTGAAACGCAATATCTTCTATCACTTTGGTAATCTGCGCAATTTGATTTGAGGAGGAGTCAATCTCTGCCATGGCTTCCGTTAATTGCTGCATATGACTGTTTCCGGAGTCCATTCCTTGGGTAGCTTGCTCAATTAAGGTCGTTGCAGTTCTGACGCTTTCGGTGTTCTCTGCGGCCTGCTGGGCGACCACGATAACGGTTGCGCTCAGCTCCTCCACGGAGGCCGCCTGCTCGGTTGAGCCGGCGGAGAGGGCCTGTGCCCCGCTCGACACCTGGGATGCCCCGATGCTGACCTGCTCCGCCGCCACATTAATTGCGTGAAGGGTATTGTTCAGCGCCTGTGCGATTTGCTCTATGGATTGCCTGATCTCGGTGAAGTCACCAATGTAGTCCAGCTCCATGCGCAGCCGCATGTCTCCGCGCGACATTTGCTGTAATTTTTCAGAGATATCGTGCACATAGCTCTGCAGGAAAGCAACAGTGCTGCGGAATGCGTCCGCCAATTGGCCAAGCTCATCGTTCGATGTATAATCGATCTGGGTCGACAAATTTCCCTGGGACAGCTCCTGGGCAGTTTGGGATAAGGCCGCCAGAGGCCCGGAAATCCGGCGTCGCGCAAAAATCACAAGCCCCACAATGATCAAGGCGGCCAGAACAAGGACAAGCACCGCAGAGGTCACAACCGTCTTTTGTGTCATTGCCCTGACCTCTGCAAGCGGCACCCCGGAAAACAATACGCCGATGGCCGCACCGTCGCTGTTCAGAATTGGCTTGTAAGCCGTGGCGTAGGGCTCACCCAAAATCTTCGTCTCACCTAAATAGACTTCCCGTTTTTGCAGGACGATATCCGCAATCTTCGGATCGAGCTTTGTCCCCACCACGCGCTCCCCGCCGTTCATTATTGTGGTGTTTCTGCGTTCATCTCCGATGAAGATGGTAAACTCATTACCCGTCGATTCCTTCAGCGCGTCGACAAACGCGGGGTTCACCAACGAATATCCCGTGGAGACGACGCCAATGATCTTCCCCGCCGCGTTCCTGATCGGCGCACCCGTGCGGACGCTCAGCGGGATCTCGGTTCCCGGGTCCATGTGGGTCGTTGTTTCGCCCGCCAATGCAAGCGAGACGTTTTTCTGCTCGATAACGGAATCGCCCGTTTTGTCGCTGTGTGTGCGCGCAAGCACCTTCCCCTTCGCATCCGCCACAGTGACAAAGTCCACATTGAGACCATACTCGCTGACCGCCTTTTTTGTCGCTGTGAGCACCTCGGCGGAGTTGGCACCCTCCAGCGCTGCCGCAAGGCCGTCATTACTTGCTATGCTCTCCGCAGCAATTTCAGAATCCGCTCTGAAATCCTCCAAACGCGTGTCTAGACTGACCAGCGCGTATTCGCTCTGCTCTGTATTGATCTTCTTAATTACGCTTTGATAGCGATTGGCAACAAAGGCAACTGAAACCACGCCGACTGCAACAATGCCGAGGGCTGCAACCAGCGAAAT
>CAYRIA010000002.1:0-5259 GCA_964424175.1 uncultured Oscillospiraceae bacterium | reverse complement strand
TATTACAAGCCCTTGCTCCAAGATGCTCTATTTTGAACAACCGGTTTCAACCTAGTGAAAAAACGCAAAAAAGAAGCGGCACTGCGATTCGCAAACGCGGTGCCGCTTCTTTCCCTAGCGCCCCGGGTGTCAGACCTCCTAGCTCCAAGCCGGAGGCATCCTCCGATGAAATTGCGGGTTACAGAGACTTGCTGAGTTGCTTTTCGATGAACGCGACGATGTGCCCGACCGTTTGAAGCTCGGCGGCGGCATCGTTGGTAATGATGATGTTGTAGCCCTCCTCGAGGGTCATAATCAGCTCGACAACATCCAGAGAATCCGCGCCGAGATCATCGACGATCTTGGTATCCTCGTGGATCGTGTCCGGGCTGATCTCAAGCTGTCTTGCCAGTGTCAGCTTGACGGTTTGAAAGATTGCAGTATACTCCCCCACTGTACGGCGGACAAGCCGCCCTTCACCTCTGTTCCTTTAGATTTTTTTGTTCGACTGGCCTTGCTTTTCACAGGAAATGACCACCCTGCGGTTCGGCTCAACGCCGGTGGAGGCAGTCGTCACCCCAGCGTAGTTCTGAAGCGCGGTGTGGATAACGTGCCGCTCGTAGGAATTCATCGGCTCAAGCGCCATGCTTCTGCGGTATTTAAGCGCCTTCGTAGCCATTTTTTCCGCAAGATGCACGAGGGACTCCTCACGCTTTGCGCGGTAGTTTTCAGCGTCGATGCTGATATGCGTCCGCTCCTCGACGCCGCGGTTGACAGCATAGTTGGTCAGGTGCTGGATCGCGTCGAGGGTCTCGCCGCGGCGACCGATGATCGCGCCCATTCCGTCTCCGCTAAGCTCGACAGAAATGCCGCCGTCGTCTTTGGTTTTAATTGCGATCTTCGCGTCGACGCCCATGCGGCTTAGCAAGCCCGAAAGAAAGCTCTCGGTTTTTTCCGCGGCGCCTTTTTCCGCCGGTTCATCCGGTGTTTCGTAAACGACCCTGACGACCGCCGGGGAAGCGCCGATCCGCAGAAAGCCTGTTCTGGCGCGCTCAACGATCTCGATCGACACCTCGTCTCTGTTAAGGTTCAGTTGACGGAGAGCAGAGGCGATCGCCTCCTCTTCTGTTTTTCCCGTCACTTCTATTGAATTCTGCATGGCAATTCTCCCTTAGCCTGAGCAATATCCCCGAATCCGCCGAAGCGGTACGTCTTTATTGCTTTAGGCTTCATTTCATTCTTTGGCCGGCGTTTACGCCTGATCCTCCGTCCCGGCGTTTTCAGCTCCTGCGTCCGTGAGCTCTGTCTGTTCCGCAAATTCGCTCTCCAAAGTCTCCTCCGCGGCGGTGCGCTCAACTGCCACCCTGGTCGCCTCCTCGGCTCCCTCCGGGTTCGAGAAGCGATCGGCGACATAAGCTCTGCCTCTGGCGTATTTGCGGCTGCCGACCTGGGAGTCCGGTGTCTCGTCCGTCAGGCCCAGTTCCGCACGGCGCTTGGCCTTTTCCTCGGCGCGGCCGGCAGCAAGTCGCTCTTCGTTCTGCGCCTTCTGCCCGGCCTGGATTTTTTTCTTGCTGGTATTCTTGTTCCTTTCGGTCGCGCCCTGCTCGCGCAGTCGCTCCGTCTCAAGGCGCTTTTTCTCAAGCTCCACTTCGCGGGCACGCAGACGCTCCCGGCGCTCGGCATCCTCCGCATCGAGAATCTTGTTGTAATGCTTGTTGAGGATTGCGTCCTGCACGATGGCAAAGGCGCTCTGAGCGATCCAGTAGATGCCGAGGGCCGCAGGCATGACAAATCCGATGTAAACCGAAACGAGGGGCATCATATACATCATACTTTTCATCTGCCCCTGCTGCTGTGCCGCCGCGGGGTTTGAAGCGTTGCTCACCTTCATAGAGAAGAAGGAAAGCAGGCCGGAAACGACGGGGATCAAAAACAGCCCGAGCGCCGGCATCCAGCTCGAGACCTGCGACCAGTCGGTGCTGCTGCTGAAAAAGAAGTTCCACTGCGGCGTCTGCCCAAGGTTCATGCCAAGGAAGCCGTAATCGAGATTAATCAGCTTATCCGAAAAGTCTTGAAACTCCGAAAAATGCTGATGCACCAAATCCGCAAGCTCAATTTCGTAATAGGTGCCTGCCTTTTCAGGGATGGCATATTCGATCAGGGTAGCGAGCTTCTCCTGAATGGCGTTGATCTGCTCGATGCTCAGATACATCATTTTAGAGAGGGGCTGGCGGATTACGCTGTACAGGGCAAGCAGAATCGGGAAAGGAATCAGCGTCCAGAGGCAACCCGACATAGGGTTAATCTTCTCCTCTTTGTAGAGCTTGGCCACCTCTTCCTGGTATTTCTGCTTATTGCCCTCGTGCTTTTTTTCCAACTCCTTCAGATAGGGCGTAAGCCTTGTGGTACGCATCATACTGCGCTTGGACTTCATCTGGAAGGGCAGGAGGATGATCTTAACCGCTAGCGCGAACAGAATGACCGCAAGGCCATAATTCAGCGTCAGGTTGTAAAAGGTTACTAGGAGCCATGAAAACGGGGCTGTAATGAATGACATAGGTCTCTCCTAATCAGATTTCTCCGGTTACGGAACCGGATCGTAAAAATCGTGCTCCCCTTTGTGGAAGGGATGGCACCTGCCAATGCGTTTGAGGGCAAGCCAAGAGCCTTTCGCGGCACCGTATTTTTCCAGCGCTTCGACGGCGTACTGTGAACAGGTCGGGACGAAGCGACAGCTCGGCGGCGTGAGAGGCGAGATACGTCTTTGATAAAAGCCCACAAGCGCAATCAGGAGCTTCTTCATATATTCTCACCGCTTTTCAAGGAATCAGTCAGAATCCCCAGCCGCGCGCATGCGGACAGGTATGAACGCTCCAGCTCCGCGTAGCTGACGAAGGGGCTTTTTTGCCTTGCAACCAGGACCATGTCCAGGCCCCTCGGCAGCCGCGCCTCGTTCAGGCGGTAGATCTCGCGCAGGCGGCGGCGCACTCGGTTTCGGCAAACCGCGTTACCGATTTTGGTGCTGACTGTGACCCCGAGCTGGTTGTAGTCCCTGTTCGTTCTCCGGAAGTAGACTACCAGAGAGGGGGTCGCCGCACTTTTGCCCTTTGCGTACAGCCTGCGGAACTCATGGTTCTTTTTCATAGAAACCGAGAATTGCAAATCACACAGTCCTTTCGTTTCGGGCACAGGCACTTAAACACCACAAGGGCGGAGTGTCCCCGCCCTGAAAAACCGTATTAAACGGCAGTGTCCGTTCCAGCGGCGTCGCACCCCGCGCCCGGCGCACAGCACATCGCGCTCATCGGCTCAATAGCTGAGCTTCGCTCTGCCCTTGGCACGGCGGCGTGCAAGCACCTTGCGGCCGCTCTTTGTCGCCATTCTCTTGCGGAAGCCATGCTCTTTCTGGCGCTGACGCTTTTTGGGCTGATACGTACGAACCATTTCCCGTACACCTTCCTTTCCTTATATGGTACTCAACAGCGACTCCTACGCCAAAATCCGGCGCAAAAGGGGCCACAGTAGTTGACTAGATAAAAATGCCGCAGAACGAAACGTCCTGCAATCAAGAAAATAACCTGAAAACTAAGCCATTATACAGTATGTGCAAAGGCCGTGTCAACATGTAATTTCCCACTCCGAAGCTCTCCGGCGGCGGGTCAATTCCGCCTGTCCAGCAGCGTTACGAGTGCAGGGCTTCGGAGAATGTAACGCATCGTCGGCAGACCGAGCACCAACAGCACAAGCAGCTCTCCCAGACCAACCTGTGCACCGAAAAGCAGCGCACTCTGCCAGAACCCCTCCGCTTCCAGCCCGCCGAGAACGGCATAGGCGATCACCAGCCCGATGATGGGCGCGTTAAAGACCGCCGGCATCAAGCAGGCGGCAACGCAGGCACCCCAGCCGGCTTTACCCTGCGCACGGGCGCGCACGCCGATCAGCGCCGTGCAGATGCCTGCCAGCAAAGTCGCAAGCGAGCCAAACACCACATCCGGAAGCCCCGCCCCCGGCCCGAGCAGATTTGCAATCGCACAGCCGACGGCAAGCCCCCCCGCCGAGGCCGGCAGAAAAAACGGAAGTATGCACAATGCCTCGGAGATTCGAAACTGCAGCGCCCCGTAGCTGATCGGTGCGAGCGCCAGCGTCAGCGCCGCATACAGTGCGCCGATCACCGACGCCGTCACCAGTGTTCTAATTCCCGGTTTCATTTTTTACCCCGCTTTCCATTGTTATTCCATCCTCACCGCACTCGTCCGTCACGGTCAGTGTTTTTTCTGCTCCTGCGCGGCTAAACAGGCAGCCGCAGTAAGACTGGCGGTAAAGCCCATAATCTTTGGCCAGGGACACCGAGCGCGCATAGCCCCCGC
Organism: uncultured Oscillospiraceae bacterium; assembly: GCA_964424175.1. GTDB lineage: Bacteria > Bacillota > Clostridia > Oscillospirales > Oscillospiraceae > UBA2658. The sequence continues at coordinate 913 of CAYRIA010000002.1, read as the reverse complement.
GCTTTTTAAAATCGGAGGGCAGCCATTTGACCCCATACTCCGCCTCAGCGGCTTCGCCGAGTTTATTGATCCGCTCTGCGTCCTTATGCGGGCTGACACTGAGTGTCGTGCAGAAATAGTCGAAATTTCCTTCTCTGGCACGTCTGGCCGTCTCCCGTAGGCGCAGAGCAAAACAGGCCGTGCAACGCGCTCCGCCCTCCGGCTCAGTTTCCAGACCGCTCACGGCGGCGGTGAAGGCCGCCCCGTCGTAGGCACAGTCCATCTGGCACACACCCTCAGGATCACGCGCCATAAGCTGTCGCAGCGTCTCCAGGCGTCTGTCATATTCCACCTTTGGCTGGATGTTCGGATTGTAATAAAGCAGCGTTAGGTCAAAATACCTACGTAAATATTCCAACACATAGCTGCTGCAGGGCCCGCAGCAGCATTGGAGGAGCAAACTTTTCCGCCCGTTCCCCAGGGCTCCGAGTACGGCGTCCGTTTGCATTTGTCTATTCGGCTTCAAGCGCTCTTCCCCTCCGTTTTGACAAATGATATATTTTTGTTGTTGACTTGCGGCTTTTTATTATAATACTATAGGCTAATAATTGCAAATCCTGATTCGAGCAATGGAGAGCCTATGAAATTCAAACAGATTACCACGACCCTGCTTTGCGTTATTCTCTTGTTTTGCCTCTCTGCGGGCGCGTACGCCACCACCTGGGAGGACTTTACAGATGTTTCCGAACATTGGGCAGAGGAAACCCTCCGAAAGGGCTATGCCGATGGGCTGATCACCGGCATGAGCGAAACCACGCTCGCGCCCAACGCCCCGATCACCGCGGCGCAGCTCATTACGGTCCTCTGCCGTGTCCTCGGTGCAACGGAAACGGCGGATATCTCGGCGCTGGGTATCTCGGAGGACGCTTGGTAT
>CAYRIA010000001.1:47562-51644 GCA_964424175.1 uncultured Oscillospiraceae bacterium | reverse complement strand
TGTGGTCAAGCTTGAAGCCCGCCGAGAGCAGACCCTTAAACAGCGCCTCCTCCAGCGTTTTGCCGATGCCGAGCACCTCGCCGGTGGATTTCATTTCCGGGCTGAGGGCAGAGTTGACGCCCAGCAGCTTTTCAAAGGAGAATACCGGCACCTTCACCGTCACATAGGGCGGTTGCTTATACAGCCCCGTGCCGTATGGCAAGTCCTTCAGGGACTGGCCGACCATGATCCGGGTGGCGATGTCCACCATTGGAAGCCCTGTGACCTTGCTGATGTAGGGGATGGTCCGGGAGGCGCGGGGGTTGACCTCAATAACAAATAGTTCGCCGCCAAAAATCAGGTACTGGATATTTACAAGGCCGCGCGTCTGCATTGAAAGGGCAAGCTGCGTGGAAACCGCGATGATGTTCGAGAGCATCTTATCGCTGATATTGTAGGGCGGATAGACCGCGATGCTATCGCCGCTGTGGACACCTGCGCGCTCGATATGCTGCATGATGCCGGGGATTAGCACATCTGTGCCATCACAAATTATGTCAACCTCGAGCTCCGTGCCCATCATATATTTGTCCACCAGTACGGGGTTTTCAATGCCCTGGCTGAGGATGAGGTTCATATAGCGGTGGACATTCTCATCTGTATAGGCGATGGTCATATTCTGACCGCCGATGACATAGGAGGGGCGCAACAGAACGGGGTAGCCGAGCGCCTCGGCGGCGCAGAGCGCTTCTTCAAGCGTCAGGGCGCTCCTGCCCTTCGGCCTGCGGATATTGAAGCGCTCCAGCAACGCGTCAAAGCGGGAGCGATCCTCGGCGAGGTCTATGCTCTCGGCTGAGGTGCCGAGGATACGGACGCCGGCCTCGCTGAGCGCGTGAGTAAGGTTGATGGCCGTCTGTCCTCCGAAGGCAACGACCACACCGTAGGGCTTTTCCACTTCAATGACCTGCATCACGTCCTCAAAGGTCAGCGGCTCAAAATACAGCCTGTCGGCGGTGTCGAAGTCGGTGGAGACGGTTTCGGGGTTGTTGTTGATGATAACGACCTCGTAGCCCAGAGATTTCAGGGTCTTGACACAGTGAACCGAGCTGTAGTCAAACTCGATACCCTGCCCGATGCGTATCGGGCCGCTACCGAGCACGATCACGCGCTCCTTTTCCCCAGTGACGAAGGGACGCGCCTCGCAACGTGCGTCGCAGGAGGAGTAGAAGTAGGGCGTTGCGGCGGCAAATTCCGCTGCGCAGGTATCCACCATTTTATAGGAATAGTGCACAGGTTCTGTTACTATGCCGCCGGAGATACGCGTGAGGGCCTTGTCCGTATAGCCGAGCAGCTTACCACGGCGGTAGCTCTCCGCGCTCAAGCCCTTGCCGGCGAGCGCGTTTTCAAAATCCGCCAGGTTCTTAATTTTGTTGAGAAACCAGGCGTCGATCTTGGTGATTTCGTTGACGGTTTCAACCCTGACGCCTTGCTTGAGCGCAGCAAAGACCGTGAAGAGCCTCCGGTCGTCGACTTTGTGAAGTTCCTGAATTATGTCAACTTCAATCGGCTGCTTGGGGTTGAGTGTGTCTTGTCCCAGCTCCGCGCCGCGGACAGCTTTCATCAGCGCCGCCTCGAAGCAGGAGGCGATGGCCATTACCTCACCCGTGGCCTTCATCTGTGTACCAAGGGTACGGTCGGCCACAACGAATTTGTCAAACGGCCACTTTGGGAGCTTGCAGACCACATAGTCGATGGTCGGCTCAAAACAGGCGCTGGTCTTGCCGGTCACGTCGTTTCGGATTTCGTCCAGCGTGTAGCCAAGGGCGATCTTGGTTGCGACCTTGGCGATCGGGTAGCCTGTGGCCTTGCTGGCTAGGGCGGAGGAGCGGGAGACACGGGGGTTGACCTCGATTACAGCGTAGTCAAAGCTGTTGGGGGTGAGCGCGAACTGGCAGTTGCAGCCGCCCTCAATGCCCAGTTCTGTGATGATGTCCAGCGAGGCCGAGCGCAGCAGCTGGTATTCCTTGTCTGAGAGGGTCAGGGCGGGCGCGGCGACGATGCTGTCGCCCGTGTGGACGCCGACGGGGTCGAGGTTTTCCATCGAGCATACGGCGATCACATTGCCTGTCCGGTCACGGATGACCTCAAACTCGATCTCTTTCCAGCCGGCAATATAGCGCTCGACGAGGATTTGCGTGATAGGGGAGAGCATCAGGCCGTTGCGGGCGATGACGCTTAGCTCTTCCACGGTATAGGCAACACCACCGCCCCCTCCACCCAAGGTGAAGGCCGGGCGCACGATGACGGGATAGCCGATTTCTGCGGCAATTTCCAGCGCGCGAGGGAGCGCGTTTGCCACATCCGAGGGGATGACCGGCTGACCGATCTTCAGCATTGTGTCGCGGAAAAGCTGTCTGTCCTCAGCCTTGTCGATGGCTGCCGCCGAAGTGCCAAGGAGCCGCACACCCATCTTGTCGAGATAGCCCTCTTTACTGAGCTGCATAGCGATTGTAAGGCCGGTCTGTCCGCCAAGGGAGGCCAGTACGCTGTCCGGCTTTTCTTTTTCGATGATACGCTTCACGGTTTCAGAGGTCAGCGGTTCCAGGTATATTTCGTCGGCCAGGGAAATGTCGGTCATGATTGTCGCAGGGTTGGAGTTGACGAGGCCTGACCGATCACAATGGGGCCGGAGCCGATTACCAGAACCTTCTGTATGGATTTTTCAAGCGGCATTATTGTATACCTCCATCCATCAGCTGCAGGAATTTGTGAAAAACGGCGCGCATGTCCTGCGGACCGCAGTGTGCCTCCGGGTGAAACTGCATGGAAAAAGCGCGGTATCCGGGATAGTCCAGACCCTCGCAGCTATTGTCGTTTAGGTTTACATAACTAAGCTCCGCGATTGTCGGATCAAGACTCTCCGCAATCACCGCATAGCCATGATTTTGTGAAGTTATGTAAACTCGTCCGCTCTCCAGCGCCTTGACGGGCTGATTTCCGCCACGGTGGCCGTAGCGCAGCTTTTCAGTCCTCCCGCCCGCGGCGAGGGCAAGAAGCTGGTGCCCTAGGCAGATGCCGAAGATTGGCGTCCTGCCCAGCAGCTTTTTGATTTCAGCGATACAAGCGGTGTTTTCGGCGGGGTCGCCCGCGCCGTTTGAGAGCATGACGCCATCCGGCCTAATGGCGAGAATATCCTCTGCCGGGGTGTTATAGGGGAATACCGTGACCCGGCAGCCGAGCGCCGTCAGCTCGCGGATGATATTGCGTTTGGCGCCGTAGTCAATGAGTGCAACCTCATAGCGTGCCGCCCCCTCAGGCGCGGCAATGTAGGGGCTTTTGACGCTGGTTTCAGCAACGACACCGGTGACGGCGTAGTTTTTCACAAGCGCAGGTACGCCTTCGGGCTTTTTGGCCGTGATCATGGCGTTCATCACGCCTGTCTCGCGGATGATTTGGGTGATCTCACGAGTGTCTACACCGCAGACCCCGACGACCCCCTGGTTTTTCAGAAAGCTGTCCAGAGTTTCCTCGCTGCGAAAGTTCGAGGGTGTAGAGCACCAGTTGCGAACGATAACGCCCCTGGCGTGGCATTTCCAGCTCTCGTAGTCCTGGTGGATGATTCCGTAATTGCCCATTTCAGGAAAGGTGTGCAGGATGATCTGTCCCGCGTAACTCGGGTCTGTGAGAGTTTCAACATAGCCGACGACGCCGGTGGTAAACACCAGCTCACCGACCGTCTCGCCTACAGCACCGAAGCCCTCGCCCTCGAACACGCAGCCGTTTTCTAAAATTATGTAAACCTTATTCATTCGCTCACTTTCCGCCGAGCAGCTTGACCAGAACGGCCTTCTGGGCGTGCAGGCGGTTTTCCGCCTCGCCAAAAATCTCGTCTGCGTGCGTCTCAAAGACCTCCGCTGTGATCTCCTCCCCGCGGTGGGCAGGTAGGCAGTGCTGCACCATGGCATCCGGCTTTGCGACGGCCATGACCGCGTCGCCCACTTGGAAACCTGCAAATTCTGCTATGCGCAAAGCAGCCTCGTCTTCCTGACCCATAGATGCCCACACATCCGTGTAGACCACGTCCGCCTGCTTTGCGGCGAGCA
>CAYRIA010000001.1:28719-47462 GCA_964424175.1 uncultured Oscillospiraceae bacterium | reverse complement strand
GGGTGGGCATAGTCGGTCAGCCCATTGATGACCGGGATTGAGCCGTATTTGGCCAGAGCCTCCACCTCGGACTGGTCGAAAGTTCGGATCATGATGCCGTCCAGATAACGGGAGAGCACGCGTGCAGTGTCCTCCACCGGCTCGCCGCGGCCGATCTGCAGGTCGCGTGGGGAGAGAAACAGCGCGCTGCCGCCGAGCTGGTACATACCGACTTCAAAGCTGACCCTCGTGCGTGTGGAGCTTTTCTGGAAGATCATGCCCAGGGTCTTACCCTTGAGCAGTGGGTGTTCAACGCCGTTTTTCTTCTCGTATTTGAGCTGGTCGGCAAGGTTGAGGATGCCAACGATCTCCTCGGCGCTTAGGTCGGATAACTTCAGAAGATGCTTCATTGTGCGAGTACTCCCTTCAATATCTGTATGGCTTCTGTCAATTCCTCCTGCGTGATGTTCAGCGGCGGCAACAGTCGGACCTTGGCCTTGGCTGTCAGGACGATCACACCCCTCTCCAGACACTCAGACGCGATGGCCTTAGCGTCCCGTTCGGTTTCGATGCCCAGCATTAGGCCGAGGCCACTGATAGACTTGACGCCTTTTGCGCCCGCGAGCTGCTCTTTAATGTATCTCCCCTTGCGTTCTACCTCGGCGAACAACGCCGCATCCAGGCGCGAAAGGATGCTCAGCGCTCCGGCAGCAGCGATGGGATTACCGCCAAAGGTTGAGCCGTGGGTGCCTGGTGTGAGCGTGTTTTCCAGCTTTTCGCCCAGTAAGGTACAGCCGAGGGGCAGGCCACCGGCCAGACCCTTTGCTGTGGTCACGATGTCGGGCGTAAGGCCGAAGCGCTCATAGGCATAAAGCGTGCCGGTGCGCCCGTTGCCGGTCTGCACCTCGTCAATGACTAACAAGATGTCCTTTTCGGCACAGAGCGCCGCCGTCTGCATGACATAGCCTTCCTCCAGGGGGTTCACGCCGCCCTCGCCCTGCACCAGTTCCAGCATCACCGCGCACACCGTGTCGTCGCAGAGTGCTTCTAGCGCCGGAAAGTCATTGGCCGGTGCATGCTTGAAGCCTTCCAAAAAGGGGCCGAAATGCACGTGCATGCCCTCCTGCCCGGTGGCGGAGAGGGTGGCCAGCGTGCGCCCGTGGAAGCTGTTTTCAAGCGTGATAATCGTGCTACGCCCAGAGCCATATTTGTCGGCGGAATACTTCCGGGCACACTTGATTGCGCACTCGTTCGCCTCAGCGCCGGAATTGCCGAAAAAGACCTTTTTCAGCCCGGTTTTTGCGCAGAGTAGGGCGGCAAGCTCGGCCTGCGGCGCGGTATAGTAGAGGTTGGACAGGTGCTGCAATTTATGCAATTGCGTCTCCACCGCTTCGACCCAGAGCTTGTCGCAGGCGCCGAAAGCGTTTACGCCGATGCCGCTGCCGAGGTCGATGTACTCCCTGCCGTCTGCGTCCGTGATGCGCGCACCGCGGCCGTTCTCCGCCACCAGCGGGGCGCGCGCGTAGCTGCCTGCAATGTGCTGCTTATCCATTTCAATAATATTCATAGTGACCATCTCCGTATTATGTAAACTTAGACGAACATTGTTCCAATTCCTTCGTCGGTCAGTGTTTCGATGAGGATGGAGTGGGGTATGCGTCCGTCGATGATAAAAACCTTTTTGACACCGCGGCGGATAGCATCCGTGCAGCACTCGACCTTGGGAATCATGCCTCCTCCGACAACACCTTCGCGCACGAGCTGAGGCGCTTCGCTGACGTTAACAACGGGGATCAAGGTGTTGGGATCGTCCTTGTCACGCAGCAGGCCAGAGATATCGGTCATCAGCACCAGGCTTTCGGCCTTGAGTACAGCGGCGATGCGGCTTGCTGCAGTGTCGGCATTGATGTTGTAGCTGTTGCCGGCTCTGTCACAGCCGACGCTTGAGACGACCGGGATATAGCCCTTGTCGAGCACGTCAAGAATAGGGGAGGGGTCGATGGCGGTAATTTCGCCGACGAAGCCCAGCTCGTCGCGCAGCGTTTCAGCCTCAATCATGTGCCCGTCCATGCCGGACAGCCCAATCGCCCGGCCGCCCGCGCTACCGATGAGCTTGACGAGATCTTTGGAGATTTTTCCTGCCAGCACCATCTGCACGACCTCGGCGGTCTCCCTGTCGGTCACGCGCAGGCCGTCGATAAAGCTGCTCTTCCTGCCCATGGCACTCAGCGTGTCGCTGATCTCCGGACCGCCGCCGTGGACGAGCACGACCTTGATGCCGATCAGAGAGAGAAGCACAATGTCGCCCATAACGGCGCGCTTAAGCTCCTCGCTGACCATGGCGTTCCCGCCGTATTTGACGACGACGATTTTATTATTATAGCGCTGAATGTAGGGCAGAGCCTCAATGAGCACATTTGCCCGCTGGGCGTTGGTCAGCCTTTCGTCCACTGTCGAATTCTCCTTTATAGTATTCTTTCAGCTCCTGTAGTCACCGTTGATCTTCACATAATCGTATGTGAGGTCACAGCCGAAGGCTGTGGCGCTCTCCAGGCCATCGCCAAGGGAAACCTCTATGATAATCGCGTTTTCGGAGAGGACGGTCTTGGCCAGTTCCTCAGAAAAGTCCAGACCGCGGCCCTTTTTGCAGACTGTGATTTCGCCCGCAGCAGACTTGAAGCCGACGGCGATCTTTGTCACGTCCACCTCAGTGCCCGCGTAGCCAATGGCGCAGAGCACGCGTCCCCAGTTTGCGTCTGCGCCGAACATGGCACACTTAAATAGGGGAGAGCAGATCACGTTCTTGGCTATTTTACGGGCGGCCTCCTTTGAGCCGGCGCCTGCCACATGACATTCCAGCAGCTTGGTCGCCCCCTCTCCGTCAGCGGCGATGATGCGGCTAATTTGGATAAAGAGACCGAAAAGAGCGACTTTGAAGGCCTCAAAGTCCTCGCCCTCCCTCTCGATAAACGGGTTTTCTGCCATTCCGTTTGCGAGGATGACAACGGTGTCGTTGGTTGAGGTGTCGCGGTCGATGCTGATCATATTAAAGCTGTCCTCCACGGCGAAGCTCAGCGCCTTTTGCAGCAGGGAGGGAGAGATTGCCGCGTCTGTCGTCACGAAAACGAGCATCGTTGCCATATTGGGGTGAATCATACCACTGCCCTTAGCAATCGCGCCGATGCGGATGGGCTTTCCGCCGAGTGTCAGCTCGACGGCGAATTCCTTTTTGACCGTATCGGTGGTCATTATCGCCTCTGCTGCATCCGCAGAGTTCTCGCCCAGCGCCTGCACAAGGGCGGGCATGCCGCTTTCAATCGGCGTAAGGCTCAGTTTTTGGCCAATGACACCGGTAGAGGCAACTAGCACCTCGCTTCCACAGATACCGGTGAATTTTTCCACAAGCTCACACATGCCCTCTGCGATCTCCAGCCCGTTGTCATTGCAGGTATTTGCATTGCCGCTGTTAGCGATAATGGCACGGGCGTAGCCATCGACGAGGTGCTTCTGTGTGACGATCAGCGGCGCGCCCTTGACAAGGTTTCTTGTAAAGACACCGGCTGCTGCGGCCTTTTTTTGACTGACGATTAGCGCGAGATCTTTTTTGCCCGTTTTACGGATGCCGCAACTGATGCCCGAGGCGACAAAGCCCTTGGGGGCACAGACGCCGCCATTGAGATCGTTCATATTCATATCCCTCCAGGTATTTTGTTTACAGGTTTCAGCCGAGGACGAGGCCGGTCTCTGCGGACAGGCCGCACATAAGGTTGAAGCACTCGACGGCTGCGCCCGACGCGCCTTTCCCGAGATTGTCAAACAGGGCGGATAGCAGAATACGTTCCCCATTGCCGGAAACGTAAATCGCCATGTCGTCCCGCCCGGCGAATATGGCGGCATGGAGCGCGGATGGTGCGTCCTCCATGACACGGATAAGTGGACTTCCTCCGTAATGTGCGCGGTAGCAGGCTCGCAGCTCATCGGGGCCGAGGATGCTATTTAACTGTGCGCTGTGGAGCGCGACCGTTGTCAGCATCCCCGCGTAGAAGTCCCCGACGATTGGCAGCAGGGTGGGTGCTGCGACGAGGCCGCATTGCGCGCTGATCTCCGGCAGGTGCTTGTGTGCCTGCCCCATAGCGTAGAGCATGGGGCTATTGAGGGATTTGCCCCTGTTCGCAGCCTCATAGTCCGCAATCATCTTTTTGCCGCCGCCGCTGTAACCGGTAAGGGAAACACAGTGCAAAAGTGCGTCCGGCGAGAGGATTTCGCGGGAAATGAGCGGATAAACCAGAGCGATTAAACCGCTCGCGTGACAGCCTGGGACGGCAACGCGACTGGCAGCGACAATCGCATCCCGATGCGTAGCCGAAAGCTCTGGAAAGCCATACGCCCAGTCCGGCGAGGTTCGGTGCGCCGTTGAACAATCGATGACCCGCGTGCCCATACCTGCGGCGAGAGCGGCAACTTCACGTGCAGCCTCGTCCGGAAGACAGAGAAAGACGAAATCTGCCAGAGCAATCTGTTTTCTGAGTTCATCAGCATCCTTGCGCCGCGCAGCATCAATTTCCAAAAGCGTGACGTCCGGCCGCGCCACCAGCCTTGAACGGAGCCGCAGCCCCGCCGTGCCAGCCTCACCGGCAATAAAGACCTTTGTCATATGCACCACCACCGAATAATTATGCAGCAATTATGGATATTATACAGGTTAATTCAAGAAAGTGCAAGTAATATGCCGCATATTTATTACATAATTTTTTTGTTTAATCGCAAAAACTGTTTGTGCACTACCACAAATCAGCGTTTGGGCATAAAAAAATCCAAAACCGAAAAACGGTTTTGGATTACAGAAAATCAAAAGTTTCGCCGATCAAATCGGCAAATGCGGAAAGGAAAGGCCGTTTCTTGCTAGCCTTGTGCGTGATGAAGAAGTCTAACTTGCTCATAAATGCCTCCCGCTGAACGTCATCTTGATTATATTGCACGATTGTGGGGGAAAAGTCAAGAGCTGCCGCGAAAAAAAGCGGCAGCTCCAAAGATTCAAACTAGGCGCCTTGCGCCCACGTAATGGCTTGTGTAATAGCTCTCATCCAGCGCGCTGATGATAACGCGACCGGAGCCGGAGCTTGCGTGAATAAACTGTCCATCGCCTATGTAGATACCGACATGACCGATGGCGTTTGAGGAACTGGTGAAGCACACAGCGTCTCCGGGCTGGAGCTGATCGTTTTCAATGAAGGAGCCGTTCGTGTAAATGTCTGCCGCGGTGCGTCCCGTTGTGTAGCCGTATTGCCGATAAAGGTAATAGACAAGGCCGGAGCAGTCAAAGCCCGAGGGGGATGCCCCTGCCCAGACATAGGGCGTGTCGAGATACTGCATTGCGGCGTCCGCAATCGCCTGCCCCGCCTCCGCAGAGAGCCCGGCATCGGCCACACCGCCGTTCAGGGCGAAGCAGTCACTGAAAATGAAGCCCGTTTGGCCTCCGCACTTGACCTTATACCAGTTGCCATAAACGCCAAGCACCTGCATTTCGGTTCCGTGTTCGAAAATGCCGGTTACGCGGGCGGCCTCATTTGCGCCCTCCAGCATCCGAACGCCGCTGCCAAAGACGCTGCCGATGCCAAAGCCGCCTTCGAGCTTTTCACTGAAGCTGAGGGACTCCACGGGTACATAGCCCGTCGCCCCGCGGTAGACGACCTTATACCAGCTTTCGTCGAGCTTTTCTCCGACGACAACGAGGGTATCTTGCTTGGTGAGGGCCAAAATGGACGCGTCCATGCTGGGCTGCGCACGTAAACTGAGGCGCTCGACACTGACGCTTGCGGCGCCGATACTTGTGGCATAAGCACCAACAGAGAGGACTCCGAAAAGGATGGAAGCGATTGCGAGGGTTTTCAGGGGTCTAAAATCCATGGGATTCCTTTCGTGGGTTCGGGGGAGAGTAACTCCCGAAAGGCATTTTGCCTGTGATTTGGTCCGGTCCGGGTTTAGCCTGAACAAAATCCAGTCCCGAAGGGCGGTTCGGATCGTGTTGGTAAGGCTATTGCGCGAGCGCCCGGTCAAGCCAGACCGCCGCTACGTCCATTGCGGCGTAAAGGCTGTCTTTCTCGCTTTTTTTCACGACTCGGTCGCGGGATTTGAGGTCGGGGTCGGTCAATTGGAGCTGAACAGAGACTTTGGTTGCAACGTCCATGTCCTTGACCTTCCTGGTGTCGAGGACCTGAAGGAGGATGATGTACTTATCGGACATGCTGCCGAAGTAAATCATGTTGTCCTTCCGACGAAGGGGGTGGCCCTTGTATTCGAGTGTAGCGGCTTTTTCTGCTGACATATATTGTCATCCTTTCATAGGCGAATCTGTGGCAAAGTAACCAAATTGTAACACATTGTTTCCTTATTGTCAACGCGAGAAGGTAGAGTGTTTTCTTAAAAATGGTATAAAAATTGTCCGATTTTTGGGTGAATGCGGACAATATTGCAGGCTTTCAGCGGAAATATTCGACAGCAGAGCTAAATAAGCCCATATCAAAAAGTCCAGAGACGTTTTTATAGAGCCCTATACCGATGCGCTCAGAGTGCCCCATTTTTCCGAAAACCCGTCCGTCCGGCGAGCTTATTCCCTCGACGGCGCAGATGCTACCGTTGGGGTTGAAGCGGATATCCTGCGTAACATTGCCGTCAAGGTCGACGTATTGTGTTGCGATCTGTCCGTTATCTCCCAGACTGCGAACCAGAGCCTCGTCGGCAAGGAAGCGCCCCTCGCCGTGGGAGATCGGGACGGTGTAAATCTCGCCGGGTTTTGCGTGCATCAGCCAGGGGGAGAGGTTCGAGGCGACGCGCGTGCGGACGAGCTTTGATTGGTGGCGGCCGATTGTGTTAAAGCTCAGGGTGGGGAAGCTCTCGTCCGTGTCCATGATGTGGCCGTAGGGCACGAGGCCGAGCTTAATGAGTGCCTGAAAGCCGTTGCAGATGCCCAGCATCAGGCCGCCGCGCGTGTGCAGCAGCGTCTCGGTCTCTGCGCGTACGGTGGCGCTGCGGAAAAAGGAGCTGATGAGCTTTGCACTGCCGTCCGGCTCGTCGCCGCCGGAGAAGCCGCCCGGGATCACGACCATCTGGGCGCTTTGCATCGCCGCTGCAAAGTAGCTGGCGGACTGCGCCACATCCGTGGGCGTCAGGTTGCGGAGGACGACGATTTCCGCGCGCGCACCAGCGCGCTCAAGCGCTTTGGCCGTGTCGTATTCGCAGTTCGTGCCGGGAAATACGGGAATCAGTGCTGTCGGCTCAGCAAAGCGCCGGCCGGGTTTTGGGATGGCGGCAGAGCGGGTGTGGGTATAGGGCTGGGTAAACTTGTTCTCTGCTGCAACAGTGCAGGGATAGACGCCCTCCAGCCTTTCCTCGTAGGTTTTCTGCAGCGCGCAGAGGGAAAGCCTTTTGTCCTGATAGACCAGTTCCGCGTTCTGGGTCGTGTGTCCCAGCGGGAGGCCCTCGTCTATCTCGTCCGTAAGCTCGAGAATGAAGCTGCCGTAGCGGTAGGCAAAAATCTCCTCGAGCGAAAGGCTCTCGTCAAAAGCAAAGCCAAGACCGTTGCCAAGGCACATCTTGAACACGCCCTCGGCAACACCGCCGTAGCCCGGTGTCCAGGCCGAGCGGACGTGCCCCGCGCGCATCAGCTCCGTCACCCGCTCAAAGGTCTGCTTGAGGGACGCGGCATCCGGAAGGCCGTCGCTGTGATAGCGCGGGACAAGCAGGCGAACATTGCGACCGGCAGCTTTGAACTCAGGCGAGATAACTGCGCTGATTTCATCCGTCGTGACCGCAAAGGAGATGAGCGTGGGCGGCACATCGAGTGTTTCAAAGCTACCGCTCATTGAGTCCTTGCCGCCGATGGCTGCAACACCGAGGTCGAGTTGCGCATCAAACGCACCAAGTACTGCAGAAAGCGGCTTGCCCCAGCGCTTGTCGTCCCGCAGGGGTTTTTCAAAGTATTCCTGAAGGCTCAGATACACGTCCGCGAAAGATGCACCCGTGGCGATCAGCCTTGCCACCGACTCCACGACCGCGAGGTATGCGCCGTGATAGGGGCTTTTTTCGCTGACAAAGGGGTTGAAGCCATAGGCCATGAAGGAGCAGGTGGTGGTATCACCGTGCAGACGAGAAATCTTGTGTACCATAGCCTGTACCGGGGTCTGCTGCAGTCTTCCCCCGAAAGGCATCAGCACGCTACCTGCGCCAATGGTCGAGTCAAAGCGCTCGGACAGGCCGCGTTTTGAGCAGACGTTGAGATCGGAGACGAGAGCGGCAAAGCCGCTTTCAAAATCCTCTGGCAAGGGTTTAGCAAAGGGCTGGGGAGCGACAGGGGCGATTTCAATGTGCTTTTCAGCGCCGTTGGAGTCCAGAAAATCGCGCGCGATATCGACGATGGCCTTGCCGTTCCAGTACATCGTAAGCCTTGGCTGTGTCTGTACTTCTGCCACGACTGTTGCTTCGAGATTCTCCTGAGCGGTGAGCGCCAAAAATCGCTCAACATCAGCTTTTTCGACCACGACTGCCATGCGCTCCTGCGACTCACTAATGGCAAGCTCCGTGCCGTCCAGTCCCTCGTATTTCTTTGGGATAACGTCGAGGTCAATCTTTAGCCCCTCTGCGAGTTCCCCGATGGCGACGGAGACGCCGCCCGCGCCGAAGTCGTTGCAGCGCTTAATTAGACGCGAAGCTTCGGGATTGCGGAACAGGCGTTGGAGCTTTCGCTCCTCGGGCGCGTTTCCTTTTTGCACCTCCGCGCCGCAACTTTCCAGAGAGGAGAGGCTGTGTGCCTTTGAAGAGCCGGTCGCACCGCCGCAGCCGTCTCGTCCGGTGCGGCCGCCCAGCAGGAGCACGAGATCTCCGGGTGCCGGGCTTTCGCGGCGGACATTTTCCGCAGGCGCTGCGGCAATCACCGCGCCGACCTCCATGTGCTTTGCGGCATAGCCGGGGTGGTAAAGCTCATCGACAAGACCGGTGGCAAGGCCAATCTGATTTCCGTAGGCGCTGTAGCCCGCCGCGGCTGTGGAGACGAGTTTCTTCTGCGGCAGCTTGCCCTTGAGCGTTTCGGAAAGCAGACGTGTGGGGTCGGCGGCGCCCGTGACCCGCATAGCGGCATAGACATAACTGCGGCCTGAGAGCGGGTCGCGAATGGCCCCGCCGATGCAGGTAGCAGCACCACCAAAGGGCTCAATCTCCGTCGGATGGTTGTGGGTTTCATTTTTGAAAAGCAGCAGCCAGTCCTCGGTGCCGTTCTCGGTCTGCACCGTAATTTTCACCGTGCAGGCGTTAATCTCCTCGCTTTCGTCAAGCCTGTCGAGCCTGCCCTCGGCGCGGAGCTGCTTTGCCGCCAGCGTGCCGATGTCCATGAGCGTGACGGGCTTTGTGCGTCTGAGGGAGGCGCGGGTTTTAAGATACCTGTCCCAAGCCTTCTTTAGGGTTTCGTCCTCGAAAACGACGCTGTCTATGATGGTGTTAAAGGTAGTATGACGGCAATGATCCGACCAGTAGGTGTCAATCATGCGGAGCTCGGTGATGGTCGGGTCGCGCTTTTCACCTGTGAAATAGTGCTGGCAGAAGCGCAGATCGTCCTCGTCCATCGCCAGCCCCTTTTCCCGGATAAAGGCCGTGAGCGTCTCGCCGCTCAGCGCGCGAAAGCCCGTGAGCGTTTCGACTGAGGTCGGGCGCTCAAAGTCCGCCGACAGGGTGCGGAAGGCCTCTAGGCTGGCTTCGCGACTCTCGACGGGGTTGATTACATAAGCCTTGATCGCGTCCAGCTCAGCCACGGTGAGTCTGCCGCCAAGAATATAGACCTTTGCCGTGCGCACCGAAGGGCGTTCGCCCATGGAGACAATTTGTACGCACTGGGCCGCGGAGTCCGCGCGTTGGTCGAATTGTCCGGGCAGATACTCGACAGCAAAGACCGTGCTACCATCCGTATCCGTCAGCGTGTCGGAAACCAGGTCGAGCTGCGGCTCGGCAAAAACGGTGAAGCGGCAGCGCTGCAGCAGCTCCGGAGTGGTATTTTCGATATCATAGCGGTTGACGATGCGCAGGCTGGTGAGGCATTGAATGCCCAAAAAGTTGCGCAGATCGTTCAGCAACGCCCGGGCCTCTAGCGCCTCGGCAGGCTTTTTCTCCACATACAGTCTGTAAACCAAGGTTCAGCCCTCCTTCTTGAATGCGGCGAGCGCCCGCTGTCCGATGTCCCGGCGGTAAAAGGCGTTTGCGAAGGAGACCTGCGCCGCCGCCGCGTATGCCTTGTCGATGGCCGATTTCAGGTCGTCCGCCCGCGCCGTCACCCCAAGGACACGGCCGCCGCAGTTGACGAGCACCCCATTTTCAAGCCTTGCACCCGCAACGCTGATTTCTGTATCCGGCGGTTCCGGGGAGGGCAGGCTGATCGGGAAGCCTTTTTCATAGTTTTCCGGGTAACCTTGCGAGACGACGACGACGCAGCAAGCCGCGCCGTGGGAGAAGTGCACCGCCGTCTCCGCCAGCGTACCGTTCCGCGTTGCAAGCATTATGTCAACCAAATCACTCTCCAGCAGGGGCAGAACGACCTGTGCCTCTGGGTCGCCGAAGCGGCAGTTGTATTCGATGACCTTAGGACCGTCCTTAGTTAACATAAGTCCGAAATAGAGACAGCCCTTAAACGTCCGTCCCTCTGTAGTCATCGCAGCGATCGTTGGCAAAAAAATGCGCGTCATACACTCAGCGGCGAGGGCCGCCGTGTAATAGGGGTTGGGAGCCACCGCGCCCATGCCGCCGGTGTTCAGACCCTTGTCGCCGTCCACCGCGCGCTTATGATCCATGCTGGAAATCATGGGAATGAGCGTTTTTCCGTCCGTAAAGGCGAGTACAGAAACCTCCGGCCCCTCAAGGAATTCCTCAATGACAACCTGTGCGCCGCTCTCACCGAAAACCCTGTCGGCCATCATTCCGCGGACGGCAGCCTGCGCCGCTTCGCGCGTCTCCGCAATGATGACGCCCTTGCCCAGCGCGGGACCGTCCGCTTTGATAACGGTCGGGATGGGGGCGGCTTCCAGATAGGCAAGCGCCGGCTCAAGTGCGCTGAAAACCGCATACTCGGCCGTCGGGATCCCGTATTTTTTCATTAGATTCTTGCTGAAAACCTTGCTGCCTTCTATGATTGCAGCCCTTTTGTCCGGTCCGAAGCAGGGAATATCTGCGGCCTCAAGCGCGTCCACCGTGCCGAGAATCAGCGGGTCGTCCGGCGCGACGACGGCTAAATCAATTTGCTTCTTTCGGGCAAAATCAACGATGGCCGGGGTGTCCAATGCGCTTATCTCAACGCATTCCGCGTCCCGAGAGATGCCGCCGTTGCCGGGCAGGCAATAAATGCTGTCAACCTTCGGACTTTGCCGGAGTTTTTTAATCAGGGCGTGCTCGCGGCCGCCGCCTCCGATGACCAGTAGCTTCATAGCGTACCCCCCTTTTCAGTGGTGGAACAGGCGCATTCCGGTAAAGGCCATCACCATATTCTGCGCGTCGCATGCGGCAATCACGTCCGCATCGCGGACGGAGCCGCCGGGCTGAGCGATGTAACGCACGCCGCTGCGCCCGGCGCGGACAATGTTGTCCCCGAAAGGGAAGAAAGCGTCCGAGCCGAGAGAGACGCCGTCGATCTTTCCGAGATAGGCGCGCTTTTCTTCCAGCGTCAATGTTTTGGGCTGTTCGGTAAAGAGCTGTCGCCAGACCGCGTCACCGCGCACGTCGTCCGCATCCTCGGAGAGGTAAACGTCAACGGCGTTGTCACGCGCAGCGCGGGACAAATCGGGCTTAAAGGGCAATTCGAGCACCATCGGGCTTTGGCGGAGCTGCCAGTTATCGGCCTTTGCGCCTGCCAGCCGCGTGCAGTGGATGCGGCTCTGCTGGCCCGCGCCGACGCCGACGGCCTGCCCGTCGACCGCAAAGCAGACGGAATTCGACTGTGTGTATTTGAGGGTGATCAGGCTGACGATTAGGTCGCGCACAGCGCTCTCCGGCAGGGTTTTGTTTGCCGTAACAAAATTCTGCAGAAGAGCCGTGTTGATGGCAAAATCATTGCGCCCCTGCTCAAAGCTAATTCCAAAAACCTGCTTAATTTCCTGAGCCTCAGGGACGTAAGAGGGATCGATTTGCACGATGTTGTACGCGCCGTTTTTCTTCGATTTCAGTAGCTCCAGCGCCTCGGGGGCATAGCCGGGGGCGATAACTCCGTCAGAAACCTCGCGCTTGATCAGGGCTGCCGTCACCGCGTCGCAGGGCTCGCTTAAGGCGATCCAGTCGCCGAAGCTGGACATGCGGTCGGTACCACGCGCCCGCGCATAGGCACAGGCGAGGGGAGAGCTATCCAGACCTTGAATATCCTCCACAAAGCAGGCGCGCTTGAGTGCCTCCGGTAGCCGCAGGCCGAGGGCTGCGCCGGAGGGACTGACGTGCTTGAAGCTTGCCGCGGCTGGAAGGCCGCAGGCCTCGGAGAGCTCGCGGACCAACTGCCAGCTGTTGAAGGCGTCCAAAAAGTTGATGTAGCCAGGCCGTCCGTTCAGGATTTCGATGGGGAGATTAGCGCCGTCATGCATATAAATGCGTGCGGGCTTCTGGTTGGGATTGCAGCCGTATTTGAGTTCAAATTCCTTCATATCTAGCCCCTCAGACGTTTTTGTTAATGAGCCTGCTCTCGCAGGTACCGCTTTTTAGATCGATAAAGCGCGTATAAAGCGAAATTTTGTTGTCGCTGTTGAGATTTTCCCAGATACAGTGGGTGAAGGCATCAAGGTTCATGCCAATCATGACCGGTGTGGGTTCGCCGAAAAAGCTCGGCAGTGGATCACCGTTTTGGGCATAGGTGTGGATCAGGTGTCCGACGCCGGCCACCGGGGCATAGGAAAAGCTGAAGCGGCTGCAGCCGTTTCCGGCGGCGTCCGCGGCCTTAAGAATGCTCATTTGATAGGAAAAACCATTTTCCAGATCGATTAGTCCGCTGATGCGGGGGGTGTAGTTTGGCGCGTCCGGCTCGAAGCAGCGGGTGGCAAGCGCTGCGTCAAAGCTCGCTCCCTTTTGCAGATAGTCAAACACCGTGTCGGTCTGGTCGCCGTTGGTGACAATGGTCTTTGCGCCCAGCACACGCACGGGGGAATAGATTATCAGGCTGGGGTCGGAAACGCGCGCCGCGTCAAAGGGATAGATCGTGAGCGTCCCGCCGCTTTCCGCAAAAATGCGATTGCGGCTGTTTTCGCTGCGGCCCATGATGAAATAAGCCAGCGCGGCCTTTTTCCCGTCAGCGCTCAGGCCGAGGACGATCCCGCGTCCGGGGTAGTCGTTGGCTTGCAGAATGGCGCCCAGCTCACCGGTTTTTTGTTCCATGGGGCTTGCCCTCCTTGAGAAGTTGTTTGGAAATCAGCTCCGCCGCACGGGGCAGGATGCGCTGCTCGGCGTGTTCCATCACGCGCCTTTGCAGGGTCTCCGGCGTGTCGCCGCGGCGGACGGGGACGGCCTTCTGCAAAATGATCTTGCCGCCATCGGGAACCTCGTTGACAAAATGTACGGTTGCGCCCGTGAGCTTGACACCGTAAGCCAGCGCTGCGGCATGCACGCGCAGACCGAAAAAGCCCGCACCGCAAAAAGCGGGAATGAGCGAGGGGTGGACATTGATGATGCGACGTTCCCATTTGGCCACAAAGTTCGCCGAGAGGATGGACAGAAATCCTGCGAGGACCACAAGCTCGATGCCGTGCGCTTCAAGCGCCTGCTGGATCCCGGCCTCGAATTCCGAGGGCATTTTGCCCTTCTTGACCACGGCGAGGGCGGGGATTCCATGTCTTTTCGCACGTTCGAGGGCATAGGCGTCCGCCCTGCTGGAGACGACCAGGACAATTTCGCCGCTTTTTAGCACACCGTTTTCTTGCGCATCGATAAGCGCCTGCAGGTTTGTCCCGCCGCCGGACACCAGCACCGCAATCTGCGTTTTCCTCATAGGAGAACACCCTCGTCTGAGGAAACGATCTCACCCATGACATAGGCATCCTCGCCATTTTCACCCAGCACAGCAATGGCCCTGTCCGCGTCTTCCTTCCGGACAACAACGCTCATGCCCACGCCCATGTTGAAGGTGTTGAACATATCGCGCTCCGGAATAGCGCCCGTCTTAGAAATATAGTCAAAAATGGGCAGTATACGTAGGGCCGCGCGATCGATTTTGGCGGAGAGCCCCTGCGGCAGGCTGCGCGGGATGTTTTCATAAAAGCCGCCACCAGTGATGTGAGAGATGGCCTTAACTTTGACAGCGTCAAAAAGCGCAAGCATGGGTTTCACGTAAATCTTCGTGGGGGTCAGCAGGGTCTCGCCCAGGGTTGCTCCGCCGAGCTCCGCCACTGGTGTGCGCAGGTCACAGTTTTCAATGTTTAACACCTTGCGTACCAGTGAGAAGCCGTTGCTGTGTACGCCGGAGGAGGGGAGAGCCAGCACAACGTCGCCTGCTGTCACGGCGCTTTTATCAAGGATTTTGGATTTATCGACGATACCGACGGCAAAGCCCGCAAGGTCGTATTCGTCCACGGGATAAAAGCCCGGCATCTCGGCGGTTTCACCGCCGATCAGGGCGCAGCCGGCCTGCACGCAACCTTCAGCCACACCGGCGACAAGGGAGGCGATTTTTTCCGGTATGTTTTTGCCGCAGGCGATGTAGTCGAGGAAGAACAGCGGCTTTGCCCCACAGCAGAGCACGTCATTGACACACATGGCCACGCAGTCGATGCCGACCGTGTCGTGTTTGTCCAGCAGGAAGGCCAGGCGCAGCTTGGTACCAACCCCGTCCGTACCGCTAACGAGTACGGGATTCGGCGTATCCTTCAGATCGAGGGCAAAGAGGCCGCCGAAGCCGCCGATGTCCGCGCTGTTTGTGGCGGTGAGCGTACGGGCAATATGGGTCTTCATCAGTTCAACAGCCTTGTAGCCTGCGGTAATGTCGACCCCCGCCGCCTTATAGCTCTCAGAAAAGCTCTTCATTCGCTTGCGCTCCTTTCGCTGAGCTTCTGCTCAAAACGGTTTTTGCACGGCTTAGCAGGCGTCTCCGTCGGGTAGTTGCCGTCAAAGCAAGCGGAGCAGAAGCCCTTCTGGCAGGGATTGTCGGTGAGTTTATTGACGTTATCCACGCTGAGATAGCCGAGCGAGTCCGCGCCGATGATCTTTGCAATCTCCTGTACCGAGTGGTGGCAGGCGATCAGGTTATCGCGGCTGTCAATGTCCGTACCGTAGTAACAGGGGTTTAAGAAGGGTGGCGCGGATATGCGCAGATGAATCTCCTTTGCCCCAGCTTCGCGCAGCAGGCCGACGATGCGCGCGCAGGTGGTTCCGCGCACAATAGAGTCGTCAATGAGCACCACGCGCTTGTCTTTAACCGTCGCGGCCACTGGGGTTAATTTAATGCGCACCTTGTCCTCCCGAACCTTTTGGCCGGGGGAGATGAAGGTGCGGCCGATATAGCGGTTTTTAATCAGTCCGATGCCGTAGGGAATACCGCTCTGGCGGGCAAAGCCGATGGCTGCGTCAATGCCGGAATCAGGCACGCCCACGACCACATCCGCCTGTACCGGGTGCTCAAGCGCGAGGAAGGCCCCGGCGCGTACTCGTGCGCCGTGGACGCTGCTGCCTTCGATCACGGAGTCCGGGCGCGCGAAGTAGATATACTCGAATACGCAGAGGCTGGGCTCGCACTTGTTACAATGGTCCGTGATAGAGCGTACCCCATTTTTATCAAAAATTAGAATTTCACCCGGCAGCAGGTCGCGCGTAAGCTCCGCGCCGACAGCAGCCAGCGCGCAGCTTTCCGAGGCCACGACATAGTCCCCCTCCGGTGTTGTGCCGTAGCATAGCGGGCGGAAGCCGTGCTCATCGCGGGCGGCAATGAGCTTCGTCGGGGACATGACGACAAGGGAATACGCTCCCTTGATACGGTGCATGGCCCGGTTGAGAGCCTCCTCAATCGAGCCTGCAGACAGACGTTCCTTGGTGATGATATAGGAGATAACCTCGCTGTCCGTTGTGGTGTGGAAGATGCTACCTTCCAGCTCCAGCTTTTCGCGTAGCTCTGCGGAGTTGACGAGGTTGCCGTTATGAGCGAGCGCCATTTTGCCCTTAACGTGGTTGACGATCAGGGGCTGGGCGTTAATGCGACCGGAGCAGCCGGTGGTGCCGTAGCGACAATGGCCAACGGAGATCCGCCCCTCGCCAAGGCTGTCCATAACCTCCGGGGTGAACACGTCGCCCACCAGCCCCGTGTCCTTAAATGCTGTGAAAACGCCATCGTCGTTGACGGCGATGCCGCAGCTCTCCTGCCCCCTGTGCTGGAGGGCAAAAAGCCCGTAATAGGCCGTGGCCGCCACGTCCCGCACGGTATTGGCGTAAACACCGAAAACGCCGCACTCCTCATGAATACTCGCCATTATTTCGTATCCCCCAATAAGCGATTCATGACCTCGTTATAGGCATCCTCAACCCCGCCGAGGTCACGGCGAAAGCGGTCTTTGTCCAGCTTCTCGTGGGTCTTGACGTCCCAGAGACGGCAGGTGTCGGGGCTGATCTCGTCGGCGAGGACGATGCTGCCGTCCGGCAGACGGCCGAATTCAAGTTTGAAATCCACAAGCTCAATCCCGTGCTCCAGCATGAACGCCTTGAGGATTTCGTTGACGCGGAAGGCATAGGCCTTGATCGTTTCCAGTTCCGCCACAGTGGCAAGACCGAGGGCGAGGGCATGGTAGTCGTTGATCAGCGGATCTCCCAAATCATCGTTTTTGTAGGAGTATTCAAAGGTGGGGCTCTGGAAAACAATGCCCTCCTCAACGCCGTAACGCTTGGCAAAGCTTCCGGCGGAGAGGTTGCGGATAATGACCTCAAGGGGGACGATGGAGACTTTCTTGACAAGCGTTTCGCGCTCGCTAAGCTCCTCTACGAAATGCGTGGGAATGCCGCCCTCCTCAATGAGCCGCATCAGGCGGTTGGTCAGGCGGTTGTTGATAACGCCCTTGCCCAGAATGGTTCCTTTCTTTTCGCCGTTGAAAGCTGTCGCGTCGTCTTTATAGGAGACAACACAGAGCCGATCGTCCGTCGTTGCATAGACCTTTTTTGCCTTGCCCTCGTAGAGCTGGACTGTTTTTTCCATCGCGCTTTCCTCCGTGTCTGTCTGTTGTGTTATTAGTCTGTCAGCCGTTGTATTTTTCCGATACCGCTTGATTCTTTGCTCGTACGGCCTCAGCCGCCGCCTCTCTTGCTTCGGCGAGCTTTTTTGCCAGCACCCTGTCCGAAACAGAAAGGATCGAAACAGCAAGAAGGGCGGCATTTTCTGCTCCGTCTATCGCAACCGTAGCTACAGGGATACCCGAGGGCATCTGCACAGTCGACAGGAGAGCGTCCAAGCCGTCCAAAGTGGATGATTTTATAGGGATTCCGATGACAGGTAGGGTAGTATTGGCTGCAATAGCCCCTGCTAGATGCGCCGCCTTTCCGGCGGCTGCGATGATTACGCTAAAGCCTCGCCTCCGAGCCTTCTTTGAAAAGGCTGCGGCCTCGGCGGGCGTCCGGTGTGCTGAGAGCACCTGCACTTCGTAGGGAACACCGAATTCCGCGAGCTTTGAAATCGCTTTTTCCACAACGGGCAAATCGCTGTCACTGCCCATGATGACTGCTACCTTCTTCATCTGGTCACTTCCTTCAAACAGAACTGGCAGTCTGAATGGCTGCCGACACTATGACTTCATTCTAAACCAAAGAAAGATCCAGGGTCAACAGGAATAGGCCCTTTAAGGCATCGGTAAATTGATGATTTTTACAAGAAATATATGAGAATTTTAGCATTTTTAACGAAAGGGGATAATAAACAGGGTTTACAGCAAAAATCGTCAGCAAAACGGGTCGGTTTTCGTTATTATTGACCATTGCACTGCTTATACTGCAAACTGTAGAATAAACGAGGATACATCTATATTACGAATTGGTGTCCCGATTATTCGGACATGGAGGCATACATGAAAACAGATATCGTGATCGTCGGCGCAGGCCCTGCGGGCATCTTCACGGCACTGGAGCTCATCCGTGCGGGTTGTCACCGAAAGATTGTTATGGTCGAAAAGGGCATGGCGGTCGAGAAGCGCCGCTGTCCCAAAGCCGTAACCCGAGAGTGCGTCAACTGCAAGCCCTATTGCCATATCACCACAGGCTTTTCCGGTGCGGGCGCCTTTTCCGACGGCAAGCTCTCGCTGAGCTATGAAGTCGGCGGCGACCTGCCCTCGCTCATTGGCGAGAGCCTTGCCCAGGAGCTGATCGATTATACGGATAAAATTTACCTTGAGTTCGGCGCGGACGATAAGGTAGAGGGCGTAAGCGATTACGAGCAGGTCAAAGAAATCCGTAAACGTGCGATTCAGGCGGGGCTGAAGCTCGTCGACTGCCCAATCCGGCACATGGGCACAGAGCGTGCGCAGGACATTTACCAACGCATCGAGCAGTACCTTGGGGAGAACGGGGTCGAGTTGATGTTTGGTTATGAATGTGACAATGTTCTTCTCCGGGATGACAAGTGCCTTGGCGTTGTCGTTCACAAGGGCGGCGAGAGCATGGAGATCTTCGCCGAGAAGACCGTGATTGCTACGGGGCGGCGCGGTGCGGACTGGCTGGAAAAAATCTGCGCTGAGCACAGCATTGCCCACCAGCCTGGCACGGTGGACATCGGCGTGCGCGTTGAGGTGCGCAAC
>CAYRIA010000001.1:0-28709 GCA_964424175.1 uncultured Oscillospiraceae bacterium | reverse complement strand
GGAATCGGTCAATGATGTACTTTATGAATCCAAGCTGATCGGTTATCCGCTGCCGTTTAAAAACAAAGTGAGAACCTTCTGCCAGAACCCGGGCGGCTTTGTCAGCCAGGAAAACTATGATGATGATCTGGCCGTCGTCAACGGCCATTCCTATAAGGATAAAAAGTCCAACAACACGAACCTTGCCATCCTCTGCTCACACAACTTCAGCTATCCCTTTAATCAGCCAATCGCCTATGCACAAAAGGTTGGAGAGCTTACGAACATGCTCGGCGCCGGACACATCATGGTTCAGCGCTTCGGCGATATTCTGGACGGCAAGCGCACCTGGGAAAAGGAGTTGGCGCAGTCAAACGTGCGTCCGACGCTGGCTGATGCCGTCGCCGGGGATATTACCGCGGCGATGCCCTACCGCTCTATGATGAACATCATCAACTTTATTCATGCCGTTGACCATGTGGTTCCCGGTTTTGCTTCGACGGAGACCCTACTGTATTCGCCGGAGCTGAAGTTCTATTCCAATCGCGTCAAGATGGACAAGGCGTTGAACACGAATATTGCGGGGCTGCACTGTCTTGGCGACTCCAGCGGCTGGACGCGCGGGCTGATGATGGCCTCGATCATGGGCGTGTTGATGGGGCGTACAATCGCGGAGCGGGAGACAGAATAGCGAAAAACCGGCGGAGCAGCTTACTCCGCCGGTAAAACTTCCAAGCTTTTTTCGCGCTCCATGCGCAGAGCCGCAGCGAGAAGCCCCCATAACAGCCACATCAGCGGGGAGACCAAAAAAAGCCCCAGTCCAAAGAATGCCTGCACCCAGTAGCAGAGCAGTGCGGCGGCGAGACAAGGGGCAAGGAGGCTTTGCCCCAAGGCCTTCATAGCCGCAAACAGGCTCATTAGCTGTGCAGCAAGATAGGCGGCAAGCGCGGGCGCGCCGGTGTTGACAAGGATGCCGAGATAGTCGTTGTGCGCGTTGTCGACACTGGTGGAAAGCGTTTCGCCGGTCTCCTCGACGAAGCGAGAGAATTGTACGTCAACCCGCAGGGGCAGGGTGCCCGGCCCGCCGCCGAACAGGAGCCTATCCGGCACGATTTCCAGCGTTTTCCGCCAAATCAAGATACGGGAGGAGCCGAACGAATCGTCAAGCTTCCCGTGCAGCAAGCGGCTAAGCTCATAGGCCGTACCTTTTTCGCCCGGCCAGAAATAGATGAGCGCGAGCCCCGCAAGAACGGCCGCGACCGACAGTCCGGCGAAAAAGCACCGGAGCGGTTTTTCGCCGAAAGAGCTTTTTTGCATAGCAAGCCGCAGCACGCAGGCAGATAGGGCGAGCATTGCTAGGATGTTCGCATAAGCGGAAGGCGTAAAGCGGAAACGAATACCTCCCTCGTCCTGCACTGCCTGCAGAGCGACTGCGAGAAAGGCCGCGAGGGCGAGGAGCGGCAAAAGCTCCAGCGTGCGTCGCAGAGCCTCCCCGCTGCGAATCAAAAAAGGCGCAACAACTAGAAGCGTTAGGCCCAGCGCCAGAATCCCGCCTGAGACGCCGCAGGCGAGAAGGGCAAAGGCGTTGAGCAAAACCGCGGGAAGAAAAGCCAGCGGCCTTTGTCGGGCGCGTAGGTAATAGACAGACATTAGCGGCAGCAGCAGGCAGAGATAGGCTGAGAACAGGTCGGCGTTGCCGATCGTACCCAGAAAACTGCTGCTGAATTTTATGCCCGCGTCATAATAGCCGTAATCGCCCGGAAACAGGAAAAGTGGATTGTAGCCCAGCATTTGCATTAGGGCAACGGCGCTGTTGAGAGAACCGGCGGCGACCGCCGCGTATAGATAGCCCGGCTTCGGGTGTGCGTAGCGCGCAGCGCCGAAAAAGATGCCGAAGCACAGGGCAATTGTCAGCAGCCCGTCAAAGCGCCCCTCTCCAAACCAGACGGAAGCGCCATAGGGCGAGAGTATGGCGGAGACCAGGCAAAGCGCGAGATATCCCAGCAGGAAACGCCCCCAAAGAGGCAGGCGTCCTGCGCCGGCGTGCCCACGTGCGCGGATTTCGCAAATGGCCAGAAAAATGAGCCAGAGCAGGGTTGTCGCGGCGAAAAAGACGTATTTCGAGAGCGTAATCGCCGCATAGCCCTTAAAGCCCGTGAACAGCGGGAAAAGCACCAGCATCCCGAATATGTATAGCTCGGTGATACGGGCTGCAAGCGCGGTGCTGTTTTTTTGTAAGCGATTTTTGGGCATTTCGTTCCCCCTGATTTCAGAGCATGGATTTGATTGGAGGCATATGCATGTATTTTGATACGCACGCCCATTACGATGATGAGCGCTTTGATGCAGACCGCGACGAGGTCCTACGCGCGGCCTATGAAAGCTGTGTCGGCCTGATTGTGAATAACGCCAGTGACTATGCTAGCTGCGTCAAGGCTCTTGCGCTAGCGGAGGAGTACCCCTTTGTTTACGCCAGTGTTGGCTGGCACCCACACGAGGCGCGTTATTTCACGGCAGAATCCGAAAAGCAACTCCGTAGCTGGTGCGATAACCCAAAAGTACGCGCAATAGGGGAAATCGGGCTGGACTATTATTACGACCACTCCGAGCGCGATGCGCAGCGCGCGGTATTTGCACGACAGCTCGCGCTCGCGCAGGAACTCGACATGCCCGTCGTCGTCCACGACCGGGACGCGCACGCAGATTGCATGGATATTATCCGGCACTTCCCCGGAGTCCGGGGAGAGTTTCACTGTTATTCCGGCAGTGCGGAGATGGCCAGGGAGATTCTGGACTTGGGCTGGTATCTTGGCTTTGGCGGCGCAATTACCTTCAAAAACGCGAGAAAGGCTTTAGAGGTGCTCAAAATCTGTCCGATCGATCGCATTTTGCTTGAGACAGATTGCCCCTATCTCGCCCCCGTCCCGCACAGGGGAGAGCGAAACGATTCGCGGTTATTAAGCTATGTTGCGGAGAAAATTGGAGAGATAAAAGACCTGCCTGCCAAAGCTGTCGCGGAACGAACCTTCGAAAACGGAAAACGCTTTTTTGGGCTTGTCTAAAATGGGACGGAATAGAAAGTCCGCTTCAGACCCTCTATGCGGCTTGTCTGAAGCGGGCTTTCTTGAACGTTTAATCCTCGTATTTCAGCCCATAGCTTTTGGCGGGAAGCACATCCGAGAGCTCTGTCAGAATTGTTGACAGGCCGCCCAGACGGTAGGGAATCTCGGGGCAGTTGAATTTCGCTGCGGGCGATTCATCCGCCGGGAGCATCACGCGAACGCGGGTGCCGGCCCCCTCACGGCTCTCGATCAGTATTACGCCCTTGTGGAGCTGGACGATCCCCAGCGCAATGTATAGCCCGAGACCGTTGCCGAGGCGGCGCAAATCGGGGCTATTGGGCAGCTTAAAAATTTTCGAGAGGGCGCTTTGGGACATCCCCTCGCCATTGTCGTCCAGCGAAAGGATGATCTGGTTGCCGGATACGGCCAGCGACAGAACGATATGCTTTCCGGGCGAGGTGTGCTGCAGGCTGTTGGCAAAAAGGTTTAGCAAAAGCTGCTCAATCTTCGCCGGGTCCACTACGGCGATTAGCTGGCGCTCCTGCGTTGTAAAGCTGATATTAATACCGGAGTCCCCACAGAGCAGGGAGACGGAGTCCGTCAGTTCCCCGCAGAGCGTAACCAGATCGGTCGGAACAGGGGAATACAGCAATTCTCCGTGCATGAGCTGGTCGGCACTGTCAATCTGGATCAGCGTCCGCAGCAGGGAGTAGTAATAGCGATAAAGAGTGGAAATGTGTTTATCACTGGGCTTTTTTCCCTCCTCAAGCATCGTAAAGCAGCGGTCAGCGGAGAGCTTGATACCCATCGCACTGTTGCGTAGGTTGCTGATCATACGTCTTGTCTCGGGGCGCCCCGGCAGCTCGTCGGCCAGAACATCGATATAGAGCAGAGTTGTGTCACTTCCTCGGACGACCGAAACGCCGGCTTTCTTTCCGTTGAACGACGTTCCGCAAGTATAGCTTGCGGAATCCTCAGCCAGAATATCCTCGGATACGAGCGCCTTTAGGGGTTTTCCGATGAGATCCTCCCCAAAGAAGGCCTTTGCGGCTGAGTTTGCAAAAAAAACTTCATGGTCTTTGTTATCTATTCCGATTATAGATTGATGGACGGACGAAAAGATCCGTTCCAATTCAGTAAGGTCATACATATGCCCCAGCCTCCCTTCATGCAATGACAACAAACCGCCACAGGCATATTATGTGCGGAAAAGGAAAAATCATCCGGCCGAAGCTGCGCGAACAGGGACGGATCTGACCACGGTATAGCTGCCGCATGCTTCCATAGCTCAGCATATGCCGGATACCATGCGGATGCCATCACACTGCATGAGCTGCCCAATATTGAGTTTTTTCGACGAGAATACCTATATTGTCAATGAGGAAGCGTTTTTTGTCAACCACTTTCAGCTGCTTGCCGATGCCTTTTGGCTTGTTTTGTGAATATCTGTCAATGCCTATGCCATAATCTGGGTGCTTTTAAGCTCCCACTCCTTGCAAAATCTGTGGAACACTCTAAAATTTACCGCGTGTCCGAGTGCCAATGCGCTTTATTCTTGATTTTTCAAGCCGACTGGTGTAAAGTGAGACGGATTCAAAAGCGGACACTGTAAAATCCAGCTAATGAGCAAGTATTGGCGGTGTTTCGCATAACAATGCAATATGGAAAACGGATATGAGGGTAGAATAAGTTCGGAGGTGCGAGTTTGCCGGCTTCAAAAAACCAAAATTATCTTCACGGCGCGGCGATTTTGACCATTGCTGTCATCGTGGTGAAAATCCTCGGTGCTATCTATAAAATCCCCATGGCGAATATCATGGGAACCAAGGGTTTTGCCCATTTTAACGTCGCCTATAATCTTTATAATGTGCTGCTGACCTTATCGACAGCCGGCCTGCCGGTCGCCCTGTCCAAGCTTGTTTCCGAGGCGAACAGCCAGGGCAGACCGGAACAAATCCGCCGCACTTTCCGTGTGGCGCTGATCTCCTTTATCGTGTTCGGCACGGCCGGTTCGGCCGTGATGTTCCTGTACCCGACGGAGCTTGCCGTCTTCATGGGGGATGCTGGAGCAACGCAGAGTATGCTTGCCCTTGCGCCTTCAGTGCTGCTGGTCTGCATCATGTCGGCTTTTCGCGGTTATACCCAGGGCCTATCCGACATGCGGCCGACCTCACTTTCTCAGGTAATCGAAGTCGCTGTCAAGGTCTTTTTCGGCATAGCCCTGATGCTTGTTCTGCAAAGGCAGGGGTTTGGTACGCCCATCCTGTCCGCCGGGGCGATCTCCGGGGTTGCGGTTGGCTCGGTGGTCGCCTGTATCTATATGGGGGCTGTTGCAGTCAGGCGAATGAAAAGTGAGCGGCTGTATTGTGCGGAAAAGCCGGAAAAGGACTGTGCCGCGTCTGAAAAAGACGGCGTGATTTTCCGGCGCCTGATCCGCATCGGCATTCCCATCGCCCTTGGCTCCAGCGTTCTAAGCGTAATAACCCTGATCAACACCAAGCTTATTTTAGGCCAGCTTCAGAATGCCGCCGGGTTCAGCTATGACCTTGCGACGGATCTGTTCGGTGTCTACTCGGCAACTTTGCCCCTGTTTAACCTCCCGGCGGCGATTATCACGCCGCTGACCATCAGCATTATTCCGGCCATTGCCGGTTTCATTGAGCTCAAGCGCTATGGGGAGGCGCGCGATGTGATTGAATCCTCCCTCAGGATCGCCACGATCATCGCTTTACCGATGGCCGTCGGCCTAAGCGTGATGAGCGCGCCGATTATGTTCGCCGTCTATGGCCTTGAGGGGCAGGGAGCAGCAATGCTAACGCTTTTGGGTGCAGCTTCCTTCTTTGTCTGTCTTGCGCTGATGACTACGGCAATCCTCCAAGCGGGGGGGCGCGAGCGTCTGCCCATGTATACCATGCTCATGGGCGGCCTGCTGAACATTGTGTTGATTTGGGTACTGGTTGGAAATCCGGAGATCAATATCCTCGGCGCGCCGGTGGGGACGGTTTTCTGCTATGCGTTCATGGCCGGGCTGAACCTATGGTTTGTCATCCGTAAGCTTCCGGAGCGCCCGAAGCTCGGCAAGATCTTTTTCAAGCCTTTGCTTAACTGCGCCGTGATGGGCTTTGCAGCCTGGCTTGTCTATCCTGCGGCGCTCCAGCTCCTCGGCGCCGGGCCGGAGCCTGAACGAAAGCTGGTTCTGTTTGCCATGGTCGCGGCAATCAGCGTCGCTGTCCTGATTTATCTGGTAATGACCGTCTTCACGCGGGCGATCACCATGGAAGATATGCGGCTCATCCCAAAGGGCGAAAAGCTCGCGAAACTCCTGCATATTCGTGAAAGTAGGACGGAATAAAGGCAGAATATGCCAGATATGACAGATTCACCGTGCGCTTTTTAGAAAATTGCACATAATTTAAATACAACTTGCGGAAGGGTGAAAAGTGTGGTAAATTTTGAGTGTAAATCTGCATACAATATGAGCGATTTCCGCAAAATAATTGCGGTTCTGCGCTCTCCCGGCGGTTGCCCGTGGGACATTGAACAGACCCACGCAAGCCTTCGCCGCAATCTCCTCGAGGAGGCTTACGAGGTTTGCGAGGCGATCGATGAGAACGATCCCGAGCATCTCCGGGAGGAATTGGGCGATCTGTTGCTGCAGATCATCTTCCATGCGCGAATAGAAGAGGAACAGGGCGGCTTCGATTTGGATGATGTCGCAGATTCAGCCTGTAAAAAGCTGATTTTCCGCCATCCGCACGTTTTTGGAGATACAGCAGTCTCTGGCAGCGCGGAGGTGCTGCGAAACTGGGACGAGCTTAAGCGCGAGGAAAAGGCGCAGACAACCGTTGTCAAGACCATGACTGATGTGGCCGAGAGCTTACCGGCGCTCTGGCGGGCGGAAAAGGTGCAGAAGAAAGCGGCGAAGGTCGGCTTCGACTGGCCGGAGCTTTCCGGTGCGATGGACAAGCTTGCAGAGGAGTTTGCCGAACTGCGCGAGGCGCAGGTCGAGGGCAGCCGTGCGCACATGGAAGAGGAACTGGGCGATCTGCTTTTTTCAGCGGTAAATGCGGCACGGTTTATGGACCTTGACCCTGAAACGGCGTTACACAAGAGCTGTGAAAAATTTATTCGGCGCTTCAACTACATCGAAACGCAGGCCGTAAAAAGCGGCACCCCTCTAGAGTGCATGAGCCTTGATGAGATGGAAGAGCTCTACAGCGCCGGCAAACAAAACGAGTAGATTTTTTGCGTGTCATACATCGCGAAATCTATATAAATCAGTTTTTACTCTTTGACAAATTTACTAGGAGGACAATTATGAACAAAGCAGAGCTAATCGCCGCGGTGGCGGAGAAGACGGGCCTGTCCAAAAAGGACAGTGAGCGCGCGGTCAATGCAACCTTCCAGACGATTGAGGAGACGATAGAGACCGGCGAAAAGGTGCAGCTCGTTGGCTTCGGTGCATTTGATATCAAGACCAGAGAAGCACGCGTCGGACGTAACCCCAAGACCAAGGAAGAGATCAAGATTCCCGCCTCTCGTGTTCCCGTTTTTAAGGCTGGTAAGGCTTTTAAGGACGCTGTTGACAAATAAAGATTCAAGGGCGCGGGGATATCCGCGTCCTTTGTTATTGATGAGGGTTTTTATGCGCTTAGATAAATATCTCAAAGTTTCCCGGCTTATTAAGCGCCGCACCGTTGCAAACGAGGCTTGTGACGCCGAGCGCGTATCCGTCAACGGAAGGCCGGTGCGCGCCTCCTACGAGGTCAAGCTTGGCGATGTGATCGAGATCCGCTTCGGCCAGAGGACGTTGAAGGTTGAGGTGCTCGCTATCACGGAAACTGCCCAGAAGGCTGAAGCTCCGGCGATGTATCGGGAGCTTTCTTAGCCTAATGGGGATAATCCAGCCCCCCGTCCTCAGGAAATAGGCTAAAAAAGACGCAAGCGGCAATACACCGCTGCGTCTTTCTTTGCCTTGTTGGAGAGAACACGAAAACTGCGTTTGTCAAGCGGCTAATCAACACTTTTTTCATGGTTTCTTTTATGGAAAAAACATTATGTAAACAAGATGTGAATATTTTCACAGCGGTATTTGAACCTTGGCTGTTGAAAAACCTGTTGAGAATGTGGAAAACCCTTGTGAATCCATTAGAAGACGCAGTGTTATAAACGGAAAAATAATTGGTGAGTAATGAATATGCATAATTACAGTAAACCGACAATTATTTCGTCGTTCCAAAAAATGAAACAGAGGTGAAAAAAGCTTGACAGCCCGGTGTCCGCATATTGCGTTGCGCGTGTCCATATAGTTTATTGATACGGGCGTGAACCCGGCAACGATTGGGAGGCGGACAATGAAAAGATTTCTGATAACCCTCATTCTTGCGGCGCTGTTCGCGGGCGAGGCGCTTGCCGTTTCGCCGGTAGGCGAAGAGGTGCTAACGATCGCCGCTCCCTCCGCGGTTTTGATGGAGAAAACGACGGGGGAGCTGATCTATGAGAAGGACGCGCACACGAAACGCGCGCCAGCGAGCGTGACCAAAATCATGACCCTGCTGCTGGTAATGGAAGAAATCGCGGCGGGCAGGATGACTGAGGACGACGTTGTGACCTGCTTGGCGCGGGCGGCCTCAATGGGTGGCAGCCAAATCTGGCTGGAGGAGGGCGAGCAGATGAGCGTGCACGACATGCTCAAGGCCGTCACAGTCGTCTCGGCCAACGACTGCGCCGTAGCGCTTGCAGAGCATATCGCAGGCTCTGAGGAGAGTTTTGTCCGGAAAATGAATGCCCGGGCGCTGGAGCTGGGCATGGCCGACACGAACTTTGTCGACTGCACGGGACTTACAGATGACGCCATGCACCTAACTACCGCCTATGACGTAGCCCTGATGTCGCGTGCACTCATCCAGCACGATGGGATCAAGAGCTATACGACAATTTGGATGGATACTCTGCGCGGCGGAGAGGCGGAGCTTGTCAACACCAACAAGCTTGTCCGCTTTTACAAGGGCACGACAGGTCTGAAAACCGGCTTTACCACCAGCGCCATGTATTGCCTTTCTGCTACGGCAGAGCGGGATGGGACAGAATATATTGCTGTCGTGATGCACGGAGCAAGCTCCGCTGAGCGCTTTGAAAGCGCAAAGACCCTCCTGAATTTTGCTTTCGCCAACTACGCTGTTTGCCCGCTGCGAAGCCCAAAGCCGTTGCCGCCTGTCCGGGTCACACTCGGCATCGCGGATAGTGTCCAGCCAGTCTACGGCGGGGAGGAGGGGCGCCTCGTGGAAAAAAGCAGCCTTGGCGAGTTGAATTATGAGTTTTTGCTGCCAGAGAGCGTGGCGGCTCCCTTGGCGCAGGGTGAGCTAATCGGCGAGATGATCGTCTATTCGGGCGACAATGAGCTTGCGCGAGTCCCCCTGCTCGCGGGTGGAGATGTAGCTAAGCTGACAGTGTTCTCGCTTTACGGAAAGCTGCTGACAAGGCTTTTCGGAGGATAGAAAGCACCACTTTCTGGTCAAATTTCGGCCTGTAGAGGGGATTTCATCCCACAAACACGGATTCTTCACCAAAATTTGCTTGTATTATGCGAAGGAATGTATTAAAATACAGGAACAAAAACCCAAGGACACAGTCAGCCCGCCGAAAATCGCCGACCCGCGTTGCGGATCAGGAGCTTCGCGGCGGGCTGGAATAGAGAGGAACTGGCAAATGGTTAAAGTTGATTTATCCGGCGCAAGGGAGTTCTTCGGTGCGATCGGCCCTGATTACGCGAAACTCGCGGATGCGCACAGGATGCTTTTCGAGCACGCGGGCGAAGGCTCGGAGTACACGGGCTGGATGGAGTTGCCCATGCGCGTTTTGCAGGGGGAGCTGAAGGCGATTCAGGCCTGCGCAGCGAAAATACGCGCGAATTCCGAAGTGCTTGTGGTTGTCGGCATCGGCGGCTCGTATTTGGGTGCGCGGGCGGCCATCGAGCTTCTGCGCTCACCCAATTATAACCTCATAAAAAAGGACACGCCGGATGTTTTCTTTATGGGCAACAGCCTCTCGGCCACGGCCATGGCCGAGGTCATCGCGCTAATCGGTGACCGAGATTTTTCTGTCAACGTGATCTCTAAATCAGGCGGCACGCTTGAGCCTGCGCTCGGGTTTCGTGTCTTTAAGAGCCTGCTGGAAAAGAAGTACGGTGCGGCGGCCAAAAAGCGCATCATTGCCACGACCGACGAGCGCCGGGGCGTCTTGCACGACTTGGCTGTTGCCGAGGGATGGGAGCGCTTCATCGTTCCGGAGGACGTGGGCGGGCGCTTTTCCGTCCTTTCCGCTGTCGGCCTGCTGCCGATGGCCGTCGCCGGCATCGATATCGATCGGGTGCTGAAGGCTGCCGTCTCGGAACTGCACGACCTTGATCTGCGCTCCATCGAGAACCCCGCCTGGATGTATGCCGGCGCGCGCCAGCATTTGTATGTAGGTGGGAGGTCTGTGGAGATCCTCGCGTCATATGAACCATCCTTCCGCTTCATGGCGGAGTGGTGGAAGCAGCTTTTCGGCGAAAGTGAGGGCAAAAACGGCATCGGCATCTTTCCTGCATTTGTGGAATATACGGCGGATCTGCATTCGATGGGGCAGTATATCCAGGATGGCCCGCGGCGGCTCATGGAGACTGTCGTCAGCTTCGAGAACACGGCAGAGAGCCTGAAGGTGCCCTTTGAGCTTGGCGACCGCGATAAGCTCAATTATCTTGCCGGGCGCGAATTCAGTGAGATCGCGAAAACAGTGGCGAAGGCCGTCGCCTCTGCGCACATTAAGGGCGATGTGCCGAATATCGGCCTTTCCGTCCCCGAGCGCAACGAGGAGGGCTTTGCAGCGCTCGTCTGCTTCTTCGAGATGAGCTGTGCGCTGTCTGCATATGTCTCCGGTGTCAATCCCTTTAACCAGCCGGGCGTCGAGGCCTATAAGAGCAACATGTTTAAATTGCTCGGACAGACGCAGGCCTGAGCAATTTTCCGCGCAGGTATTGAAGTTCGCAGGGACATATGATAGTATGACTTAAAAGTAATCACCACACTTTTAAAAAATTTAGGAGGGTGTTTATCATGGTTAAGCTCATCGTCGGTTCCAAAGGAACCGGCAAGACCAAAAAGCTCGTCGAACTGATTAATCAGGCCGTACAGGAGGAAAACGGAAGCATCGTCTGCCTTGAAAAGAACAAGAAGCTGACCTTTGACATTCCCTACACGGTTCGGCTCATCCATGCCAGTGATTACAGCTTCGGCACGCTGGAGTTCTTCAAGGGCTTTATCAGCGGGCTGCATGCCGCCAATTACGATATATCACATGTTTTTATTGATAACCTTTTGAAAATGTTTGATGAGCTGGATATGGACAAGTTCGCACAGCTTTTGGACGAGCTTAGCGCCTTCGGTGAGAAGGAAAATATCAAATTTACGATCAGCGCGACGGTCGACCCCGAAACGATCGGCGATGACATAAAAAAATACTGCTGAATCAAAAAACGGCTGCCGGGATTACTCACGGCAGCCGAAGTTTATCAGCGTAGGATGGGGTAGAGCTTGCGGTAGGCGTCGCGGATGCCGTCGCAGAGGGCCTGAACTTCCTGCGCCGTCGTATAACGTGACAGGCTAATCCGTAGCGCTCCGTCAATCACCGCAGGCGGGTGACCGGCAGCCTCCAGCACATAGCTGCGTGCGCCCTTCTTGCAGGCTGAGCTGTTGGAGACAAAGATGCCCAGCGCGTCCAGAAAATTCATAACGACTTGACTTTTAAAGCCTGGCAGGGAAATACTCAGGATATGCGGTGCGTCGCCCGAGAGCACGAGAAGCTCGTCGTTCTCGGCGCTCAGCCGCGCTGCGGCCTGCGCCTTCAATGTTGCCATTCGCGCTGTGGCTTCTGCAAACTGTGCTGCGCCCAGCTCCGCCGCCGCCCCGAAGGCTGAAGATAGCGGCAGCGCTTCCGTACCCGCACGTTTTCCGGATTCTTGCCCACCCCCGACGATCAGGGGGACAAGGTTGAGCGCCTTCCGCCCGTCTGCGGAGGCATAGAGTGCACCGATGCCCTTGGGTGCGTGCACCTTGTGCCCACTGACCGAGATTAAATCAGCGCCCAGCGTTTTCGCAGAGAAGGGTAGCTTGAGGAAGCCCTGCACGGCGTCCGTGTGCACAATCGCGTTGCTTCCGCATGCCTTGAGGGCTTTGGAAATCGCGGCGATATCCGTTACGCCGCCGGTCTCATTGTTGACCAGCATGAGTGATACGAGGATCGTGTCCTCGCGCAGCGCGCCCGTGACGGCATCCACCGCGATGTGCCCATCCTTTTCCGGCTTTAGCCGCGTGATTTCAAAGCCGCGCTTTTCCAGCACGTCCAGCGCACGGAGAACGGCAGCGTGCTCAGCCTCTGAGCTGATGATGTGCCTTCCGCGGCGTTTCATAGCCTCTGCGCCGGACAGGAGCGCCCAGTTGTCGCTTTCCGAACCGCAGGAGGTGAAGAAAAGCGTTTCAGGCGGAGCGCCGAGCGCACGGGCGACCTGCGCTCGCGACTCGTCCAGGATCGCCTTGGCCTGCCTACCGAGCCTGTGTGTGGAGCTGGGGTTGCCGTAAGTCTCGGTCATCACCCGCAGGGCGGCCTCAGCGGCCTCTGGGCAGACGCGCGTCGTCGCCGCGTTGTCGAAATATGCTGTCATCGTGCAGTTCATCCTTTGCTGGTTTAATCCTAGAGGACAATCGCCCATATATTATAGCTCAAAATTCGCATTAAAACAAGGTGACACGTTATGAAATATCAGATCGCAACCCTTGGTTGCAAGGTCAACCAATTTGAAACACAAGCACTTGAAACACTGCTGGCTGAGTATGGACTTGTTGAGGTCGGGGCGGGGGAGGCGGCCGACGCTGTCATCGTCAACACCTGCGCCGTGACCGCCGAGAGCGGCCGAAAATCCCGCCAGCTCATCCGCAGGCTTGCCGGCGAGAACCCCGGCGCGCTGATTGCCGTTTGCGGCTGCCTCTCCCAGCTCTCGCCGGAGGAGACCGCGGCGCTGGGCGTGGACGTTGTCCATGGCAGCGGAGATAAGGCGCGTTTTGCCGAGGACATTACCAGGGCACTTGAGGACAGGCAGAGCCGACTTTGGGCGGACGACCCCTTTGCGCGACGCATCATGGAGGAGTTGCCCTCCGGCGCGGTAGACGGGCGTACGCGTGCCATGCTGAAGATTCAGGACGGCTGCACGAACTTCTGCAGCTATTGCATCATACCCTACACCAGAGGCCGGGTGCGCAGCCTGCCGCCGGAGCGCTGTGCCGCTCAGGCGGAGCAGCTTGCGGCAAAGGGCTTTAAGGAGCTTGTGATCACAGGTATCGAAATTGCCTCCTACGGACGCGATCTTACGCCCAAAAGCAGCCTTAGCGAGGCGATCGAGGCCATTGCGGCAAGAGCAGGAGAGCTGCGCCTGCGCCTCGGCTCCCTTGAGCCGACGGTGATTACGGAGGACTTTGTTGAAAGGCTGCATGCTACAGGCAGGGTCTGCGACCACTTCCATCTCTCACTGCAGAGCGGCTGTGACGAAATCCTCGCGCGCATGAACCGCAAATATGATACCGCCCGCTTTTTTGAGGCAGCCGCACTTTTGCGTCGTTTCTTCCCGGACTGTGGTCTGACCGCCGACCTGATCGTCGGCTTCCCCGGAGAGACGGCGGAAAACCACCTTGAGACGCTGGACTTTATTCGGAAATGCGGCTTTTCCTCCATGCACATCTTTCCCTATTCCAAACGGCCGGGTACGAAGGCGGCGGAAATGTCGGGACAGCTTACGAGCGCCGTTAAGGCCGAAAGGGCGCGCGAGGCGCAGGCCGTGGCCGAAGAGATGACCGGAGCATATCTGCATGCCTGCGTCGGAAAAACACTCTCAGTTTTGTTTGAAAGTGAAAAAAACGGCGTGTCCATCGGTCACGCAGCCAACTATGCGCAGGTGTACGTCCTCAACGGACAGCGGCGTGGAATTGTTCAAAACGTCGAAATTACTGGCGTTTTAGACAAAATGCTTGGTGGTATAATTGTTTGACTTTAAGGGAGTAAAGGAATTATAATATTTTTGACATTATTCTGACAAACAGAAATCCAGGTAAAATTCTGGCGGCCAGGATCAATGTGAAAATGCATGGAGGTATTTCGATGAAAAGAGAAGAAGTCTTTAATTTCTCCGCTGGCCCTTCCGTTTTGCCGACTGAAGTCCTT
Source organism: uncultured Oscillospiraceae bacterium (assembly GCA_964424175.1). Classification (GTDB taxonomy): domain Bacteria; phylum Bacillota; class Clostridia; order Oscillospirales; family Oscillospiraceae; genus UBA2658. Next base: position 14,421 of record CAYRIA010000001.1, on the reverse strand, counting down.
GAAATCGCTGGAAAAGAGATCCTTAATTTCAACGGCAGCGGAATGTCCGTCATGGAAATGAGTCACCGCAGCAAGGTTTATCTGGAGATTTTTGAGGGCGTGAAGTCAAAGCTCAAGTCAGCGCTCTCTGTTCCGGATTCACATGAGGTTCTGTTCCTGCAGGGTGGCGCTTCATTGCAGTTTTCCATGATTCCGATGAACCTGTTTTCAGAGTTCGGCAAGGGTCGGGCGGACTATGCAGTAACGGGAAACTTCGCCCAGATTGCCTATAAAGAAGCAAAGAAATACGGCACAATCAATCTTGCCGCCTCCTCCGAGGATAAAAACCACAGCTACATTCCCCAGCAGGACGCACTGAAGCTCGACGCCGAGGCTGACTATTTCTATTTCTGCGCCAACAACACCATTTATGGCACCGAGTGGCAGTATGTACCGGAGACTGGCAGCGTGCCGATTTGTTGCGATATGTCCTCGAACATTCTTTCAAAGCCTGTCGAAGTGTCTAAATACGGCGTAATTTTTGCCGGGGCGCAGAAGAACATGGCACCCGCCGGCTTGACCGTCGTTATCATCGATAAGGCGCTTGCCGGCAGGGAAATGTCCTGCACGCCGCTGATGATGAGCTATAAGACCATGATTGAAAAGGACTCGATGTATAACACCCCTCCGTGCTGGAACATTTATGTACTCGGCCTTGTGCTTGACTGGCTGGAAAAACAGGGCGGCGTTTCCGGGATGGAGAAGCTAAAAAAAGAAAAGGCAGCGCTTCTCTATCGCTATCTGGACGAGAGCGCACTGTTTAAGGGCTGCGCACAGGCCGATTCCAGAAGCGACATGAACGTCACCTTCCGCACAGGAGATGAGGCTCTGGACGAGGCGTTCTGCAAGGGCGCGACCGCCAGAGGCTTTACAAACCTCAAGGGGCACCGCAACGTCGGTGGCATGCGTGCTTCAATCTATAATGCGATGCCGGTTGAGGGCGTGGAAAAGCTTGTGGGCTATATGAAGGAATTTGAGGTACAAAACCGTGTATAAGATCAAGACGCTCAACAAGATTTCCCCCCTCGGGCTGGACATCCTCAAGGAGCGCGGGCTGACGCTGGACGACGCGACGGAAACGCCGGACGCGATTCTTGTTCGCAGCGCCAATATGAACGAGCTGCAGTTTGCCGATAATCTCCTCTGCATCGCGCGCGCCGGTGCAGGCACGAACAACATTCCCGTTGCCCGCTGTGCCGAGCAGGGCATCGTGGTCTTCAACACCCCGGGAGCCAATGCCGAGGCGGTCAAGGAGTTGGTCATCTGCGCGTTGCTGATGGCATCACGCGATGTCATCGGCGGCGTCGAATGGGTGAGGAGCATTGCCGACAAGGGCGAGGAAATCCCCGCTGTTGTCGAAAAGGGCAAGGCAAGCTTTGCCGGCCCAGAGATCAAGGGCAAGACACTTGGTGTGGTCGGCCTCGGCGCAATCGGGGCTAAGATTGCAAACGCCGCTCTGGGGCTGGGTATGTCGGTCTATGGCTACGACCCATTCCTGTCAGTCGACGCGGCATGGCAGCTATCCAGCCAGGTCATCCACGCGAAGGACATTGACACGATCTACCGCAATTGCGATTATATCTCGCTGCATGTGCCCTATATTAAAAACAGCACCCACCACATGCTCAACAAGGAAGCCTTCGCTAAGATGCGCGACGGCGTGCGGATCATCAACCTCGCGCGCGCTGAGCTGGTAAACGACGAGGATTTGCTCGAAGCGATCGACTCGACTAAGGTTGCCCGATATGTGACGGACTTTCCGAATGCCATCACGGCAAGCGCCCCGAATACGATCCCAATCCCGCACCTCGGCGCATCCACGCCCGAGAGCGAGGAAAACTGCGCTATTATGGCGGCACAGCAGACTGCGGATTATCTGCTCAATGGCAACATCCTCAACTCCGTCAATCTCCCGGCCGTTACGCTCGACCGCATGGGCGCTAGCCGCATCTGCATCATCCACCGCAACGTCCCGCGTATGCTTAACAACTTCCTCGACCACATCGGTAAGGCGAACATCAACGTTGCGCACATGATTAATGCCGCAAAGGGTGAAAACGCCTACACCATCATCGACACGGATACGGTTGTCGGGGAGGAGATTCCCAGTGCCATTGCAGCAATGCCTGACGTATTCCGCGTGCGTATCCTGTAAATAAACCCTATGTCTAAGCGCCGGATGTGCAAACATCCGGCGCCTTTTGTCGTCAAATAGTGACAATAAGAAACAGGGAATGACTGGAATGTCCCATCTTCTCTTGAAAAGTGTTTGTAAGCATGCTATACTTTAGGAAATTATGTAAACAATTCCACTTGTGCGTTATCGGAGGTACCCGTGAAAAGACTGCGAAAGGCAATGAGCGTCCTGACGGCTATGGCGCTGTGCGTCTGTCTTCTACCCCTGCTGGGCGGCCTGGTACAGGGCGTGAACTGGCAGTTGGGAAACAGCGACCTGAACATCCAGAACGGTGGTCTGATGCTTACTGAGGGGGACGACTTCTATTTCGTGCAGGGTGGTATCTTTGTGCAGTCCGGCGAGCACGTCCGTGCCCTGTCGGCGGATAACGGGCGGAACCTCAACCGCTATGGCGACGCGCTCTACTATACGGTCGGCGCAGCCGTCCGCCGCGTGCCACTGTCTATTGGGGGGACGGAGACAGTTTTCACTGCAGCGAAGACCATCGATGCACTCTATCTTGTCAACGGAGACTTCCTGTATCTCTCCGGCGGCAAGGCCTATCTGCGGCCCGCTATGGGCGGGGAGAGTATCCGGCAGACCGCGCCGGAGAGCGTTAAACGCCTGATTCCGACGCGGTATGGCACGCTCTATCTTACCGGCGAGCCGCTGAACTTTACCCTCTGGGCGGGAATGACTCGCCTGCTGGACGGCGTTTCCTCCGCCTATACGGACGGGGATTACCTTGCGTTGCTGCTTGATGGGGGAAATTTCATGGTCGGGCTGGAGAGGCTCTTTTCCGGCTTTGATCGACCGGCTGACCTGGAGAGCTTCAACATCCATGGCACGCTTTCGCTCTATACCCTGCTGAGCCCGGATGAAGAAAACGCGATCAGCGAGGATAACGAAAACAACGCCCTGCAAATGGACTTTATCGCCCTCTTGCGCGACGCGGGGCTTACACGTGATTCCGTCTCCCTGATGACGGAGGAAACTCCGGAGGCGGGTGTAATCCCAGCGCTTTCTGAGGGGCAGAAGAACATCGTCAAGCGTGCGCGTCAGCTTACGGAAATCCAGTGGACTCCCCTTGAGGACCGCAACCAGTGGGGCTATTACGGCACCTTCAAGGCCGAGACTACCTATACCGGAATCCCCTATGGTCAACCGGTCAACACCAATGGCTACATAGGCTACGGCGTTTCGCTGGAGGCTTTCACCACGGCCGTGCTGGACAATACGAGCCGCTTTTATACGGGCTATTCAAACTATAACAAAATCGCGCCGGCGCTTTCCACAGATTGTAGCGGCTATGTCTCCTATGCGTGGGGGCTGAAAAGCAGGAAAACCACATACTATATCGGAGATGTGGCTGAAAAGGTCGGAGATCAGAGCCTATACAGCCTTCAGGTGGGAGACTGCCTCAATGAGGCCAGCAGCCATGTGGTGCTGATTTCGAGTCTTACATATGACGCTAGCGGCACGATTGTAGGGCTGCAGGTGATGGAGCAGACACCGGTAATCACGAAGGTAACAAATTACGGGCAGGGCGGAACAAAGTCCCTAGCCAGCTTTCAGTCCTATTACTTAAACGGCGGCTACGTCATCTACCGAAATCCCAAAAGGGACGATGTAACCTATACCCCCAGTCCCGTTGTGCCGCTGGACGGAGAGCTTGTGGCTGGGCAGAAGGAGTTGGCGCCCAAGAGCCGCACTAGCGCCTTTGTCGGCGGAAAGACCGTGAGCCTGACTAGCGCCGTGCCTGGCGACACAATCTATTACACGCTGGACGGCTCCACCCCGACGACAAACAGCACGCGCTATTCCACGGCAATTTCCCTTACAACGACGACCAAGCTGCGCGCAATCGCGGTTTCCCCGCGCTTTGCGGACAGCACGATCCTGGAATACACCGTCAAGGTCCCGCAGGCCGACACGCCCAAAGCGAGCTTAGTGAGCGGACAGGGGATGAGCCTTGGAGAAATCGTCTCTGCCGGTTCACAGATCAAGCTCGAATCCACGGCGGGTACGACGATTTATTACACAACAGACGGAACGCAGCCGACGACCGCTAGCCGGGCCTATTCTACGCCGATAGTGGTCACACAGGATATGACAATCAGGGCTTTTGCCGAGGGAGCGGGGCTTTCCCGAAGCGAGACGATGACTGCTTCCTACCGTATCGGCCGGGTTTTTAGCATCACTGCGACAGCTGGGGCGGGCGGGAGTATCAGCCCCTCCGGTGCAAACCAGGTTTTAGAGACCGGCTCCAAGACCTATACCATAACTCCGGAGAACGGCTTTGTTGTCAAGGACGTGCTGGTTGACGGCGTTTCAGTCGGGGCGGTCACAAGCTACACCTTTTCGAACCTGACGGCGGGGCACACAATTTCCACCACCTTCAAATCCACGGCACAGCTTCCCTTCACGGATGTGGGCGCGGATGCTTGGTACTATGAGTCGGTGAGCTACGTTTACGCAAGTGGGCTATTCAAAGGCACCTCCGAAGTAGCCTTCTCGCCAGAGACCACCATGACCCGCGGCATGTTCATCACGGTACTCGGGCGCTTTACAGGTCTGCCGCCGGAACTCGGTTCAGGTGTGGGGTTGGTGACGGGTGCGGGTGTCAATATACGCCGCGGCCCCTCGACAGACACTGAGATTACGGGCTTTGTCGCGGAGAAAAACAGCATCGTGCAGCTGACAGGTAAAAGCGGGGACTGGTACGGCGTGAAATACGGCGAGGCGACGGGCTTTATCCGCGGCGATTTGCTCCGCGTTTACAGCAACAACTACTCTGATTTGGCCTCCGGGCAGTACTACAGCCCCTATGCGGAGTGGGCGTGGCTTACGGGGATTGCTAACGGGGTCGCAGGTAGCAGCTTCTCGGCAGACAGCAGCATTACCCGAGAGCATATGTGCATGCTCTTATACAATTACGCCGTGGCTTATGGAAAGACCCTGCCGCGGACCGTTGACAAGGCTGCGTTTACAGATGACGCCGCAATCAGCGTGGGGGCAAAAACTGCGGTTTACGCCCTTCAGCAAGCCGGCGTGATCGATGGTATGGGCAACGGAAGCTTTTCGCCCCAGAGTACGGCTACGCGTGCTCAGGTCGCACAAATTTTCAGAAAGTACTCCGCTGCGGCCGGCTGAGGCGCCGGCGTATATGGCAGATTAACGCGCCGCGCCCTTCGGGGAGCGGCGCGTTAACACTGGCCGAATGAAAAATCCGCCCTGATAGCTGCTCGGACGCAGATTTCCTCAAAATTCACAAATTGTTCGACACTAAGGGGCTTGATGTGTTATGATAACAAAAGGATTTTTTGCATCGAGGGGATACGGCTGATGGCTTTTCGCGTACCAACAAAGAAAAAATCTGCGCCTTTGCCTGAACGGCGCAGGATTCCCGAGTTAGCCGCCCCGCCCGATATTGGGCTGACGGCGCAGCAGGCGGCGGAGCGGATGCAAAACGGTTATGGAAACACGCCCATTGATCCGCCCACAAAGACGATCGGGCAGATCGTCCGTGGAAACCTGCTGACCTACTTTAACGTCGTGTTCTTCGCCTTGGCGGCCTGCATCATCGCGGTCGGCTCCTGGCGGAACCTGACCTTCATGCCTGTCGTGTTTGCAAATATTTTCATTGGTATCGTGCAGGAGCTCCGCGCGAAAAAAACGTTAGACAAGCTCAACATCATCAGTGCGCCCAAGGGTGTTACCATCCGCGACGGGCTGATGAAAACCCTAAACGTCGAGGAAATGGTTCGCGACGATATTGTGGTCTTTGCGCAGGGAAACCAGATTTTTGCGGACGCCGTCGTCGTCGCTGGAGAGTGCCAGGTCAACGAGGCGCTGATGACCGGCGAGGCGGACGAGATTAAAAAGTGCTGCGGAGAAGAGCTAATGAGCGGCAGCTTTGTCGTTAGCGGCTCGGTGCGTGCTCGGCTCACGCGCGTCGGCAAGGACTCCTACGTCTCCCGACTGACGCTGGAATCAAAAAAGAGCAGAGGCAACAAGCAGAGTGAAATGATGCGCTCGCTATCGAGTCTTGTCAAGTGGATTGGTATCGCGCTGATTCCCATCGGCGCTGCAATGGCCGTTAAGGAGATTGTTTGGCTGGAACGCAGCGTAGAGGACGGTGTGGTTTCAACCGTTGGCGCCCTGGTCGGCATGATCCCAGAGGGGCTCTATTTGCTGACGAGTATCGCTCTCGTCGCCGCAGTCGTGCGTCTCGCGCAGCGCAAGACGCTGGTGCATGACATGAACTGCATCGAGACCCTTGCGCGCGTGGATACGCTCTGTGTGGACAAGACCGGAACCATCACAGAAAACAAAATGATCGTCGAGGATCTCTATCTGCTCAGCGCGGACAGGTTTGTTGAGGACGATATTCGCATGATCATGTCGGACTATGTGTTCGCCATGCAGGATGATAACGACACCATGGTAGCGTTGCGCCGCTATTTCCGAGGTCAGCCCTCTCAGACGGCGATTGAGACCCTGCCCTTCACCTCCGTTAAAAAGTACGGAGGCGTATCCTTCCATGAGGATGAAACCTATATCCTCGGCGCGCCAGAGATCATATTGGGGGAGCATTACGGCAGGTATCAGGAGAGGATCGAATACTACTCCCAAAAAGGCTGCCGCGTGTTGCTTCTGGCCATCTACGACGGCAGGCTTACGGACGAAGTCCTGGATGCGGAGATTTTCCCCCTCGCGCTTATCATGCTTGCCAATAAAATTCGCAAGAACGCGCCCGAGACCTTTGCATATTTTGAAAGGCAGGGTGTCAGAATTCGCGTCATATCCGGTGATAACGCACTGACTGTCTCAGAGGTGGCAAAACGTGCAGGGATTGCCGAGGCTGAAAAATACGTCGACGCGCGGACGCTGGACGATGATCGCAAGCTCCGTCTGGCGGCGGAGGAATATACGGTTTTTGGCCGCGTCACGCCGGAGCAGAAGCGCAAGCTCATCCGCGCCATGAAGGCTGCGGGGCACACGGTTGCCATGACGGGAGACGGGGTCAACGACGTGCTCGCGCTCAAGGAAGCCGACTGTAGCGTGGCTATGGCTTCCGGCAGCGAGGTGGCCTGTCAGGTTTCGCACGTTGTGCTGCTCGATTCGAACTTTGCCGCAATGCCCTCGGTGGTTATGGAGGGGCGGCGCGTGATCAACAACATCGAACGCAGTGCGGTGCTGTTTCTCGTAAAAAACATTTTCTCCTTCGTCATGGCACTGATTTCTCTGGTTTTTACCCTGCCTTATCCGCTTACCCCGGCACAGCTGAGCTTGGTCAGCGGGCTTTCAATCGGGATTCCCTCCTTTTTTCTGGCGATGGAGCCGAACGAGGGACTTGTCCGCGGACGCTTCCTCCGTAACGTGATCTACCGGGCGCTGCCGGGCGGCTTGAGTAATATTATCCTGATCGTGGGCGTGATGCTCTTTTATCTGGCGTTTAGCTTTCCGATGCTGGAAATGTCAACGATCTGCGCGTATATCATGGCCGTTGTGGGCATGATCGTTCTGCACAGGCTCTGTTTGCCATATAACCGGATGAGAAAGCTCCTCGTGGGCGCGATGGCTGCGGGCTATATTCTCATAGCAGGCTTTTTCAAGGAACTGTTTACGCTCACGGACCTGTCAAACCAGTCCGCACTGGTACTAGTTGTGTTTTCGTTACTTGCCTATCCGCTTATGGAGCTGCTGGTTAGGGGCATTTCACGTTTGGAAAAGCGCTATGCGCCTGAGCCAAGAAGGCGCGCGGGCAGGCATGCAGCGCCCCGGCGCAATCGCTGAACACAAAATATATGCCGGTGGCGTCCTGCTGCCGGCATATATTGTTATTGCTAAGAAATTGTCAGACTTTACAAAAAATTTACCGATCGTTTGTGCTTTTTCTCTTGATTTTGCGCAATCGCCGTTATAAAATCTAAACATAAGCTAGGAAAGGAGATGATTGCTATGACCGTGAAATTCAAGACCAGCGATGTTGACGATATGATTTATGGAAGCACCGTCACGGTACCGAGCGACAGATAAACAGCTCGCCGAGGACAATGCGCAATGCGCTTTCAATAGACCGGAAATGAACTGGTGCGTTCGAGCGGTTAAGTCCGCCGGGCGCGTTTATTTTTACCGGGCAAAATCCCCCGCCACAGCTTTCGTCTGCGGCGGGGGATTTTTTTGTTTCGCGCTCGGGCGCGTTTATAAGGCGGTGATTTTCGGCTTGCCGTCAGCAACGGTGATGGAGATGTGGCTGACCTTGCCGCGGCAGTGGTCGATAATCTCCGAGGCCATCGCGTCTTCGATTTCCCGTTGGATTAATCGGCGCAGGTTACGCGCGCCATAGGTAAGAGAATAGCTCGTTTTGGCGAGGTAGCCGACCAAGTTGTCATCATAAGCCAATTCAATGCCTTTGTCCGACATGACCGTGCGTAGTTCGTCAAGCATTAGACTTGCAATGTCACGGAAATTCTCCTCACTGAGGTTGTTAAAATAAACGACCTCGTCGATTCGGTTGAGGAATTCGGGACGAAGGAAATCCTTGAGTGCCTTGAGTGCCTTGTCTTTGCCGATGTCGGTAGCACTGCCGCCGAAGCCGAGGCGTCCTTCCTTCTTGTCGCTGCCGGCATTAGTGGTCATGATGATGACGGTGTTTTCAAAGTTAACTGTGCGCCCTTGTGCGTCGGTGATGCGGCCATCGTCGAGAATTTGCAGCAGGACGTTCATCACGTCTGGGTGAGCCTTTTCGATCTCGTCAAAGAGAACGACAGAATAGGGCTTGCGGCGGATTTTTTCCGTGAGCTGTCCGGCCTCATCGTAGCCGACATAGCCGGGGGGCGAGCCAATGATACGGGAAACCGAGTGTTTTTCCATGAATTCAGACATATCGAGACGGATCAGTGATTCTGGGGCATTAAACAGATCGGCCGCAAGCCGCTTGACCAGTTCCGTCTTGCCGACGCCCGTGCTGCCCACAAAGATGAAGCTGACGGGCTTGTGTTTGGCGGATAGGCCGATACGGTTGCGCTTGATCGCCGCACAGATAGTATCAACCGCTTCGTCCTGGCCGATGATGTGTGCCTTGAGGCGGGTGTGCAGTTCGGACAGGCGCTCAAATTCGTCTTCGCGGATGCTGCTGGCAGGGATTTTTGTCCACAGTTCGATGACCCGGGCGAGATTTTCCTCGGTCAGCGCCGGCTTGCCTCTGGAACGTAGCTTAAGCTGTTCATCCGTGAGCTGGAGGGAGGCGCTACGGATTTCGGCAAGGCGGGCAAAGTTTGCATCGTTCCCACTGTCCGCCAGGAGCAGCTCGCGTTCCTTGTCGAGGTCGGCCAGCTCCTTGTTGATCACAAAGCCGCGCGCAATATCGGGGTTTTTGAGGTTCACGTCCGAGCAGGCCTCGTCGATCAGGTCGATGGCCTTGTCGGGCAGATAGCGGTCGGTGATATATCGCTCGGACATGGTGACAGCACGGCGGCACATCTCCTCAGAAATGGCAACACCGTGATAGTCTTCGTAATAGTGGGCGATGCCTTTGAGGATACTGACGCTGTCCTCGATCGAAGGCTCGTTAACCGTAACGGGCTGGAAACGGCGCTCCAATGCGGAGTCCTTTTCGATGTGTTTGCGGTATTCGGTGAAGGTGGTTGCGCCGATAACCTGAATTTCGCCGCGCGAGAGAGCGGGCTTGAGGATATTGGCGGCATTCATGCTGCCCTCAGCATCACCCGCGCCGACGATGTTGTGCACTTCGTCGATCACGAGGATGATGTTGCCCTGTGCACGGATTTCCTCGATTAGACCCTTCATGCGGCTCTCAAACTGGCCGCGGAACTGTGTGCCGGCCACCAACGCGGTCAGGTCGAGGAGCATGACCTCCTTGTTGCGGAGCTTGTAGGGCACATCGCCGTCCGCAATACGCTGGGCAAGCCCCTCAGCGATTGCGGTCTTGCCGACGCCCGGCTCGCCGATCAGACAGGGGTTGTTTTTCTGGCGGCGGTTGAGGATCTGGATGACGCGTTCAAGCTCCTCCGCGCGGCCGATCATGCTGTCAAGCTGACCGTTTGCTGCACGCTCAGTGAGGTTGATGCAATAATTGTTTAAGAACTTGAGTTTTCCCGGACCGCGCGGGTACGGTTCTTTCGTCTCGTTCTTTGCGGAGCGGTCGTTATAGGGCTGCGACGGCTGAGGATAGGCATTGCTGAGTGGATTAAAGACGCCGTCTGCGCCGAACAAGCGGTTGAGGTAGGGGAAGGTCGCCGTCTTGCCGGCCTCGTCTTCCGCAGGCTCAAGGCCGTCAGGCTCGGACGAGGCGTCGCCCACGCCCATGACGGCGGACATTTCGGTGGCTATAGAATCGAGATCCTCGTCCGAAATGCCCATTTTGTTCATAATATCATCTACGGGCTTTATATGAAGTTCACGGGCGCATTTGAGGCAGAGACCCTCGTTTACTGTATCTCCGTGCTCGACTTTCGATATAAAGATCACGGCCATATTTTTTTTGCATCGAGCGCATATTGTCGGTTGCATAAATCATTCTCCTTGCATTAGAGTCGCGGGGGTCAGCCCTGCCTCAGATGGATAGGAGCAGCGGCATGAAGTTCAGTTTCAGGAACAGGGCAGTAATCAGGGTGCGGGTCATCGTCTCCTCCGGCAGAAGGGCGCCGCAGAAGCGAAGTGCCCAAGTAATAAGCATACAGAGGATTATACCCGTAAAAGCGCCTGCTACAGCACCACCGATCGTGTTGAGCTTTTCTTTTTCAGGGATTTTAAAACTGAGGTTGAACAAATTCCCCAAAACTGTGAGGATAATAATTGACAAAAGAAAGAAAAGCGTGAAAATCAGGACATAGGCAAAGCGCAGGCAGGCCACATCGATGATCGCGGAACTGAGAGGAATGCTGTTCTCATCGGAGAGGGCAAGCGCCTGATCCGCCATTTTATGTGCTGCGGAGTCGTAAATGCCGATTGCCTTGAAGCTGTCGGCGCTAAGTTCCTTCCCGATCTCGGGATGCCCCGAGAGCGCCTCGTCGATGGAGAGATCGGCGCCGTCTGCACCGAGAAGCCCGGTGAGATTTTCGCTGATGACGCCCTCTGAGCCGTCCATATAGCCGCTGACGAAGGGGCGCAGGACAGGTCTGACAGTTGTTGAGAAGGTATCACCCATCAAATCGCCCACATACAAAGATAGTATTATGGCAAGCAGGGTTCCTATGCACATTACCAAGCCTTTTTTATAGCCGTTCCAGGCGCAGAAAAGAACGATGACGAGCAGGATTACCTCAAATACCAGTCTCATATCTTACCTCACGTTATTCGGACAGAGGGTGTCCGGGCTTTTTCTTTTCGCTGTGCAAGTTAACGGAATTCACAGCTTTCCCCATAATGGGAGGAGAGGAGGAGCACGCTCCCCTTCGGCATTAGCACCGCCGAGGAGAAACCGGGAACGACATGGTTTTGTTTGAGTAGACGCAGCTCCGCAGAATATAGGGATGCGTCAGAAACACCGAGGACAAGAAGCTTATCACCCTGGACAAAAAGTGAGAGAGGTTCGGCTGGTAGGGCCGCTTCGCCGGCAAGTTTTCCACTGCCGTTGAAGCTAACGAGGGACACATCGCTGCCCGAGACGTATTTGCTGAGCACAACAACCCAAATGCCCTCGCTGAGCCGGAAGTTTGCCAGATAGGCGCTGCCGAAGGCATAGTCCGCGAGTGCTTTGCCGCTAGGGGAAAAGAAACGAACCGCCTGCTCCGAGAGCACGCATAGATTGCCGCCGGAATTATAGCTGAGCCGGAAAGCAAGCTCGTTTGGGACTGTGACCGAGGCATATTCGTCCTCGCTGTCGAGACGGAAGATATGGATGGTGCTGCCCTCGGATTCCGCGCAGAGCACGGCGAGCATGCTGCTGTCCGGTGAGACCGCAGCGTCCACGACGTAGCCTGTGCCGGAATACCATTTATAGATCGGCTCAAGCTCCGGGTTATAGACTGTGACACCGCCCTTGTAGCCCGGCTCGTAGCTCGCGACCGCATAGTACCCCGCGTTGTTGACCGAAACAGAGATAATCTCGGATTCGCTGTCAAGTCGGACAAATTCGCCGTCCTGATAAACGCGGAGAGCGTAGCCGCCGACGTCGTAAAAGGCGCAGGTGCTAGCGGCGGCACAGACCGCCGGATTAGCCATTGAGAAAATCTCGCGGGAAACAGTCACGCCATCCCTGTCGAGAAGCTGCAGGCCGGTCGTTGAGGCGATCGCCAGGTTTTGATCCATCAGGGCAAACATTTGCAGGGAACCGGTTTCATATGTAAAGGGCTTGTCGTTGGAGGCGATATCCGCCAGATCCTCTGAGTCGCCGGAGAGGGCGATGGGCGTAAGCTTGTCCCGAAAGAGGAAGACTAGCGCGGCCAGCACAAGGACAAGAAGCGAGAGGATCACGGCAAGGATCCTCTGGACACTTTTCTGTTTTGCGTGTTTGGAACGAACCATCATGAAATTACGCGTCCCTTCGCGCTTTTCGGTGCATAGGCCGCCTGCCTGTAGATCTCTAAACCGCCCTGCGGCGTAAATCACCGAATTATAGCATTATAGCATATTCTCTGGAAAATGTATAGATTTTCTGTTAAGGATTCTTCTGGGATAAGCAGCTGAAGCGTCCACTCCCATCGCCTTAAGCCTGCATCATTTCGCCGACCGCGCCCTCATACCAGACACGAGACATATAGAGCCCCTCCGGTGGCATGGTTGGCCCCGTAAGGCGGCGGTCGCCGCCTTGCAGGAGTGAGGGGATATCCTCGGGTGCGAGCTTGCCAAGCCCGGCATAGACGATGGTGCCCATGATTGCGCGCACCATGTTGTACAAGAAGCCGTCTGCGCAGATCTGCAGGGTAATCAGCTCACCCTTGGCATTAATCCTACACCAGTGGACAGTGCGTACAGTTGTTTTTGTTTCCGTGCCCACGCTGCGCACGGCGCGGAAATCGTGCCTGCCCTCGAAGCAGGCGGCAGCAGCCTGCATCCTGCTTAGGTTCAGCAAAGAGGGATAGAAGCAGGCACGCTTATTCAGAAAGGGGTCGCGCAGGCGGCTGTTAATGAGCTTATAGACGTATTCCTTCTGGATGCAGGAGAGAATTGCGTTAAAATCCTCCGGAGCCTCGACTGCGTCCAGAGCTGCGATATCACAGGGCAGATGGGTGTTTAAGGCCAACGGAATGCGTTCTGTCGGGATGCGGCAGTCCGTTTTGAAATTGGCGCAGTAGCGCAGTGCGTGAACGCCTGCGTCGGTGCGGCCGCAGCCAACCACTTTCACCGGATGCTCACAGATTTTGCTTAGCGCTTTCTCAATCGTTTCGGCGATGGTGCAGTCGTTTTTTTGCACCTGCCAGCCGTGATAATTTGTGCCGTCGTAGGCGAGGCGAAGGGCAATATTTCTCATGTTATGTCAACCTCTCAGAAGCCAAGGCTTGTCAGCGTGATGACCCCGCCGAGAAGGGTAAGGAAGCCGGAGATCGTGCCATAATCGGTGCCCGTCATGCGGAGCTTTTTCATGCGTGTGCGGCCCTCGCCGCCATGGTAGCAGCGCGATTCCATTGCGATCGCCAGCTCGTCCGCCCGACGGAAGGCGCTGACGAACAGAGGAACAAGTAAGGGCAACAGCGCCTTTGCCCGATCAGTCAACTTGCCGGTTTCAAAATCAGCGCCGCGCGCCTTCTGGGCACTCGTGATCTTGTCCGCCTCCTCGATAAGCGTGGGGATAAAGCGTAGGGCAATGCTCATCATCATAGCAAATTCGTGCACGGGGACGTGCAGCTTTTTGAGGGGGTTCAGCAGCAGCTCCAGACCGTCCGTCAGCCCCATGGGCGTTGTTGTGTAGGTCAGTAAAAAGGTTCCACATACCAACATCATAATCCGCAGCAGCATGAAGGCGGCGGTTTTCACGCCCTCAGTCGTGATCGTCAGCACCCACCAGGAGACAAGAGCTTTGCCCCCGCTGATGTAAAACAGATTCAGAATCGCGGTAAAGAAGATAATAATTGCCAAAGGCTTGAGCCCCTTCAGTAGGGCAGACGGGCGAATCGTCGAAACTGCAACTGAGAGCGCCAGCAACGCAAGCAGAAGACCGTAGATCAGGAAGGACTTTGCGATAAAGAGCATGGCGATATAGAGCACGGTGCAGCTCAGCTTCGTGCGCGGGTCAAGCC